>NZ_PDBS01000005.1 GCF_002572525.1 Natrinema sp. CBA1119 | reverse complement strand
GACCACACGACCGGACAGACGTCCGAAGCCCGCATTGACGGGTTGTAGAGCGTTACTGGAAGCGAAGGCTAAGGGGCAAGCGGGGGAACTACCGAGGACTCGCCTCAGCAGCGCTTGGACGGTGGGTTACGTGGCTTGAACCCAAGGGTGGTCTCGATTAGAGCAGATCGACGACGGCGTGATGCGGGCATACGCGCAGGAACTCCGTAAGCGGGTCCGGAATGGCGAGTTCGCTGCCTCGACTGCGAACACATACTATGCGACAGTCCGAGCCTGTCTCAGTTGGGCTGTTGAAGATGGGCTGATCGACACGAATCCTGCTGCGGCTACGAGAGCTACGAAAGAACTCCCCGAAAACACGACCGAACCGGATCGGCAATTCTGGACGCCCGAAGATGTCCAAGCGTTGTTCGCACACCTATCCCAGCGTATCGATGAAGCCTCAATGGCGGGGAATGGACGCAGCAGCGATTCCCATCCGGAACCGGGCGTTGGTCTCGCTATTGGCATCGACTGGTGTGCGGGGCGCAGAAATCTGTCGTGACACCGAAGATGACCGAGATGGGCGACAGGGATTGTGGTGGGGACGCGTCGATTTGGAGAATGGAGCGTTACGCGTCCTCGGGAAAAATCAACAGTGGGAGTACGCTCAGCTCCCGTCTCAAGCCCAGGACCATCTTCGTCGTCACTACGACGTGCAGCAGCCCGCTTCAAACGACTGGCCTGTATTTCCGACGGCACACGTCCCGTCGCTGTACAGAACAATTCGAAGAGAACTTCGAGAGCGTGGATGGGAAGACTCAGCAACTGAATCGCTCTTAGACGATCAACCGCCGAAAGAGATTCTCCGCGAACACGATATATCGCCGCCTGCTATCACAGTTCGAGGGGCACGAACGTTGATGAAACGGTTGTGTGAACAGGCTGAAATCGATGTTGAAGGCGGGTATCTGAAACCACACGGCGCTCGACGAGGATTGGGGGACTTGCTTTACCGGGAATCGGCTGAGCTCGCGCAGTCAGCGTTGCGTCACGAGTCTATCCGAACGACTCACGATGCTTACTCGCATATTGATGCGTCGGAAACAGCGGAAGCGGTGAGCGATGTTCTTAGCGGTGCTTGGAAGAACAAATGAAAGCAAATCGCCTGAACAGTTATTTGTTTTATATGTCTTGGTGTATAATCGCCGTCGCATCACTAACGACGAGAAGTTCTACGCGTCCCACTTCCGGGCGATCCGGGACGTGATACGTATCGACTGACTCACCAATCGTCCAGCCGGCGTTGTCGCTGTCCGTCTCGATACGTTCTTCGACCCAGCGTCGAGCTGTTCGGCGGCTACAAAATCCGGTGTAATCACTGACTGATCCGGTGAGTCGTGCGATCCAAACGTGCGGGGCGTTGATCGCCCTAGCTTGCCGTTCCCTCATATATAGTTGACACTCGCTGATGGTCTTATACGCTGGTAAACTCAGTTTTCAGGCCTTCGTGAAGTCGTTCCAACCGAACGACTACGACTCATGGTCATGAAGGTAGCACGTCCGATCCGGGAAGAAAACTTCGCGCTCGCAAGGGGCTCCGGAGACCGTTTCTTTTTCACAGTGATAGACCGGGTTCCCGTGTTTTTCTGAGAGAATGAAATACCGTTGGGTCATTGCCTTGCCTTGGTTATTATCTCGGAAACCCATCACACGACGGATGACATCGCTCTTGAAACCTTTCTCTGCCAGCATCTTCCCGAATGTCATCCGAAGATTGCTCCCCGAGACGGTCTTCTCAAAGCCAGCCCGTTCACCGATCTTCCCCAAGCGATGATTCACTGTTCCAGGGGTACAGACGCGGTCGTGTGTAGCAAAGTACGCCTCTATGAAGCGCGCAAACCCAGGCTCCGGTACCGGAACTCTCCGTGGTTGCAGCGTCCCGTTCAGCGTCCAGTAGCCATCTCTCAACCGCTTACAGTCCTTACACGGCAACCCGCCGCCACTTGTTGTTCGACCTCGACGTCCAGGACTTACGACACATTCGACCTTATCGCCTGGAATCCGGACGAAGAGCCGATCTCCTTCTCGTTCCAACCACTCCTCAGTCATATGGGCAAACGTCCCGGGTTTCAGCCCGGTCAAGAGCATCCCTTCTCCGATGAGGCGATCCTTGTGGTCGCCTTCTCGACTGGCCTTCCTGAACGCGTCTATACCTTCGTCGAGGAGCGGGAGTGACTGCTCGCCTGGGTAGAGTAGCAGCTGACGTTCGCTGAGGTCCTCAGGCGGGTCACCACTTATCATCATATTCGTCTTGCACGTCTTCTCCAGCGAGTTTGATGTACTTGATCGCCTCTTCGAGGTTCGCGTGCCCCATCAGGGTCTTGATCTTGTGGGGTCCGAAGTCTTTCTTCGCCAGCAGCGTACCGTACGTGTCGCGGAGATCGTGCGCAACTACCCGTCGCTCGAAACCCGCCCGGTCGGCAATGCCTTTCACTCGATTAGTGATCGTCCCTTGCGACGTGACGTTCTCGTAGAGGTCGAAGTAACTGTTCAAGATGTGGATCGTGTCGTCATCCCGAACCGGAATCGGTCGGACACCTGCCTCGGACTTCGGCGTGAAATCCGCACCGGCGGGGGCCCACCGTTTGTCTGCCCGGTTCCGGCAATGGAAACACGGGACGCCTTCCCGGCTTGTGTCTCCGCCGCTCCCGTTGCCCGAACCGAGCTCGCATATCTCCCCGTAGGGGATCTGAAGGTGCGGTCGCTCGTTCGGTCCGTTACGCCACCACGACGGCTTCATGTGAGCCATCGCTGCTGCTCGGATACCGGTCGAGGTGAGTGTCAGGCCGATGAGTTCATCAAGGACATCGCCGTCCTTCGCGGTCTCACGGAACCGGATATACTGTGAGTCCGGTGCTGCTCTGAACGTACCGTTCTCGTCCCGCTGGCCCGAGAGGCCGAGCGGGTTGTAGGTCATTCCTGGCATGTTAGCAAAGTTACTTCATAGGGGCAATTAAATAAATGGTTGGAAAGTTACCCCGCTAACTGGAGAATTTCAAGCTCTCAGCGGTAGTATCTATGTAGTGAATACATGACTTCATAGAAAATGGCTATTTTTCATATTCACAGTCTGCAACGCGGACTCACAGCACGACCATATCGTAGTTCGAGAGTTTCACATCTGGCCCGCGCCAGTAGGCGGTAACGAGAACCAGTAAACCCGCAACGAGAGAACCTTAACCAACAACGGGAAATCGTAATCCCACTGTTGGTTAAAATCGTGGCAAGTAGCCGTTCAAGCACCTACCGAGAAAGCAACCGCTGTTCGCACCGCCTCTCGGTACCCGGCTGAAGCGGCAGTGAGTACTGCTAGCCGGGGGGCGGACCAGTTGTGATCTCATCTGGAGCAGGAAGGGTTGCTGTTCCCACTCCATGTTGGGACCTATCTTCGTCTTGCGGTGAGGGAACCCGGACAAACCACGTATAATATTGTTCTAAGGTATCCTGTCCGGGTTGGTCGTCCCCCCGGGTTGAGGTCCAGGCGCATCGGTTGTCGGGAGCTCCACGTCTCCAACGCCGGGCTCATCGATAGTGTGATACTCGTTAGCCAGCCCTTCACCTGCGTCGTGTCGTTCTAGGTATCCCATTTCACTGAGTTCTGCGAGAACTCGTCTCACCGTCCGGCGCGAGCAATCGACTGTGTCGACAAGATCGCTCACGGTGAACTCTTGATCGCGGAACTGCTGGGCGGCCCGGGCGACTTCTTGCGTGCTTTCAGAGAACGCTCGCACGACAGCTCCGTCTCCAACGACGGGGAGATCTTCATGCAGCGCTGCGGTATGAGCGAACACGATTGCGCCTTCCTCGTCACGCCCGAACCGCAAAATCGATTGCAAGGTCTGGTCCTGACGCATATGCTTCAGGTACGTATTCCCGGTTGGGCAGCCGTAGTCGAGGGCTTCACCGCGTCCGGTTCGTGACACCTGTTCCCCCGCGAGCGCTGCCCATTTTTCGACGGTGTAGTCTCCGAAGTGCTGACACCCGAGTACGACGCCGAGATTCAACTCGCCCATAGCGTTCGACCCGGTCACGTTCCCGTAGTGATCTATCGCGCTGATGTCGTCCTCGATCTCGTCTTCGATTTCCTGCCGAACGACTTTCGTAGTGATCACCCCGGGTTTCGACGTTGACGTGAGGGTATCCCGTCGCAACCGCCCTGCGCCGTACTCTTCTGCGACGGCTCGAACCAAGGCGATGTCGCCGTCGAAGTTCTTACCTTTCGTACTCCCCTCGTAGGTTTTCGTATGCGGCGTCGTTTGTACAACCTGTAGGTTCAGCGTCTGCTGTAGGAACTCTCGGCGTGCTCGCGGCGTCTCGTGAATATCGCGCCGTTCAACGTTTTGCCCGATAGCGAGTTCCCACAGGTGCTCACGGCCTGTTGCGTCGAGACCGATTACTGAGTTCCGCTGTCCGTTTCGAGCGGTGAATTCTGGCGGTTCATGGATCAGCGCGCCGTGATGATTCCGATCAACCAGTACCGTGTTCCGTCCGAGACGGACCTGCTTCACGTTCGTTCCGCTGTCGCTATCGAGGTCGAATCCGAACGCGTCGGTGGTTAGCTCCGTCACGGCGTCATCGTCAGCTATCGTCCCGTACAGCAGCAGGTACGCTTTCGGGTGAGCGTATCCGTCGCGGGCGTGAATAGCGAGTTCCCGACACCCATCTTCTCCGCCTTCAACAGCGGTCAGCGTCGCCTGCACGAGTTCCGCCGCCCCCTCACGGTTGGCTTCGAAGGCGTTCACAGCCTGATCAAACATGCTGGCGAGGTCGCCTTTGAGGCAGGCTGGTGGCGTCTCCGCGAGTAACTGCTGGTCGTCTATCGTTTGGAACGGGAATAGCAAGTCTGTCAGCCCGGTGAGAACGTCTTCTTCAACTTCGTCCACTACCGCCGTGTTGGCGTTCGAGTTCTGTCTCGCGTCGTCGATGGCTGTTTGCAGTCGTTCTCGGGTAGCGCTGACAGCGTCTACGTCCCACGTCGGGTGGAGCCGCGTAACCGCTTTTAACGCGTCTGTCAGCCCGAGGTCTGCAACCGTCTCGGTACGAGCCTCTAAGAACCGTTCTGCTGCGTGTAAGACTTCCAGGGCATCGTGAAGCGCATCGAGTCGGGTAGCCGCCTGTTCGAACGCCGGGATGTCGTCAGTAACAGTCCCGGTTAGCCATCCACGGACGGCGTCGTCGTTCCAGAGATCCTGTTCGAATAGATCCTGCCGGTCTTCAACGTCGGAATGAAGCGACCGCGCAAGCCACGTCGCGTGATCGAGGAAGGCTTCACCGAACTGCTCTTCGAACGCGCCGCCTGGGAACTCGTCGATAGCAACGACTCGCGGCTCCAACTCAGTCCGGTCGTTCTCGCGCTCGTAGTAGGTACGCGCGCCCGCGACATGGCCATGGCCGTAATGGCCGATCAGCAGGTCCTTCGGCGCTTTCGGATCAGTGACCGCTTCCCACGCCAGCGAATACGGGCAGTCATGCCCGTCGTCTTGACAGGGTAGGTCCTCTCCGAACAGCGCCTTCGCATGGGTGTGGAGCTCTTGAGGCGAATGACCCAGCGCTCGCGCAGCGTGAACAGCAAGCGCCCACGCATCGCCGTGCTCGCCGTTGGCTGTCGGGCAACTCCCGCGATCCAACTCGATGTCATCGTCGTCGCCCTCAACATGAACCTCGCTGTCGTCAGCATCTTCATCGTCTTCAAGATCCACATCGATGCGTTCAACAAGCTCATCCCGGTCTTGCAGGATGTCTTTCCCTTCTTCACGGACGAGCCGGACAGCGTCGTGAACAGCCATCTCATCAACGCCGTCTTCAGCGAAAATCGGGAGATGCATCCAAGACAGCCCGTAGTCTTCAGCTTTCGCGGCGACTTCATCCATTAACTCGTGCCGTGCTCCGAGGTACAGAGCAGGGTGGTCGGTCGCGTTCTTCACGACCGACGTGGTTTTCCCGAGCGCCGGGAGCGCGGTGAGAAGATTCGCCTGTGAACGGTCGTCTGCGAGGTCGCGGTACAGCGCCTCGACATCACTGCGGGCCTCATCGAGCGCGCTGGTATCGGTTGTGAACTCTCCGAGAAGGTCTTCCGCTGGCGGAAGCACCGGGATGTGGTCGGGATCTCCGACAGTCCATTCGGGAAGCGGCGCACCGCGTTGTTCGCGGGCGACGTGGTACGCTTGTCGGAAGTCTTCGCCTGTGAGCGAGTCGTCACAGTGATTGATCAGGCCTTCTTCAAGCGCGATGAACCGTAACGGGTCGAGGACGCGCTCGTGTTCACGGCAGTAAAACGCGCCGCTGTGGAAGGCAACGATGCGTCGTCCCGAGTTCGACTCTTCCCAGCACGGATCGAGTTCAGCGACCACATCGGGATCACCGCTTCCGTCGCCGGTCACTTCGGATTCGACTTCGGAGAGATGGTAATGAGTTAGCTGCGAAACAGCCCCCTGGATGACGTTCCAGTTGTCGGTCGCCGTCGCCTGCGATACGTACTGCGGGAGCGGCGCACCGTACCGGTTTCGCGCGATTCTGTACGCTTCATCGTAGACGCCATCAACGAGTCGCTCGTCACCTTGCTCGATCAACCTTTCTTCGAGCGCGACCGCCCGGACGATGTCTACCACGTCACCTGTGACCGGACACACCCAGCTCCCGTCGCTCGTCGGGAGACTCAATTCGCGTTCAGCGTCTTCATCAAGATCGTCAGGTGTGACAGTTCTGGCTGCCCGCCAGGCGACTTCAGCATCGAGCGTGAGCTCCAGCGTTGTCGGATCGACTTCGTCCGGATGGTTCCGACTGCCGGGTTCGACCGGTTCTCGACCAGGGTCTCCAACCGTCTCTTCGACATACTCCAGCGCTGCGTTATACGCGGCTGCCGGGAGACTGTCATCGGTCGAGTCCGGAATTCGGTGTTCATCGCAGAGGTCACGCGCGCGTACGATGTGTAACAACGCTCGGTACGGAACAGCGTCCCCGGATTTCAGGTCACCGCGGTCCCGGGCCTGTTTCCACGCAACCCAGACATCGCGGTCAGACAGATGGCCTTCAGGACTGGTAACTGACCGTTCGCTGGCGTCAACCAGCAGGTACGTGAGCGCGTTATACACGACATCGCGCTTGTAGTCACGCGCGACCAGGTCGCCGGACTCGCCTTCACGAATGACGAAGTAGTTCTCCGAGTCGCCCACGTGGCCGAGCGGGTTCTTCCCGCGATCACCTTGACTGGCGTTCAGGAGATCTCCGAGATCGAGTTCCCAGAGAGCCGACCGGTACCCGCCCCCGGCGTCGCCGTCATCGTTCTTATTGTCGTCCCAGTCAGCGTCGCCAGTTGCTGCCCGGTCACGGGTTTGTCGCGTTGCAGCCTCGTATCCGGCGAACGCTTCGGGCGGACGGGCACTCCGTATCAGCGCCGCCGGCGTCTCCGCCCAGTCCTGCAAGTACTCGTCGAGGTCGGCCTTCGTACCGAGCTGTGCAGGCGGCATCGCTACCCGAACCGTCACGTCGTGGTCTTCGAGGTAACTTGCCGTGCGGAGCGCTCCACCGATCCCCGGCGCGGTCGGCGGAATCGTGACAGCATCTCGAATCCGGTCAGCGTCACCGTCGTATTCGGAGACTTCACCGAAGCCAACCGGGTCGTTGTCAGCGATGACGTAGACCGTTGGAACATCGTGCGCCGCCAACACGTCGAGCAGCGGCCCGAAATGCTTCCGCTTGAACTCTTTCGCCACTGGGGACAGAACAGAATACCCGCGTTCATGCGCCGTGATCGCGTCCGCAATCCCTTCCGCGACGATGACGGGCTCTCCGTCTTCAAGCGTGTGCTCGCCCCAGATCGGCTCCTCGAACGGAACCCGGTCGTCAGTGTGCCGGACTTTCGCGTACTTCCCGGCCAGATGGTCGCGCGGGTGGCCGTCGTACCCGGCTGCCCCACCGCCTTTCGTCCCGGTCGTCCGAGCAATCGCGTACACCGGCTCGCCGTCACCGTCGAAGTACGGAAGCACGTACCGGCCTTTCCACAGCGGGTCGAGACGGTCGTTGAACAGCCCGGTAGCGATGAGGGTCTCCCGGTCGAACCCTTCCTGGATCATCCGGTCGAGGAGCCCTGACCCGGCAGGCGCATACCCGAGCTGGTTCGCTGCGAGCGTCTCGTCGTCCCACCCGCGAACGTCGGTGAAGTATTCACGCGCCGTGGTAGGCCGGTCCGGGTAGTCACCGTCGTCGGTATGCGGACGGATCGTCCGGTCAAGCTGCCCATGGAAGTACTCGATGGCGACGCGGAACGCTTCCCGCGCCCGCTCTTCGACAGCCGACTTCTCTCCATCTGGTTCTGGGGTGGCTTCGTCGCTTCCCGCTGCTGTCGGCGTCGCGGCTGAGTCAGACTCAGCTGGCTTCACACCATCGCCGGTTCGCACCAGTTCGGTCTGCCGCCGAAGTTCGCCAGCAAACTGCTTCCGTTCATGATCTTTCTTCGGATGCCCCTCGGGAAGATCGCCACCGAAGTATCCGAGTGCTTCAGCCTGCAGTCGAAGTTCTGCAACCGGGACGGGTTCCCCCTCGCTTATGCCGAGGTACTTCCGGGTATCCTCGTACAGCCCGCCCCAATCGAGCGATGACCCGCCGGTCATCGGATCACCTCGCTGTCGCAGGCTTCCGATCTGGTGAGGCGAGGTACGGGCTGTCGTTCACCGCGAAAGAACGGATGCAGTACGTGGTCGGCAGCAAGAGGCCAACTGGCGTCAGTAGGCGAAACGATACGGCTCGGTGGGGACTGTACGCCCTCTGCGCCGGATAGAGGGGTAGAACTGTCTGCTTCCCTGCCGGAGCGGGCGATTGGGTCCCCGAGATGAGGTCTCTCGAAGTGGGCAAATGCAATCATGGCTACGCTGTCTGCACACACTCGTTGCGCGGGACAGCTGCCCTGGGCCTGACCGACAGCGCTGCCGCTGGCCGAGAGGGCAAGCTTTAATTCAGTTGCCCGAGAAACCAGAGGTGTCCAACTCTCTCGGTTTCTCGGTGCGGTTACGTTTCCCTTAGCTTGGCGTGTGCGTCGCCTCGGAATTCTGAACGAATCCTCATAAAGGCTTGTAAAGTTGGTTACTGTCTTCACCTCGCTCTCGTAGCCAATCTCCACGGCTTGCGAGGGTCGATAATACGTCTGCTCGTCGGGGTCGGGCTTGCGTGTACTCATGACTCACCTGTGTCCTGCACCCGACGCCAACTGACGCCAGCCCGTTGCGCAGAGGTGGCCCTAACGAAAGGGCAATACTTTTGCTCCCGGGCCGAGAAACCACAGGTACGGACACCCGTTCGAGGAGCGGGCTGCCAAACCAGACTCCTCGACCGGGCACCTGTGGTTTCTCAGGCGCGTTGCATCGCCTAGTTTGTGGTACGTAATCGTAACCACCTGCGCGTTAAAAAGGTAAGTAATCCTGACCACCCATTCTTAGAGACTTGTCTGCCGCACGTCAGACGTTGCATTACCCTACCGGTTCAGAGTAGAGCCGGTCGGCATCAATCTCGTACGCGACATCGGTGATCGTTTCTCGCCGTTCGACACACCACCTGTCGCCGTCCCACTCTTCGATGATCCGCCAGTACCCATCCCCGTCGTCGTGCGGTTCGTATCGAATCCTACGACGAGGACGGTACGCAGGCGAATACTCGACGGTGAATCCCGACATCATCGGGTGGAACAGTCGGGGAGTTCGTGGTCAATCACGGACTGCACCTCGTCGCTTTCCCGAGCCTGGTCGATGATCGTTCGAACGGCCTCGGGGGTCTGGATGAGATTATACCGTTCGACGAGCCGGGCAGCGAACGCACCGAGCGAGGCCGCAGGCTCGACCAAGTGCTCCCGGGCAGCTAGCCTGAGGATCTGCAAGTCGTGTTTGTTCTTCAACCCGAGCTTCCGTGCCTGCCAGTCCACGTTCGTGTCGCAGTCCCCACCGTTGATGTCGTCGTGACAGTTTCGACAGAGGCAGATCCCGACATCAGGCTCTTTCTGCCAATGATGGTAGTCCAACCAGCTGATCCCGAGTTCGTCGAGCGTCCGTCGACACAGGGGACATGTCGGGCTCCACTCCCAGCCGTACTCCTGCGCTCGCTTCGAGTACGCCTCGGTGAACTCACGCGTCCGGGGACAGTTCTCAGCAGTCTGAATCCCGTCCCATAGGTGCCGATCCCAGTACGCTTGGACGAGTTCAACCAGCTCTGACGGCGTCACCATCTCAGTGTACGCGGCATCGACTGCGACTGCGCTCCACCGCCGCAGTTCGACCTCGCAGTCCGAACACCGCGACTTGAACCACGACACGTACGACGGGAGCCCGTCTTCGTACTGCTCGACTTCCCCACCACAGTTCGGGCAGAGAACTTGGACGGGTCGGTCACGCAACTCGTCGTTCTGTTCGATTGCCTCAAGAACGTGGACACCGCGGACCTGCGTATCAAGCAGGTCAGCCTCAGCATCACGTCCGGTGCTATGCGTCAGTTCGAATGATTCATTTGTGTCAGCAGCGTTGATTTGCATGGGTTGTCCTCTCGACAGCCCCTGGGTCGGTGTCCTTAGCACCGGCCCGCTTCTCATACTGAAACGGGCAGATACGCAGGGACTGGTAGGTGTGATTACCATACACGTCATAAAAAGCGCTTGCAAAATTGATCGTTAGCAGGAAAGGACGGTGAGGTTGGACGCTGATTCAGCGTTTGAGTCTAGTTTTGAGGATACAACTCTTTCCAAACAGCTGTTGAGGGGTTGTTTTTATATAGGCATTCAAACACAAGCGCCCTCTCATCCTTCATCTTCACCTGAATACCGTCGATTTACCGCTTATTTTTCCACAGGAAGTCGGAAGCCTTTCTTAAAAGTGGAATCAATCCCTCGTCTGCATATATACCCAAAGCACCTCGGGATAATTCTAACAACCTTGCCGAAGTACCTGATCGCTTTGCTTGAGTTCGTAATAATAACTCCCAGACATCTCCAAAGCGTTCATTAGATATCTTATGAGGATACAATCGAAAATACTCTGAATTTTCATAGTCCACGACCCAGTTCTTATATTCAAAATCACATTTCCAAGCGGCAAACTCAAAGCTGAGTTGATCACGTTCAGCGCCCTTCTTGTATTCTTTCCACCACGTTCCCATAGCCTCAACAACCTCTTCTTCGTTGTGTTTCCGCAGTAGAATTCTCGTTTCACTCAGCCCATACTCCTCTGGAAATCCTAGATTCCGATATCGCTTCATTTGTGCACGGATTCTCTCTGGATCGGCTTTGTCTAGTCTAATACAAGCCTCAGCTTCATCATATATACAACTCCGTCTAGGATGTGAAGGAACAGCCATATTCGACTCTTGATCTTGTAAACATTCTTTGAGTACTTTTCGAATATCTCCGATAATATGGATGTTTCCGTCAACCCAGACACTATAATCATACTCTGAAAAGAATTGATGAGGAAGAGTTTTCACTTTTCCACTCATTAGCTTTGGCGAGATCTCATACTCATTGATAAGATGGGGTTCCCAAACCCCTTTTGCGATGTCTTTCTCATCAGTAAAACATATGAAATCAACATTACTAGGCGTTACCTCTGGTTGTAGAAGCACGTCATAGTCATTAAAAACAGCTGTATAAACAACGATATCTCCGCTCATTGTTTAATACTTAGAATACATACGTAGTATTCAGTATACATATTAACATTGATTCGGTACCGCAGTTGTTCTCTATTCTTAGAGATAGGCTATAAATCATTCGCCACACTTGTATACGTGTTCAGATAAGCTGATTCCATGCGAATCTGAATGACCGAAGCCAATCATAGGCTGTCTCTGCTTCGGCCCGCTGAAACAGTTCAAGGAACTGATCGTCCGTCGTTTTACTTCTCTGAAGACACGTTCGACAGCCTTCCGATTTCCAATGTTCTCGTATTTGAAACCGATGCCATGTTGGTGACACCTAGCTTGGCCCGAATTCAATTTCTTGACTCCACGTTATAGTGCTTGATAGAGATCAAGTAGTTCATCAACAACGACTTCAACAGAGTGGTGGGTCTCAATATATTTCTCACCTGCACGACCCATTTCGGGCCAACGCTCCGAATGCTCAATGAGTTCTCTCAGCGCATCTGTGATTGCCATGGCATCACGTTCGGGAACGAGAATGCCCGCATCGCCGTCGTCAACTATTTCGGGAATCCCAGCATGCGTTGTCGAAACAATAGGGAGTCCGGCTGCCTGAGCCTCAAGTAATACCGTAGGCGTTCCTTCTTTGTCACCATTTTTAGCCGTAACACTGGGTAGAAGGAACAGATGGGCGTCCATCATTAATTGTGTAATCTCTTCCATAGTTTGCCAGCCAAGAAGTTCGATTCGGTCACTCACGTCCAATTCTTCAATAAGTTCTTCCAGCTGTTCTCGGCGCTGTCCATCGCCCGCAATAGTATACGATATTTTCCTGTCTACGTCCAAGTTAGCAACTGCTTCAATGGCATACTGCAGCCCTTTCTTCTCAACAAACCTAGCTACAGTCAAAATATTAAGTTGTTCGTCAGGTCCTAATCGTCGTTCCTTGTATTCAAAATTATCTGTGTCTATACATACTGGCACCTTGTATATTTTTTCAGGTGGTGCACCAATATCTGTGAGATCCCCTCTCATATCTTCACTCAAACACGTTAGAGCATCTACTTTCTCAAACAGGGTGTCGTAAACCCTCGGGTTTGAGCGGGGAACTACACTAGCATCACGACCATAAAAAGAAACAATCAGTGGACTTTCCATCAACGGTTGTGAGGATAAAAAGCGATTGCCAACGGGGCCAAAATGTGCATGAAATACGTCAGTACCGTCTCGGTGTCTGAGGACGTTGCGCATTATACTGAGTTCTTCGGGCATATACTTCCCGTGTCGACAGGTGGAGAATATTCTCGAGGGACTTACTCCACCAATAAGGAGTTCAGGAATTGAAGTAACAAGTAACTTGAATCCCTCGGGATAGCTTCGCGGCTTGGTGTAGTAGCTCACTTTATCTTGTAGGTTGTATTCGTCAATCACATCATGGTGGAAGTTTTCACCCGGTTGAGTGCCGTAAACTTGAACATCGTGGCCATTATCAATAAGACCGGTAAGTTGGTTAACAATGAAAGTTGTAGAAAGTTTTGGGAATGTTTCTGTCATATGAGCTATTTTCATAATACATTTTTGAACACAGTATGAGGGAACTTGAAATTAGCGCGTTAATGCTGTCAGCTGCTATCATGTGTATACTTCTTAACCGCATTCAATATCACTATGAAATGACAGGCCAGTGTCCGCGGTTTTGATTCCAACATCGCTAGGTTGAGCATATAACTACTATCAGCCATTCCAGGGTGCAAATTCGTAGTCAGTGAACCGTTCGCCAGCGTCAAGATCATCTATGCGCTTGACTTCGGCAGGGGTGAGATTGACTTCGGCGGCGCGAAAGTTCTCGTAAATGTGTTTTGATCTTGAAGAACACGGGATTGGAACAGTTCCGTGAGCCTGGCACCAGGCCAGGACGACCATCGCGGGGGAGATATCTTTTTTTTCAGCGAGTCCTTCTACAACCGGGTCGTTGAGGACACATCCTTGTGCGAAGGGTGATGCGGCGACCACCTTTGCACCGTGTTCCCGAGCGGCCTCAAGGATGTCATGTTGATACAGGTACGGGTGGAATTCAATTTGGACGTAATCAATCGACGTCGGGGAGGACTCAACGGCTTCTTCTAGGATATCTGTGGTAACGTTACATATCCCTACAGACTGAACAATTCCGGCGTCTCTGAGCTGTTCGAAAGTCTTGAAGGTCCGCTCGGGGTCGTAGGTGTGGGCAGGCCAGTGGACGTACAGTAGGTCAACGTAGTCGGTTTCCAGCGCCTTCAGACTCTGATCGATTTGTCTACGGATGTTATCTGGCTTGAGATGCTGGCTTTCAACTTTCGTTCCAATGAATAGGTCAGAGCGGTTGACGTCCACATCTTTGATGGCATCCGCCAACATTGGTTCTGTATCATATATCGGAGCGGTGTCGAAAAATCTGTAGCCCGTCTTCAGGGCCGCTCTGATGGCATTGTACGCCATGTCTGTCCGTAGCCGCCCCGTGCCAAATCCAACGATGCCCATAACAATCAATTCCACACGACTCTACTAATCGGCGTCGGTGTCAATGGCCTCGGCGTCGGTGTCAATGGCCTCGGCGTCGGTGTCAATGGCCTCGGCGTCGGTGTCAATGGCCTGAGACCAGACACAGAACAAGCCCTCAGAACTCTCCGATTTAAGATATAAGTCGTCGCCCAGTAGTGGTTCACGGAATGCCCCTATCCCGGTAGTAGATTGCCAAACGAGGCTTATTTGATAACTGAGAAAGAACGCTGCTATGAGTGCTTGAACTACTGCGAACTGTTTACCAACGTCTTACTGCGGGCGGGTCAACAGCAGACCAAGCTATACAGAGCGGTATCTGGGTAGCTGGAATCAATGTCGCTGACCGTATCTTACAACTCTTGAAGATCGTTATTCTCGCTCGATTGCTTTCACCGGCGGCATTCGGCCTTCTCGGAATCGCGCTGCTTGCGATTGCGGCACTTCGGCAGTTCTCGAAGCTCGGTTTTGATGAAGCGTTGAGACTGCATAGCAACCGGAGATGTGAAGATGGGTGAGCAGGTTATAAGAACCAAGAATGCTGTCCCAAGATGAATACAAGAGTAAAATAATGGAAATTACACCGGGTCGCCTTCACCCGCTATTGAAAGGAATATATCGTACGGTGATTCCAGAAAATGAATCTATAAAAACTATAGATTATATGCAGTCTGTTCCCGAAACTCTCCCGGATAAACATATAAGAAATGTATCAATACATCCGAGTAGGGAAGAGATGCTAACAACCCTTCCTACAGAAGGCAAAGTCGCAGAACTTGGGGTGGATGAAGGTAACTTCTCAGAACAAATTCTGTCTATAACGGAGCCCGAATCACTTTTCCTTGTTGATGTATGGGAGACAGAAAGATATGGAGAGGAAGAAATGAGGAAGGTGAAGAAAAAATTTGACGATCTCGCGGAAGTTTCGATAGTGAGAGAACGGTCGGAGATAGCATTGAGTGAATTTGAAGACGACTTCTTTGACCTGGTGTATATTGACACAACACACTCATATGAACAAACATCAAAGGAACTCTATGTGTCACAGAGGAAAGTGAAGGAAGATGGAGTTATCGCAGGCCACGATTACTGTGTAGGCAATGTCTCAAAGGGTGTCCCCTACGGTGTTATTTCTGCTGTTCACGAGTTCTGTATACAGGAAAATTGGCAGATTTCACACTTGTCACTTGAAACAGACGGATACAGAAGTTTCGCATTAGAAAAAATCAATTCTTAATTGTCTGCCAGTCCGTGGATGTTATAGAACTTTGTTTCCCAAGTAGAGGTTGTTGAGAGGTGTCATAGAATCGATCTCATCATATCCCCTGCTTCACTATACGGTACAGTTGAATGAATTCGGCATTGAATAAATGCTCGAAAATGTACATCAGAGCGAAATAAACCATACACCCTGTGGCAATGAGTAGCGTGAAAGCAAAAACGCTCTCACCCGTCAGAATGTAGACGTTTAATGCTATGACACTGCCAGCCATTACGATGCTACTCATTAATGGGAACATGATCAACTTAACTAACTCAATAGCGCGTAGTTGAGTGATCGACAAAACATAGTGGAGAGAAATTGGGAGTGGCAGAATTAAACTTATTACGACAGCAAATGAAACACCCATGAGCCCAAACCACTCTGCAGCAGGATATATTACGGCTGCTAACGCGATGGCTTGTAGAGCCTGTATTTTTGCTCCAATATCTGGTCGCCCTGTTGAGTTATAAACGGCTCCGACATTCGCCCCGAATGCACGGATTCCACCATATACTGCTAAGACTTGTATCACTGGGATTCCCGACCTCCATTGATCGCCAAGAACTACAGGAACAAACTGGGGTGCAACGGCAGCAATACCAGCTGCCATCGGAAAAGCCACCGTTGTTGATAGCTGGACAGCCCTACGGAACCCCTCACGAAGTTTCTCGGTATCATTCTGAACCCTCGACATTGTCGGAAACGCTACGCGTGAAATAACGTGTGTGACCTCAGTTGCAGGAGCGTTTGAGAACCGATATGCCAATTGGTAGACACCAAGCGAACTCGCCGCAAAGAACCAGCCAACGAACGCATCGTCTCCCTGTCCGTAGAGGAAAGAAAGGATTGCCGACACAAGCAACCACTTCCCAAAGCCAAACATTTCTTTTCCATATGCGAGATTGAACTCAATGTTGGGGCGGTATTCGTGAATCGCATAAGAGAGAATAAACTTCACGAAATTCATCGCTACAATGCCGGCCACAAGAGCCCAAACGCTGCGGAAAGTAAGTGCAAGAACGACAGCGACAACAAGATCTACCAATCGACCACCGACCTGATATACGAACTCCTTGTGGAAATTGAGGTTCTTTTCGAAGTACATCACACCTGGGTTCTGTAAACTTAAAATAAACGGAGTGACACCAACGACACGGATGACCGGCTCTGCTTGCGGTTCACTAAAAAATACCGCGAGGTACGGGGCTGCGAGAAACGCTACGACCGCGATTCCGAACCCACGGACGATCTTCATTACCCAAGCAGTGTTGAGGTAGGCGTCTACATCGTCGTCTTGGTGCTGTATTAATGCCTCGTCAAAACCGAGTTTTGAGAACTGCCGGAGTGCCGCAATTACAAGCAGCGCGATTCCGAGGAGACCGAATGCCGCCGGTGAAAGCAATCGAGCGAGAATAATGACCTTCAGGAGTTGCAAGATACGGTCAGTAACATTGATTCCAGCCACCCAGATACCACTCTGTAGGGCTTTTTCCGCTGTTGACCCGCCCGCAGTAAGACGCTCATAAACAATCCGAAGGCGTTCAATCACTGATCTCAGCGTTATTCACTCACCATCAAATAATCCTCGTTTGCCTTTTCGTAAGCGGTCTCACTAAAAGAATCATCGCAGGCGAAAACAGAGTTACTGATCATCAGTTCGGGATGAATGGCAAACCTGTACGAGGGGTCTCAGAGTTTCAACTAGAAATCACCCCAACTTGGTGATATATGGAGAAGCCAGTCTTGCCAGATCCGCCATCTATATTTGACTTAATCTTAAGGTTAGGGATAACGTCAACCCGCGTGTGTTATGTCGGATCAGTTCACCGCGGCGCTCGACGATGCCGAGGCTGCTCATGCTCGGTACGGTGAGCAGTTGGGCCTCGTTGAGGGTCGAACACCGTTCGCTGCGGAATCGCTTCCCGACGCGCGCGTTGCCGTCCGGGTCAACGAAGATCTTCTCCAAGAGGTTGCCTCGCACATACTGACGCGTGCTGGGCACATTTCGGTGATCGACAAACGAGGGGCGGGGAAGACGCACTTCCGAGAGCTCGTGTACGACGCTCTGAGTGATGGGCCCCGCAGCGACGAGTTCGCTATCGCTCGAATCCGCGAGGTCGAAAGCATCACGACGCGACGGTTGTACACCCGGCTCTTGGATGAACTGTCGAAGTACGAGGCGCTCGATGTGCCGGAGACGTATCCGCATCCAACGGATGAGGTTCGGCAAGTCGTTGAAGACGTTGCTGATCAGTTAGAGGAGACTGGGCTGACGTGTATCGTCCAGGTTGACCAACTCGAAGACGCAGCACGGAATACGCGTACGTTCGAGCAGCTGTTAGCCGGATTACAGAGCATCGGAGACCTCGGTGAGAGCGAACCCGTGTTCATCTTGTTCCTGTTTGGAACTCCGACCGCAGCGGATCGGATTGATGAACTCCGGGAGACCTTGTCGTCTCGGTTGGTGGCGAAGAACCGGTCGTTGGAACGATTCGGGTTCGAGGAGACGGAAGAGTTGATCGCCCGGTGGTTAGCATGGGCTCGTGACGAGGAGTACACTGACGGGTACCTGTCAGACCCGTACACTGCGTCTGCGATTCAGACGATTGTTGACCGGTCAGATGGAACGCCGCGGTCGGTTCGCCAGCAGTGTTATCATGCGTATCGAGCTGGGGCGCGGCAATTCGCTGCTGACGAAGGAATCGAAATCACTGACGAAACGATTGAAGACTACGCCTAAGAATAATACTAAGCTTAAGATTAACTATGAGCGATAACCCGATGACAGACGCGTTCGACGCAGCAGAGGAAGACCAGGAAGCAACTCGTTCTGGTGAGAGTAACGATGGGTTCGATCCCGAGCAGTACTTGGACGCGCTCAACAGCGGGTCCGCGCCAAAGGAGAAGACTGTCGGGATTGCAGTGACGACGGAAATGCATGCCTTCTATCAGGAGCTTCAGAATGCTGACGAAGTCGAAGCAAACCCTGCGCAGTCAATCCGTGACCATTTAGAGAAATTGGCTCATCGCCATCCAGAGGTGTTTGAGAAGGCCATGCGGAAGTTAGAGATCGAGCGCGAATTCTAACGCTCACCGGTGCGTCGTAGGGGAGCTGCTCCGACCTCGGACTCCTGCCTAAGCCTAATATTAATCTTAAACTTGGCCCACAGCGCCACAGGGTGGGTCACAGACGGTAAAATCGTAGCCAAACCGCACTAAAGATGCATCCCTGATCAGCGGCCATCGTACCACGGTGGTGCGCCGAATGCGTCGGCGTAACACTCTGGGTGACACGGTTCCTTTCGGTTGTCTGGCCACGCCTGGTCGAGCGGGACCTGCTCTCCACAGAGGCCACACTCGGCGCTATGACCAGCCTGACGGGCATCAGGTGACAGGTTCTTGCTCTCGATGTACAGTTCGTGGAGCGCCCATGGTGTCAGCCGAACGCAAACGCGCTCGCGGTCATCCGGAGTCGCGGCTTCAGGCGTAAACGAGAGCACCCAATCGTCGCCCGGCTCGCCGTCCGTCGCCGGGCCCAAAGAGATCGTCTCAGCAAGGTCGTCGTTTACGTAATGCCACTCGGCGTCCCGAGCGATATAGTAGTGTCCTTCAGGTCGCGGGTCATCAGGATCAACGTTCTCAGTCATCGTTGGGTCTGTAAGTTCATTCGTTCGCTTTCTTCGCATAGGGCCGACAGCCTCGGCGCGGTAGATTCGACTGCGACGGTACTGACGATAGTTCAGGCCGGTGCAGCATCATCAGCTGGGCGCGGTGTCGAAATTTCGAGACTGACTTCAATGGTGTCGAAGGGGACGAACGGGCGCTTCGCCCGGCCAGCCTGTTCGAAGTGGACGATGTCGTAGTCAGTGAGGACCTGAAGGTCGTCGTGAATGCTCTTGACATCGCGGTCTAGGCGTTCGGCCAGCTGGCGGATACTGTCCGGGCGCTCGGTCATGATACTCCGAAGGAGTTCGACGCGACGGTCAGTGAGCAATGCTCTGAGATCACTCGGGTTCTGGAAGTTGATGACGTGCGGGATCTCCTCACCCGCCTGCCAGCGGTCGAGGCGGTCGAGCGCGTCCTGGCGGTGCGCCTGTTCAGAGTCGGACGTGATCCGGAGCACCGAGGGGTAGTCCTCAGGGTCGCGGTCTTCGAGGAAGCCTGCCTCGGCTTCGATGTCGTCCATCACGATCTCCTCGGTCCCAGAGTCGGTGCTGTTGGCATCGTCGGTGTCGTCGGGTGTGTTGGGTTGGTCGGGCATGGTTGGTCACCTCTCGCGGCGGTCGTCCATCTTGTTGTAGAACTGCTGGACGTGGGCTTTGAGGCCGGTGTACTCAATGTCGTCGTAGACACCGGTAGGCGTGTGGTAGTGGTGGCGGTCTACCCCGGGATGGTTCGGATAGTTGTCGAACCGAAGTAGCGTGCTACCGTCTTCTGCCATGTACTGGAATCGGTACTTGACTCCTTCGGGGTAGTCGTCGCTTTTTGGGATGGCGGTGGCGATCATCTCGTATCGGGTACCGTCGTCGAACGTATCTTGATCCTCGTAGATGACCGTCGATCCCATCTATGCCACCTATGTTGGTACAACACGCCAACATACAATAAGGCTTTTCGTTGGTGTCAAGGGCCAACATAGGATCTCACATCTCGATCTCGGGGACTCCACACCTCTAACGACGGGAAGTCGGCAGGCTGGACCTTTGCTTTAACCAACGCCCAGGGTATATCTTCTGCTGCTGATGTTGGTTAATATCACACGAGGCTACCGCCACCACCCTTTGACTAACTTTAAGAATAATCTTAAGGTTAACTGCCTGGCGAAATAACCCCAACTTTCGGTATAGCGGTCTGTGATTTATGGGAAGGTCGAACACCACGCCGCCTTGCGGTTTTGACTCGAAATAGGGTGTGGTGAGTCACTTCTCTTTAGACCAGTAAAGAGAAGTGGTTTCCGACACCACCTTGCCGTCAGGTGACCACGAATCGT
>NZ_PDBS01000004.1 GCF_002572525.1 Natrinema sp. CBA1119 | reverse complement strand
ATCGAGGTAAATCCGCAGACAGTGGAGGGAAACGAGTGCATAGTCGGCGAATCCGCCGCCTCCTTCCGGAGCGGCGGATTCGTCTCCATCGCCAGTAACTCTTTGAGCAACAGGGACAACTTCCCCAGTGAAGCGGGAGATTTGTGTCATGGACAACCAAATCGTCCCGCTTCAACTCCTTTGATTTAGCGACCCATCCCGACGCTGTCTAGTGATTCAACACAGCCGTTATGCACGATGCACTTCCGAGTCAGCTCCCGGAACTGGCCGTGCCAGCTCCGGGAGCGAAGCTTCTCGCCGTTGTCTTCCTTCAACTGCGAGAAGCCTGTCTCGCTCATCCAGCGTTGGTTGTAGTCCTCGTTCATCCGGGCGTTGTGGGCCTTCTGCAACGGTGTCTGCTCCCGGTGCTTGATCAACGGTCGCGTTGAGTTGGAGCGACACTCCTCACGGAGGTCGCTCCACGAGTAGTTCGCGTCAGCAGACAACACACGCAGGTCTTCCGCGTCCCGGCGGAAGACCTGCATCCCGATGTGGCCGTCCCACGCCTTCTGCGTCGTATAATGCACGTCCTTGATCGCTAGCGAGTTCACGTCGATCAAGATCGTCGTCTTCAACGACTGCAACGAGTAATTCGCGCGGTCGCGGTAGTGGTAGCTCGTTTGATCGCGCTGGAAGCCACTCGCATCAATCGCAGCTTCACCACTCCAGCCCGCCTGCTCCGCCGACGCGCGGAGCAGGCGGCGGAGTTCACGCATCCGGTACTCTTGTTCCCACCGGCAGAACGAACTGTAGTGCGGTGCCTCGTCAAGTTCGAACACGGCGAGAACGCCGGGCATCTCGTTGAGGTAAGGTAGTCCTCGGATTCACGGAGGCTCTTTTCCAGTTCGACGCGGAACAAAATCAAGGCGATCTGTACCCACTCAGCGTACCCGTCCGCGCCGTCCGGCGCGGCGGGTACGTTCGGCTCGTCAACGTGCTGTTTGGCTAGCTTTCGACACATCCAGGCAAGCCGTCTGAGCGATACCATATCGCCAGACGGCGTCCATTTCCCGGTTAGTTTGACGGAATCTTCCTGTGAGAGCGGCTCTGGCTGCCGTCAGCTGGCGGCAAAACAAGGCATATTTTCAGCGAGGGTGAGAACAACTTCCCCGTCAAGAGCGTTGATAAGGAGGTTAAGAGGCTGGTCCTCGTGGATTTCACAGTCTGCTTGCTGGGGTTTTAGCACACCTTTTGTCAGCAGACGTCTCAACTAACCGGCTTTGTGATGTACTGATTCTACCACAAACATTGCGGTTCCTGTACGTATCAGACAGTCAGCGTGGTAGATTGTCGGTTAGTCTCTCATCATGGCGTAGTTTGTACCGTTGCGAAGCCGGTTACGAAATCCAAGGGTTTAATAGGGCATACTGTCAGTATGACTTACCTGCTGACAGCACGACCATATTGCAGCCTCTCTAATCCCAGAATTTAGCGTTTAACATACTACCACACTTCTGATAATCGTTGCGAGCTTTTATACGTCTTCACCAGAAAGTTGTATGTGTGACAACGAAACGGGCGCGGTCGGCCGGTAGGAGCCCTGTGCCGTGCGAATCGGCCTATAGCCCTGCGAGAACCGGGGTGAACGACAACAGAATATGCATGACCAAGCCCGTATCATCGTGTCACCCAACCCGACGCAGTCATGCGATTCACTCATTCCACTCATTCAGCAGACTTCCATCATTCATAAATCGACGATTGCAGCACGAACTCTACCGGCCTAACTCAGAAGAACCGCTTAGAAGCCGTATAATAACGATAGCAGAATCACAACACCCAAACAGATGATAGGACCAAACGCAGACCCCGATCCCGAAGACGGGACGGGGAAACAAGTGAAGCTCACACTCTCCATGTACGACTACCAGCGTACATGGATCGAAGAACGTGCCGAAGAGCGCGAGATGAACCTCAGCGAGTACATGCGTGCGATGGCCACCGCCGGCGAACGCCAGTTGGTGGCGCTCGAAAACCTCGCTGACGAGGACGGCCGCGGCGAACTCGAAGCCAACATCGTCGAGCAGCTCCCCGACGACGAAGCCGACGCAATCGATCAGGGCGAGCTCCTCGAAGCGATCCTCTCGCCGATCCGCGAAACCACATACACGATCCTGAAGACGAACAGCCAGATCGAGTACAGCCCGGAACAGGAAGGGTACTACCTCAAATGATAGGGGACGACAAAGACGAAGCCGAAGACGACTACCCGAACCAGTGGACGTCCCCCGGCTACACCGACTTGACCGACCGCGACGATGAGATCGCCGCCTACATGGAGAACCGAAAGAGGTCGGTACGCAGAAAGACTTGGCGACAGAGCGGCACCGCGCTCAGGCACTTCGCCGAGTTCATTGATGAACGCGGGATCAAGCCCGGTGACTTCAACGATGACGACGCCGAGGACTTCATCAACTGGCTCGAAGCGAAAGACAGCATCAAGGATTCAACGGTGAAAAGCTACGCCGGCAGCGTCGCGCACTTCTACGACTACGCGATGCGCCGCCAGCGGAGTGAGACCTACAGCGACATCAACTACAACGCGATCGCGCTCGTGCTGGAAGACCGAACGTGGAACGACGATCGAACCACGGAACGGCGGGATCTCTCACTGAAACAGATGCGAGAAGCCATCCTCTCGGTCAACCATCCGCTGCTGCTGTGCATCCTAATGCTGTTGATCAAGACCGGGATGCGAGCCTCGGAACTCGCCAACCTCGACATGCGCGACATCAACCTCGATCACCACTGGTTCAAAGAGCACTTCCCAGAGTGCCGCAAGAACCTCGAAGACAGGCCCGATACCCTGTACATCGCGCCGCGATCCGAGATCGAAGTCGGCGACGTCGTGAACGGCGAAGAGCGGAAGGATCCGAACAAACGAGCCCGCGGAACATACGTCCCGATCGACAAGGAGACCAAAGCCGTGATCCTACTGTGGCTGGCGATCCGGCCGCCGTCACGATCGCCCGCCGAACCGCTGCTGACGTTGACCGTCCCAGGTAGCTCAACAATCCCAGGTGACCGGCTCCGAGCCGACTACATCTGGGATCAGGTGAGCGACTGGGCCGAAGCACAGGGCTGGTGGGACGCCGACGCAACGCTCGAAAGCAACGTCTCACCCCACTACTTCAGGCACTTCTTCAGGACCGTGTTCGGCGCTCGAACGGACGATCAACTGCTGGTCAAGTACTTCCGCGGTGACAAAGGCGACGCGATGGAAGACTACATGCACTACTGGGAAAGTCACGTTCGAGAGCCCTACCTGCAGGCGATCTACAAGATCTTCTAACGCGTCTACATGCATTTTTGATTTCCGCACAGAATTACTCATTTGGAGATCCATTTAGTTAACCGTCAAATCCAATCCATACAAGCGCTAAGTCAGTCGGGTAACGTACCAGCGACTAACTTTACAAACATCTTTTATACTCCATTCACAATCCCGAACTGGCCTGACAAAACGGCCCCCGGCGCTGTGACGCCGGGCACCTACTGCCAACGATGACAGCAAGCCAACGTACCCACGCGACGAGTGATAACTCTGTCCCTCGCTCATCTCGAGTCGGGACCGAGAACATCACTCCCCAGCGTGGTCCACGACTTCGATCGATTGTACAGCACATAAACAACCGTAACGGCGCGATCACCGCCGCCGAGATCGCTGCCGAAGCTGGCTGGACGCGCAACGAGAGCGGTGACAACATCTCCCGGATGCAAACCGCCAACCTCGTGCAGTTGCTTGACGGCCTACAGGAACTCGTCCTGCTACTGACGGCGAAAAGCGAACACTTCGTTCAGGAGGTTGGGCTCTGATGCCCGGATCTAAAGGAGCCCGGGAGAACTACCGTGTCATCCCGCTCGACCCCGATGACGCGTTCGAAGCGATCAGCAACTGCCGGAGACGGCGCGTTCTACTCTCGCTCGATCACGCCGATAGCCCAATCAGCGCCGGCGACCTCGCGGTCGAACTCGCTGCAATCGAGAATGGGGTTGAACCCAGTGCGGTCACGAGCGAGCAGCGTAGCCGCGTCTACATCGCCTTGACGCAGGTTCACTTGGATACACTCCACGAGATCGGCGCAGTGAAGTACGACTCTAGAAGCAAGCAGGTCGCCCCGACAGACGCGACCGCTGGCCTCGCAGAGGTCATCCGCCGCACCGAATCGTCCTGCTACACGCCGAAATCCGAGCGCGGAGGTGAGGTAGACGCATGATCGAGGATCCGATGCCGATTGATCTCACTCCCGAGGAGCTCGCCGAACTCGTTGCATCTGACACGCGTCGACGCCTCCTCGGCGGGCTTGACGAGCTGATGATGATGGATCCGACCCAGCCGTACGAACCCCACGTGACCCAACTCGTAATCGACATCACTGCACTTGACGACGACATCAGGAATCACTTCGCCTCCGGGAAGCAGATCCAAGACTCCGCCGATACGCTCCGTGATGAGCACCTTCCAGTGTTCGAGCAGTACGGCATCGTCGAATACGACCGCGATGAGGACCGGATTAGGACGACGAAGAGCACGATGCTGTTCACCGCTGCGATCCAAGAGATTGAAGACGCTATTGAAAGTCACAAGACGTGTCAAACGATCTGCGTTGACGACGCCGAAGAAGCCGCCAAGGCGTGGCTCTCAACCGCGATACGGGGATCCACCTGAAGGCGGGGCTCCCTAACGACGAGACGAACTTTCACGCTTATCCACAGTGGAAGAGGCGTGAAATGGTAGATCCCTGGGGAATCTCCCTTCACTGTGAACGAGATAACATACCCTCTGTGATCAGCGTTCCCTCCGTGGTCGACACGCAATACATAGTGTTCTCTTTTTCCGGTTTGATGGAGTTAATTGAGGTTTGACCGCTGATTCGCCGATTTCCGGCAAACGCTAATCGTTTTCGGCTGACTTTGGGACGGGTTTCCAGCAGGTGTTCGAACGCTCTGCCCGTTTCTCGTCCTGGCGTGAGACGGATTTTGTCAGAGTACTCCCCTTTCTCTCCTTCGTCGTAGCTCCAGTCGTAACCCAACAAATCGAGGTACTCACAGACCTGTGAGAATATCTGTCCTTCGTACTGACAGTACCCCAGCTCTTTCCCCTTCGGGTAGGTTCCATCAGTATCCATCATTCCTGCCAAGAATCCGCGAGCGTAGTCCTCGTCGTTTGAAGGAAGCTTCGACGTTAATCTGTCTCGAATGATCTCGTCACAGGCACCAGGTGACACTGGCATCAACGCCGTCTCCGAGCTGTCGGTGTACTGCCGTCGTTTTAACGACAATTTGAACTCTGGGGCTACGTCTTCGGCGTACTTGACGACAGTTCGTGCGACCTCTTCATCCACGGAACTGATGTACGACCCAGTATTTCGGGGGTCTTCGACTCTGTCTTTCCATCCCGGGACGCTTCCATCGCCACAAAACGCGCCCGTGATGTATCCTTCTCGGTACGCGTCGTTCTCTTCGTACTCGTTTGGAGCGGCGAACCAGTAGATTTCGTCGTCTACGCTGAGCTCCCCCGCTTCGCGATACATCGATTTATTCCACTTCTGGACGAGGAACTTGTGGCTGGTCGAGACGGAAACAGTAGCGTCGGATGTTGTAATTTGGATTGCTTCTGCCTTGCAGATCTCGATATCGGTGATTTCTCCGACGCGGTACATTCGGTACCGGTGATCGTGTGGTGTTTTGTCGAAGGTGATGACCCGTTGCCCTGGGGTAAGTGTGCTTACCGGCTCCCAGGTCATGTCTGCGAGCAGGACCCGTGTCTGTGCTGCAGCCGGCATATTACTTGCCTCCTTCGAGTAGTGTGTCCAGGTAGTCCTGGAGTTCTGACGACGAGAATTGGACCTCTTGTCGGTCAGTGACTGCGCCGAATGTTTCGATTGCGCAGTTGATTGGTTGGTCTACACTACTCTCTGCGCCGAGGAGCATTGCGTAACACGATACTTGAATTTCGTACCGGCGTCGGGTTTCGCTGGTCATGTCTGTGAGTGCGATTTTTGTGTCGATGATTGTCCAAGATCCATCCGAGTTCTGCAACACGAAGTCTGCCTGCCCTTCGATCTCGAATTCGACGTCCCCGCGTCTGGTGTGCCTGCGGAATGGTTTCTCGACGATGACCCTCTCTGCTCGCTCCAGCTGTTCCCACAACTTTGAGCTGGCGATGTCAGGGAGAACAAACTTGGAGAGGAACTCAACCAGGCCGTCACGTTCAGCTTGGCTCGCAGGTGGACCGTGGTTGTGTAATTCGTCGTCGATGATTCGGTCGACCGTCGGACTCTGCGTCCGGAGGTTGTGTGCTGAGACGCCGTGATTGACACATCGTGTGAGAATGCTGTGGACGAACGAGCCGACGTCTTCCGTATCGAACTCGTCGAGGGAAAGCGGCAGGCCGTCGTCGACCGTGTCGGCGTCCGTATGGAGTGGGCGGCCCTGCAGGTGGTCGAGGATGTTCGCCTCGGGGTTTTCTGAGAGCGGGTAGAGCGTGCTCGGTCGAAGCATTCGCGGGACGAGAGCAGAAAGGTCCTCTTCGGCAGGTGGTGACGTCGCTGCAAACGCTGACGAAGTGGCTGATACTTACGGACATAAATACGTGAAGATATCTGGAACTTCAATGCGGTTGAGTGCAGAGAGAGCAGCACCACGAAGATCGTCAAGCGTCTCAAACAGACGGTTCCCAAGTTCTTGATCGAGTTGTCTCCAGCACTCTTCCGCGGGGTTCAGCTCTGGTGAACCCCGCGGAAGGTAACAGAGTTCGATCGGTGTATCTTCGACGAATTCCTGCACTGCGTTCGCCGTGAAATACGACGCGTTGTCCAAGACGACGCAGATTTTTTCGCCGAACTCGGTCTGAAGTGCGTCGAGTAAACGGATCGTTGTGTCGCTGTTGAAGTTCTCTGCACACGGCAGAAAGAACGTCTCACCGCCGTCGCTGACTGCACCGAGCAACTTGATGCTATCCCACGCGCCCGTCACCGGGAGTGACGGGCGCTCTCCTTCCGGAAACCACACATAGATCAGCGTCGAGAGTACCTGGCGCGTCTGATCGATGGTCAGGATTGTGTATTCGTCGTCCAGGTCGTTGCGCTTTTTTTGAAGCCTTCTTGCCAGGCTTCTTGGGCTCTTTCGTCGGATTTGTGGAACTCCGGCCGGGCTGTCTTCCAGGACAGCCCGGCCTCAGACATCAATCGTCGGACGTGCCGCTCACAGTACTCAACGTCGAATTCTTCGGCGAGGTAGTGACGAGCTAGTGGAACAGACCACGCGGGCGCGTCTAGTCCAACTTCTTCGGGTGATTCGTGGAGTGTCTCAACGAACTTGTCGTGCTGTTCATCAGAGAGTTCGGCTGGTCTGCCTTCACGCGGATCGTCGTAGACGACTTGCTCGACCGGCTCATCAGCGAGCCGGTCGAGCCGGCCAACCCAACGAGACAGCCATGGACCGGTGTATCCGTACCGTTCAGCTACCTCTACCATCGTCGCGTCGTCTTCTTCGAGGTAGTTGATCACCGCCATCAGCCGCTGTGTCGGCTTCTTGTTCTCGACCTCCGCGAGAGCGTCGCGGAGGTCGTCGAGGGTGGCGGCGTCAAGCGTGGCCATACCTCCCAATCACACTCTAGCCTAAAGAATATTCAGCCGACAGTATGAGTCGTCGGAGGTGGAGTGCCTAGGGAGCGTGTCGACAGCATTGACGGCCACGTCGATGGATCGCGTCCTACCGTCCGGTGCTTCGACGTTGAGGGAGTACGTCCCTCCACCAGGCGTCCCGTCGAATCCGAGGCCATCACGGATCGATTCAAGCCAGCGATCCCGTGGCCGCTCAGAACCGGGAACGTCGCGTGGTAGTGGAACGACGAGATGGTTCCTAGTACGGGACAAGGCGACGAACAAGAGCCGCCAAGCTTCGGATCGCGTGAGACGAGTCGCAGTCTGGATGTGGTCGTGACCGACGAGTTCGGGATCAGAGGAATCGGTTCTAGTCTCGTCGGACCAGCGTTCACTAGCCCACCGCAGACCGACATCAAGCGGATGGGCGGTCGAACCAAACCGAGTATCGTCGCCATCGGGGTCGTAAAGACCACGAGTATAGACCGATAGTGCCTCCACTTCCGGTGCGGCAGCGTGTATCGGTGGGGCGAGCCCGACCATCGGCCCGGTGTTGACGAAGCGTTGGCTGACTGGGCCATGTTTGCGCAAGGGGTAGCCGATGTCGGCGAGGGCGACGACGTTGCTCTCGTCACCCTTCATCTGGTGGATCGTTGTAAATACGACGTCGTGATTGCTGGTGTGGACTGGCTGGGTCGGCCCTATATAGGGCTCGTCGCGATACTGTGTCAGGACGTCCGTCAGAGCGCTCAGCGTACTCAAAGACTCGGTCTCCCACTGGGCCACGAGTTCGACGAGCTTGTCCAGATTAGCGACCCGCTGTTCCGGCGCAACCGCCGGAGCGACATCGTTCGGATCCGCTCGCAACGCTAGCGTGTCGATGAGGTCGGCGAGACTGACTGCAGCTGACTGACTACTGAACGTCGTGTACTGTTCTCGGAGGCAGTAGAGCCGGTCAAGGATATCGCGTTGTTGGTCGGATATGTCACTCAAGGGCGCGTCATGAACAGCGTCGAGTTGCCAGTCGTGCACCTCGAAGGTCGCTTCGAGCGTGGACAGACCAAGTTCGGACTCCAAAACGAGTGCCCGCGTGCGATCCGTGGCGACAGGGTCGGCAAGCCACTCGGCGACGTCGATGGCGGCCGTAACAGCGGGGGAGTCGAAAAGATACGTCGAGGCATCCGCAACCGTGAGTCCCTCAGCCTCGAACGCCTGCCGATACGTATCTATGTGTGTTCGCCATCGGAACAATACTGTAACATCAGGGTCGCCGCAGCTAGCTTCGTCTGTTGGTTCAGTCTCACCATCGACGCAATCGAACGTACCGTCAGCAAGACCACAGGAGAGGTACGTCGCCAAAATGCCAGCTTCCCCTTTGCCGCTGTCCGGGGAAACGTACGGGATCGACCCCGGAACAGCGTCGGTGTCGAACGCGGCAATATGGACACTCGGCCCGGGATTCGGATCCCGATCGGCGTCCAGACGTGGATATACAACGTCGAGGGCCCCTACATCGCCACGCGTAGGGTCGGTAAGCATCGGCTCGGCAATCGCGTTGACTGCTGCGGCGACGTCAGGTGTACAACGATACGTAGTAGCCGCCGTCTCGACTACGTGCGTGTCCCAGTCAATACCCAGATACCGACCTTCTTCGACGGCACGTTCGAAGAGTCTCGGGTAGGCATCTCGCCACACGTACACGGATTGACGGATGTCGCCAGCCGCCAGAACGCGACAGTCTTCCATGACAATCTGGGCGAGTGCCTCGTGCTGGAGCTGAGAGACATCCTGTGACTCGTCGATGATGACGCTCTCGATACGATCTTGGTACCGCTTCAGGACTCGCTCCCGTTTCCTCGCCGCTGGATCACCGTTGCCGAGATTTCCCGAGAGGAACTCCGCAACCAAGAATGAACAGTCCGTATGCGAGATGACACCGCGCTCGCGGGTGAGTCGTCGGTACGCCTCGCGGTATCCATCCAGTAGCGTCCCAAAGGCGTCAATCACCTCAACCCACGCCGTATGTAACTGTTGGTCGGCGGTGACGATCTCCTCACGGTCGGCACCGTCCAGCGATCGGCGTGCTTCGCCTGCTGCTTCGCTCCCGACGCAGCGGGCGAGCGCACCAGCTACATCGTCGAACGAATCGGTTTCCCCCTCATCGTAGACGGCGTTGACGGTCGCACGGAGCTCATTGATGAACTCGACTGTTGTGAGACGACGTGCGCGACAGTGGTGGAGCGCCTGGCGTAAGAGAGCGGTCGGGCCGTCGTCGTACTCGCCCGGCGGGTAGCCAGCTTCGACGACATCGATAGCCTCTGCATATGCCGACTCAGACGCGAGTTCCTCGTAGCAATCAGCGTGCAGGCGTGTAAGTTGCCCCTCGTTGCCGACATCCGGCATCTCTTCGAACCCTACTTCAGCGGCGAACTCCCCGAAGAGACTCCGGAAAACACTGTCGACGGTCCCAAAGAGCGGCGCTTGCCTGATACGCTCAACGAGATACTCGACATCGTCATTAGAAACGGCCGCGGCGGCCGGCGTCATGTCGTACTCGACGAGTTCACGGAGTCGTTCGATGACTGCCGGTACGAAGGCAGTAGCGTCGTCACGCGTGAAGGAGACGACGCAGACACGCTGCTCGGGCACCGGATCACCAGCGACATACCTTCGCAACAGTTCCTCCGGTACGACGTCCGTGATCGTGACCGTCTTGCCGGCTCCCGGATTACAGTTCAGGACGTACAAGCCGTCGTCGTGGTCGAAGTACGCATCCCGAATCCGTCGTTGTGCATCTCGAAGTTCGATCGGGGCACTGCAGTCGGTCGTGTTGTCGTCCTTGCTGGATCGGTTACTCATTAGAATTCTTCCCCGGTGTCGCTGACTCATCGTCTAGAAGCATCGATTCGATCTGACTCGGGAGGGCTCGGTCAGTACTCAGGAGTTGCTGGCGAGAATCCCGGTCGACGAATTCGGTGTCAAGATGATCAAGCAACGGCGATCGGAATTTCTGATTCCCATCGACGTCAAGCGCATGACGCGTGACGATGATACCGCGGGTGGCTGCGGCGATTGTGTCGCAGAACTGGTCGAGATCACGACCGCCATGCCACGCAGTCTGTGGTGCCAGTCGCCCAGCAGGGCGGTCACTGACGAGGATGGTGTGCTGGAGTTCCGGCGGGAGGGTACTCTTTGTCTGGTTCGGCCACTCATCTTCGACCAGTCCGACAGCGACAACGTATGGGATTTCGCGCGCCCAGATGTCGTTCGCCTCTAAAAGATCGAGGGCGCGCGCGTTAGCGTGTTCTCGACGTCCCGGTCGCTGCCGGGCAAGCGACTCGCACATTCCCTGCACCGCTGCCCACGATTCATCCGTCCATCCGTCCGCCAGTCGCTGGGTGTACTTGCTCTCGACCTGTTCGACGAGCGTCTCCATTCGCACAGTCGCACGCGCTGCCGTCTCGGTCTCCAGCAGCGCAGGCGAGTCGGTCGCCCGTCGCTCCGGTAGGACTACTTCCCGATACGAATCGACCACACCACCCAGGACGGCAGCGACGGTTGTTGGTGTGGGTTCCGGAGCCCGGGCGATCCACTCGACGTAATCGGCGACTCGTCGGTCAGTCCACGTTACCTCCTCAAGGAGCAATTGCCACGCGTGAATCGGACGCGAGTCCTCAGGAAGCCGATGGGATGTCTCCGCGAGCACCTCACCGGGAAGCGGCCACACGTCCGTCGCTTCCTGTGGTGTCCACCCTAATTCCAGCGGGCGAAGAAGGGTCTCGGAATTCGGTTCGGTATCACCCAACAGCTCACAGAGCGACGCTATCAGCCGATATAGGTCCGTCTCGACGAGGTCGATCTGTGTCCAGAACACCGGCGTGACACCGTGGCGAATCGCGGCCCGGGCAAGTGTCTCCTCGTATCCGTCGAGGTCACGGGCGACGACGACGATATCTCGTATGGGAACGCCGTGTTCTCTGAGCGCAGCGACGACAGCCATCGCGGTCCGAGCTTCCTGATAGCGTGTAGTCACCTCGATCTCCGCCACCGGGACGTTGGGCTCCACGTTCGACGTATCGAACCGGATTGGAGATGGTGTATCAGTCATGTGACCACCACCCTCCCCGGGTTCGGGACCGCCCATACGTCGGTGAGCCGTTGTTCGAGAAACGGACCCGTCCCGCGGCGCAGGAAGAGATGGGCTTCGACTTCGCACCGCAACGTCACAGCAGTGAGCAGATCGACGAGTGTCGCGGGGACGGTACTTAACCCGACAACTGCGATCCGTTCGACGGCCGGATATGCATCGGTCCACGCTGCGCCGTCCGTGTCAGTGACGATTCGTGTGGCACGGCGGACGAGTTCGCCATCGGACGGTACCTTCTTGGAGCGACGCCGAAGCGCCCGTTCCACGGCAAGCGTCCCGTCAAGAAGGTCATCCGCATCGACGTCGATGGGGGACGGTGCCGATTCGACGGCCTGACGGAACGCACGGACTCGGTCGGGGTGGTAGTTCGTCGTCACTTCGAGTTCGCGTCGCGCCTGCTCGATGGCGGTCCCACTCTGTGCCGGCTCTCCACCAAGCACCAACCGGAAGCGTTCGGTCGCCTCGTTCTCACCACCCAGAATGTCCCCGAGCAGTGCGAGTCGGTCAACGCGATCCAACGCCTTCGCGGGCTCACCCGCTGTTTCCATGACGTGCGAAGCGACGGCCGAAGGCCCGGTAAACGCGAACGCGTCCAACGGAAGATTTGCCTCAGTGAGACGGAGCTTCAGATTCCGCCTGTGGAGCTCCACTGGCGCAATGACGACATTTGATACAGTACTGGCGTGTTCGGCCCACTCAAGAAGCAACTCGACGCTGCCCACGTGAACGACGACCGGCTCAGGGAGGGCTTCAGAATCCACAACCTCCGAAGACGCTCTCATTCGCCTGCGTCCTCCACAGGCGTATAGCAGTCAGCCGTCACTTCCCTGATCAGTCGAGCCAGCGGTGCAGTCGTATCCGTCGCCTTGACGAGTTTCGAGCGGGGGTCGTAACGTGCGACATTAAGTTCGTCAAGTGTGATCAAGTGATCCTGAACCAAGTTGACATACACGCGTGAGCGCTGTTCGCCCGTCATCTTGCTCGGATCAATAGCGTTCTCTCGGGATGCGATCTCGATAGAGAGCTGGTTCGCGTCCACACCGTTCTCGACCCGATCAACCGAGAGAATCACCCGTCGACGTCGGCTGTTCGAAACCGCTTGAAATACGTCTTCCAGGCTCATTGGAAACGCACGTCCGCACTCGGTATTGGTCATCATCGCCTCCGACCGAGGAACTCGCCTCGACTCGTCAGCATAATCATCCGATGAGCCGAGTCGCCGATTAACTCCGCACAGCCGATTGCTTCGAGCCGGTCGAGAAGCTGATCAAGTTCGGTGGTGTTCCACTGGGTTTCGATTTCAAGGTCGCGGCGAGTCGTGGTACTAGCGGTCTCGTATGCATATTCGATAATCTGGACGAGTGCATGGTCGTTGGCGGGAGTGTCTGGTCTGTCTTCAGAACCCTGAAAGACAGAGTTATTACTCGCAGCGCTGTTAGTATTTGGTGCTGTCATATCCTGGCAGTGTAGTCTCCGGTGTTCACGCACCGGGGGCGCTTTCAGCCGAGTAAGCGTACTGTCTATAGTATAAAAGATATTTGTCCTCTTAGTGAGTGACACCAGAGAGCAGGCTCACGAGGCCTCTCTATCGGGAATTCATTTCGGCGTTTAGGATGGTATTATCGGAATCCGTCCGAGAATGAGCATACCACCGAAAATCAGCGTTTCTTCAGTAACATACTCATGGGAATTATCATAGGTGCTCGTAGCGTTCCTGCCTTGGGATCGAACCACAGGGGCTGTTTCCACGAAGCGGAATACTCGATTGGCTACGATAATCCGTAGCAGCTGCCGAGTCCTTATTTGGATTCAGCACGAACCACCAGACACGGGATAACCGAGCTTGATGGGAAATGTGGGCAAATGAACCGCGCTCGCTCCCAGACTGGATCGAAGACGCTTACGAAATCCACGTACCCGAGATAGAGGATAGGGAAGGCGGGCTCTCGCAGGAGCAGGCATATGACCGACTGTTAGCTCATGATACGTTCCCATCCGAGCCGGCCGATGCGGAGTATGCTATCGAACGGTTACTTGACTCCGTCTGGTTCTATGAAGTTGATGGGTCTCTCCGAGTCACTGATCCAGACGCCTAACTCTATCGCGGAGTAGCGCGGTCGAGTCCCGCGACTGGATGGGCGACTCCCGCTGATGCGGACGGATCCTAATTAACCAACAAACTATCCAGTACATCCTCAACGTTGGTTAACGCAGACAATCACGGTCCCACTACCGTCACGGGAGTTCTTCTATCACGTCGACGAGTTCCTCCTCGGTCTGCCAGCGATACAGCCGTCTCTCTTGCTCGAACAGCTCGAAGACGCCGTCCTGCATCCAGCCGAAGGGGTGTTCTTCGTCCTCATACACCCGCTTGAGGACGTGGCTTTTCGCGAAAAACTCCGTCGTGCCGACGAGGAGGCCCTGCTCGACGAGGAAGTCACTCGGTTCCTTTTCGGCGACACCAACGAGGTAGGTGACGATGTCGGCAATCAGGCAGAATTTCTGGATGCTGTTGTCCCATTCCCCGCGGATGTCGACCATCCGGAAGGCGTAGGCGTCCTGCCGGCGGTTGAGCCGGTCGACCACGAGGTTCAGCCGCCGAATCGGCTCCCGATCGTAGTTCCCGAGCACGAAGTACGAGCGCTTATTTTCGTAGACGGGGATCAGTTCGCTCAGGGTGTGGAGGATCTCCTCGTTGTCCGCCAGCGAGATCTCTTTGTCGTCGAGTTGGTCCTTCGCACTAGTGAGGACTTCTTCAGGGACGGGCGGCTCCTCGTCGGACATATATGGCCCCTCTCAGCGTCGTGCGATATGGTTTACGGAGTAATTCACCAGCTTAGTCAGGTGTGGTTTACTCCAGAGTGGTTTACTCAATGGTAAACTACTTGCCGCCAGGCCGTGTATCGTGTCGTATGAGCACCGACCTGGGAACTGCTGAGGCGATGGAATCCCGCGAGCTCGTCCACTTCGTCACCCAACAGACGCGGTTCGCGCTGATCAACAACATCCTCCAGCACCCCGAGCAGTTACCCTCGATGTACGAGCTCAAGGAGCTCAACCCCAGCGTGAGTGATGCCACCGTCTACAAGCACATCCAGAAGCTCATCGACGCCGGCATCGTCAAAGAGGTCGCCCTGGACGACGACCAGCGCCGACAGGGCTACCCCTGGAAGTTCTACGGACTCACGGAGGAGGGACGGGAGTTCCTGGAGGAACACAACCTGCTCGCCGCTGAAGAGACGCTCCAGCAGATCTACGACACCATTTCCGACAAGCCCGAGAAGATGGTCAAGTACGAAAACGCCCCCCGTCCGGATGGCGTCTAACGGCACGGTCTATTTCTGAATAGTTTGCTATTCGTACTCTTTAGCCCGTGACGAGACAATATCTGATTAACCAACAAATCTATGCCGATACGCGCTCTGTTGGTTAATACGAGGCGACCGCTGATGTCCTACGAGCCACCGACGCCGCCGGCGGAACTCCTGACAGATATCGTCAACACACTCAACGGCTACTCGCCGGACCAACTCCAGCACGTCGCGCGCTACGCCGAGGAGCTGGCTGAGTACAAAGCTCGCGAAGCGCGTCTCAAGGAGGAGTCGGAGGACGACGAGATTGACGAGCGGCCGGACGACCTTCCGGACGACGTCCCGTCGAAGGCCACGATCACGATCAAGGAAATCAACGACAACCGCTACTACTACTGGCAGTGGCGGGAAGGTGACAAAGTGAAGTCGAAGTACAAGAGTCCAGTTAACCCAGACGAGTAGTCGGTGCAGATACACACCCACCCCACGAGCCCGACGTGTCGAGAGATACACTCGTGACCAGGGGTGTGGTGAGCGACCGAACCGAGGGCTAGGCCAAGTCTTCCAGCCGACTGTCCCGGAGGACAGATTTCAACACGATACCCGTGTCCTGAACCAGCCGGTGCTCGAGATAACTGCCTTCACCCCGGCCACCCCCGGTCCGAGTTGATTCAACGACGCCGAGGAACGCCTGCTCTTTCAACAGCTCGTAGACGCGGTGCTCGCTGAGAGTCTTCGCGTCAGCCTTCTCTGTCGTCGTCTGATACCGTTCATAAGTCCGGTTGGTCGAAAACCCGTCCTCGTTTGGATTCTCTTCGGTGAGCAGCGCGAGAGAATAGAGGATGAATTTGACCTGTGTCGTCGATCCACGGAGAAGCTCCTCGAACCGATCGATTTCAGCCCACTCCTGGGCATCGCGAACGTGTTCCTCGACGACTGTATCGACGTTTTCTCGCTCGGCTAGTTCGCCGGCGTGACGAAGAATTTCGATTGCCTTTCTGGCGTCACCGTGTTCTTGAGCGGCTAGTGCCGCCGTCAGCGGAATCACATCATCAGATAGAACGCCATCGTGGAACGCGTCCCGTCGGTGCGTCATAATCTCGCGCAGTTGATTCGCGTCGTAGGGTTGGAAGACAAACTCCTCCTCGCGAAGACTGGACTTGACGCGTTCGTTCAGCTGGTCGCGATACTCGATTTTGTTGCTGACTGCGATGACGCCCAGGTGGCAATCCGCTTTCCCCGATTCGCGAGCCCGCGAGAGCTGCATAAGAATATCATCGTCATCGAGTCGGTCCACCTCGTCGAGAATGATGATGACCGACTCGTAGGTAGTATCCAGAATCTCCCAGAGATAGTCGTAGTATTCACCGCTGCCAATCCCTGCGCGTGGAATATCAAAGTTAGTCTCGTCCGTCTCGTTGAGTGAACGAGTCACCGTCCTCGCGACGCGTGTCTGTGTGTTGTGCTGCGCGCAGTCGACGTAGACCGTGCCGACGGACACACCGTTCGACTCCGCGGCTCGGCGAGCTCGTTCGGTGACGTGACGGGAAACGAGCGACTTCCCGGTTCCCGTTTTGCCGTAAATAATCACGTTGTTGGGCGGATCGCCACGGACGATCGGTCTGAGTTCAGCAGCAACGGCCTTGATCTCGCCATCCCGGCCGACGATACGGCCGCTTTCAGGGACGTGGCCAACCTTCAGCAGCTCCTTTCGAGCGAAAATGTTGGCTCGGTTGGGGTCGTCTTCATCAAAGTCAAAGAGGGGATCGTCGGCGGGATCCTCATAGCGGCCGTCGAAGTCAGAGAGTTGGGACGGTTCCTCAGCCATCAATATCAGACATCGCGGATGGGACCTACTTAATGATTTGGCTACCTCGGCCAGAGTGTAAATCGGGCTATGGTCGTCTTCTGATGTTTTGTCGCTGGCGTATCATCCTCACAAAGGGTTGAGTCGGTCCCGAGTGAAATCGGATTCGGAGCGGGAGTTACCGACGCAGACCGGCACCCCTAATCCAGAGTGAAAACGCCGGACTGGAGCGGGTTTGACACACCCCTGGTCAAGAGTGAATAGCCCTCCACCCGGTGAGCAGCGTACTTGGTTGAGACGACACCCCCGTCCAGAGTGTATCTCCCGAACCGGGTAATCAATCATTTCTATGAGAAAACTCATCGGCACTGGGTGTCTGACGCACGGCAGACACTCCTCATCCAGAGTGAAAGCGCCGGTGTGACGAGCTGGAGTGTGAACCTCGAGTGATGGTGACGAACGTTCGTCGGCACGAAGCAAAGCAGGGTACAGTCGGAACTGTCGGGATTGGGTGTCTTGATTCCGGTTGACGAGGAAGATCGGGAGATACCAATCCTGATTTCGGCGTTGATGCCGCTTTGCTGATTAGCGAATAGTCAGAACGACGATTGTTCCTTTAACGTTTCACAATACACGGATGACGGAATCGAACCCCCACACCCCTCGTCCAGAGTGAAACGCTACGAGAGTCCCTCAGTTGACCCGGCGGAAATTACACGACGAGTCGGTTGGGAAGTATCGAAATCACAAGACATGAGACGTGTATCCCTCTAACAGCAGTCGTCACACAACCGAAAATCCTCCAAACATGCCAATCTGGATATCATTATCTAGAAGTTTTATTACTACCTGCTTCTTACCATTCACCAAGTGCATTCAGCACAGGGGAGAGGACGAAGGCGGCATTCGTCCAGGTGGTTTCGAAACGCTGTTCGTGTTTGCTGTTCCATTTCTTCCGTGTTCTCCCGTCACAGGCAGTCTTTCCGTGAATCTTGCTGATCTTCTCTCACGAAAACCCCTATTTCCTGTGGACCTCACCCCACACCTCTGATTGGTTTTCACTCTGGACGAGGGGTGTGTGGGCGAGGTATTCTCTCCAGCTCCCTTCCGTGTCTCCACTCAGTATCGCTCTCGCTCTTATGTAGAATTACGGAAAGCCCCGATAACGAGACAATCAACGATTGACTCGGTGGATTCGCCAGTCAGAGTGAGTGATCGAACGATGCCGAAGGTGTGAGCGGCCTGTTCCAAGCCCTGCTTGGACAGGCCGCGGAACTTCCGCAGCCACGGCTGGATGAGTAAAAACAGGCACTCAGCTTGGTTAATATGGACGCCCTCGGGAGATACGTACTGCTCCTTGTGGACGACCGTTCGGTGATCACGCTCCATTTCTCGGTAAGCTTGGAGTCCGTCGGTCAAGACCTCTCCCAGTGGCTGGGAGAGGTCTTCAGCCTCTTGGATTACTGGTTCAAGATCGCCGCTGTAGTCGATGCCGAGTTGGCCACGAATCACGCGAAGCGAGTCGCGGCACGCCGCGACGAGCGTCAACTGATCACCGTGACGCCCTCGCCAGCGTGAGCGGCCTGTCTGTGACGAGCCGCCGCGCGAACGACTGTTCCGCGGCGGCTCTTGTCCTTTGTACCCCGAACAGACCTTCCCAGACTCGTCGACTTGCGTCGGTCCATCGATGGTCTGGTCGAAGAGGCTCCAGACGACGGGGAAGCCGCGCTGAACCGCGGCTTCCACCTCTCGAATCGCCGTGTGAACGGTTTTGTAGGTTCGACCGAGCAACGGTGCGATCTGGTTGATACTGAGCAACGTATCGGCGTAGAGTGTGAACGCGAGAAGCACCTCTCCTGCGGTGAGGTGCTTCTCGTGGAACGGTGTTCCGTAGGTAAAAACCGGCTTAAAATCGCAGTCGCGGCACCAGATACGGTCGATTTCTTCCCACGTGACGATGCTCTGATGACCGCACCGTGGACAGGACGTATCGCTCTTCGGTAGACTGGCGGAACTAGCGGAACACGTTGACGGCGATGCAATCGATGAGGCCGTGGATTGGTGCCCCAGTAAGGTTCAGTGACCGAAGGAAGCCGTAGGTCCGAGCGGCCTGCTCCAAGCCCTGCTTGGACAGGCCGCGGAACTTCGCCAACCACGGCTGGAGCAGCGACCAGAGACACTCTGCCTGGTTCGTGTGGACGCCCTCGTCAGAGACATATCCCTCGTCGTGGACGACGTACCGGTGATCATACTCCATATCTCGGTAAGCTGGCAGTCTGTCGGTCCAGACCTCTCCCAGTGGCTGGGAGAGGTCGTCGGCCTCCTCAATCACCGGCGCGAGATCGTCCTCGTAGTCGCTTCCCTCTTGGGCTGACACCACGCGAAGCACGTCGCGGCAGGCCGCGACGAGCGTCATTTCGTCTCCCTGATCCCCTGTCCAGCGGGTGCGGCCGCCTTCGGGCGACTCGCCGCGGTCGAGTCCCTCCCGCGGCGGGTCTTGGCCTTTGAACCCCGAACACACCTGCGTGTTTCATCGACCTGTGTTGATCTATCGACTGTCTGGGAGATGCGCTCCCAGACAGTCGGAAACCCCCCGACAAAACGCGGTTTCAAACTCTCTGAGTTGGTCGTGAAGCGTCGTGTAACACGGAGAGAGGAGACCAGCGATCTGGGTGATGCTGAGCAGTGTGTCAGCGTAGAGAATGAAGGCGATGAGGAACTCACCGGGGGTGAGTTCCGAATCGTAGAAGGGTGTCCCTCGCGTGTACGTGGTTTTCCAGTCACAGCGGCCACACCAGATACGGTCGGAGCCGTTGAGGGCGTGGAGACTGTCTGCGCCACAGTTTGGACAGGAGCGTTCCTCCCAGATCGTCTTGAGACGCCGCTCAACGATGGCGTCGAGCGGCTCGGGCCGAAATTCTATTACGCCCAGTTCCGCAAGTTCCGGTAGCCTCTGGCCGAAGGCAGGGCGGTCTTCGTGCATATCCGTTTCTGCCCAGCCAGAGGCACTAATGCTCCTGGTTTCGCCAGTCTACTGAAGAGCGCCAGCAGTGACAGCAACGCCGCATACAGTAGAATTTTCACCACATCCGGGTCGCTTGTGTCGAACTCGTCCAACTCATACTGCGTCTTCAGTTCACGAAACAGTGTTTCAACCTCAGTGACACCGATACAGCGTTGCTAAGTCCGCCGGGAAGAACTCCTCTCGCGGCAAGTTCGTGATGTAGAGGTGGTAGTCGTCGGCGTCCGCGACGAGGACGCCGACGACGCGGAACCGTTTCGTGTCCAGCGACCGCGTTCCCTCGTACTGCCCGCGCTTGAACTCCGCTTCGACCTCTACATCGATGTACTTCCGCGAGAGGTCATCGACCACATCGTGGATCTGCTTGCCCTCCAAGGGGATGGCGCGACCGCGCTATTCCCGTAATTCCTCCGTTATCACCGGATTCGAGTCTACTTCAGCCGACTCACGAAGTAGCCGTCGTTCTCGTCGATTAACGCGAAGCGGCGGTACTTGAAGTATGCGAGGTCAAGCAGAACTAGCCGTCCTTGCAGCCACGAACCCGTCTTGAACAGCGTGCTATCGTGCGTTTTTCGTCAGTCACGTCGAGTCGTTCAATCGTCTTATCAGTGGCATCGTGGAGCAGGTGGAGCTTCGCTCCAGCCTGCTTCTCATGACGAGCTTGGAACTCCTCAGAAAGGAACTCGTGTAACCGCAGGACGGTTCCATCCGCGATCATCACGTCCCTGAATCGGTCAATATCAGCGTCAACAGCGTCGGGAACAGCGACCTCGTCGAGCACGGCCTCGACGAGGTCGCGGAGGTATTCTGCAAGAGTCGGCGTCAACCGATGGTAGAAGCCACCGGGAGAGATGGTCTCATCAGCTGTCGAGTTGTAGCTGCGTCTGAACCCAGCGAGTGTTCGGCTCTCGCCTGCGGCGATGCCGAACACGAGCGCCCAGACGAGGGCTGGAACCTGAAGCTTGCCCTCACGCTCGACCACGCCGAGTTCCTCGGCGTGCTCTTCGAGATACTCAGAGGGAAACAGTGTAGTGAGCCGACGCATAATTCGAAATGAGGAGGCTTCTGTGCGCACAGCGGTTACCTCCTCACTCCTCTCGAAAAGTAGTCCCGATAAGCCGCTGCTCTCACGCGGTTTCTGGCTTAGCTAAAGACGGATGGCCTAGCTACTTGGCGCATTCGCCCTCGTCCGAGCGAAGCCGCTCCTCGTCGCTATCACGCCCGTCCGGAGCGACGAAGCCATCAGCGACGTAATCGGGCGCGTCCTCAACCGCGTCGCGGCACTCCCCTTTGATATCGCCGGCCTCCTCGCTGATCGGGCCTTCTACAACGGCGCGTCCATTCAGCAGTTCAGCGCAACCGCCCCGGTCGTGTAACCGGTCATCAACCCTGGGAACCAGACAGCTGAGACACTGAAGACGACCATCTCCAACTAGACGGAGTACAGGATGTACGAAGGAAGCGAGCGGGAACAACGACATGCGACTCCGCGGTCCGGCTGTTGGTTGTGCTGGTGAGCTTCCTGTTGCGGAGTCTCTGGTTGGTCGTTCGGTGGTGCGC
>NZ_PDBS01000003.1 GCF_002572525.1 Natrinema sp. CBA1119 | reverse complement strand
CAGTCTCGACGGTAACCGTCACGTTGAACCTACCAGACGTGTCGAACTGATGATCGACAACGGCACCACGAGCGTCGGTCGTTCCATTTTCGTCGAAGTCCCACCTGTAGTTCGTCCCAGTGATCCTACTTGCGTTGAAGCGGGCCGGTGTTCCGACTTGTGGATTCTCGGGCTCGACCAGGATTTCCTCAGATGGAGTTGTTGTCCCTGTGAATGCGACCGCAGTGCCACGATACTCGTCACTGATATCTCCCCCAAGCACAACGATTGTTCCGTTCGAGGCAGCCATGCCTGCACTGAGCGCATCGATGTTCGAGGTCGAGACCGACGTGGACCACTGCTCGTCACCTGAAGACGACGACAGTGCACGAAGCTGAGTTCCGTCAACCGTGAGTACCTGCTCACCAACGACGACGGATGTTGTTCCTTCGTTCGTCCATCTGGTCGCAGTCGTTTCACGATCGATGGCAACGATTCCATTAGAATCGGTCGTGAAGATCGTCTCTTCGGTGACTGCTATCGGTGCCCCCGACTCGACGGAGCGGCTGTCAGTGACAGATCGAGTCGAGATATTAAACGCTACCAGCTGTGGCGATTCCCGGAGGTAGTCTTTCTCAAGGCGAACATAGAGCGTCCCGTCCGCGAGTACTGGATCACTGATGCTGCCAGTTGACTCTACGGAATCACTGACAGTCTGCCACTTGACGTTCCCAGTATCGCGGTCCAGCGCAGTAATACAGAGGAATTTTCGCTCGCTATCGGAGACGGAACACGAACCGGCAACGTAGACGGACCCATTTCCGACAGCCGGTGCATTCGTTTCGCCAGTCTGCTCATCGATATTGGGGAGTGGCGTGTTCCAGTGAGAAGTCCCATTAGTCGGATCAAGCGCGTGCACGCTCCCTCGATCTCCGAGTCGCGTATATACGACCCCCTCGTGAGAAGTAATTCCATATCCCGTAAACCGTGAGTGGTCCTTCTGCCACTCTCGAGTCCCAGTTTTGAGATCAACGCCATAGAGCGCATCGTTCTCACCGATTATGACCGTCTCTCCGTCGGTCGCAATATCATAGGTAAACTTCTGTTCGGTATTGACACCGAACGACCATCGTTGATCACCTGTTGTAAGGTTAACTGCAGTGAGTGATCCGTGTTCTGTGTCCGAACTTGACCACTCTGTTCCAAATAGAACCGTGTCTTCGACAATAATCGGATCAGTCAGCCGCTCCGTGTCGTTCTCAACTAGGTCAAATGACCATGCTCTATCAGGCGCCTCCGCAGGCGGCGTTCCGTCGCTGACACGACTATTCCGTTCATCGTATCCCGTGTTAGGCCACGCCGCTGGATCGTCGACTATCTGTGTGTCTATCGCTGTCGCATTGGTTGCAGGTACAGCAGCTCCGGCTGCGGCAGTGCCAAGAAGAACTATCGTTAGTAATCCGATGAAAAGGCCAATACGAACCCCTCGGAAACATGGTTGTCGCTGTTTTCTGGCCTGCGTACTCGACTCGCTGATTCCGTCCATGGATATACTACATAGGCTATCAGTTGTGATAATAAATATTTCTGCATATTATTCCATAAGTAGAGGGAAGATCTCGGTCTTTCGAGCAACACCGTGACGCTTGGCCTACTCGGCTGGGAGAGCGCGGTGTCCAACTGATGTGAGAGAACTGTCTATGCGATACCCGACGCTATCGCTCTGGAGCGTAGCGCACGTCGAAAAAATGGAACCGCAACTGCAATCGGATAGGGACTGATCCGCGGTGGAGCAGTAGTTAGGTGTGATTACGAGTCGACGGATTCACCGCTACGCCAGGCATCGATGACGTCGCTCAGCAGACCGAGACCGATCTCACTGCTGCGCCAGTCGTCGATGGCGGTGCTGAGACCCGAGAGCTCGACGACGCCGTTCTCGTTGGCGTAGTCGGAGACAGTCGGTTCGTCACTCGCGGCCTCTTCGACGGTGATCTCCGTCGGTTCGAGGTCGTTGACCGAGACGTTGTAGGAGCCGGCCTCCTCGGGCAGGTAGATCTCCTGGACGATTTCCGTGGAGTTACCCGCATCGACGGAGACGGTCGTGTTGGTGTACTCGTCGCCAGCCGCGTGGAAGTACACTGTCGTCTCGCCGCTGAGGTCGCCGGTGTTCTCAACAGTGGCGGTCACGTTGAGCGTCTCGCCGACCGTAATGTTCTCTTTGTCAACGTCGTAGCTGACGTCAAACGATGCAGGTGCCTGCACCGTGATCTCAGTCGCGTTGAGGTCGTTGATCGAGACGTTGTGCGAGCCAGCACTGTCGAAGCTCGTGGTGAACTCGACGGTGGTGCTGTTGTTCGCGTCAACGTCAACAGACTGGTTCTCAACTTCCGTGCCGTCCGCGTTGAACGTCACGTCAGCCGAGCCAGCTGCGTCGCCTGCGTTGGTGACCGTCGCCGTGACAGTCACGTTCTCGCCGACTTCGACGGTCTCACTGTCGACGTCGTAGTCAACGGAGATGTCAGGCTGTGCGGCGGGTTCAGCCGTGATTGTCGCCTGACCCATGTTCGTGCCGGCGAGCGTTGCGTTCACCGTGATGTCACCAGCTTCGCTAGCGTTCACCGTGAACTGTGCAGTGCCGTTCGCGTCCGTGGTCTGGTCGGCAACGTCGACGCCGGCACCAGTCACGTTCAGCGTGGCACCTTCAACGGCACTCCCGTTGTTCTCGTAGGTGACCGTGGTGTTGACCGTGGTCTCCTCGCCGACCGTCACCGAATCAACGTCAGTCGAGACGGTGAGTGTCGGGTCTTCGATCGTGAGGGTTGCACTGCCCTTCTTGAGGTTGGTAACAGCGTCGATGGTCGACGTGCCAGCACTGTCAGCGGAGACGGTGACGCTTGCGACGCCATCGCCGTTCGTGTCAGCGCTTGCACTGTTGACCGTCGTGTTGCTGTTACTGTTATCGTCGAAGTTGACCGTGATGTCCGGGACCGTAATGACCGTCCCGTCGGACTGCTTGATCGTGGCGTCCGCCTGGACGGTATCGCCACGGATGACCGACGATTCGTTGAGCTCAAGCGAGACCTGACCGATGTTGTCGTAGATGGTCACCGTGCCAGAGTCACTACTCGAGCCATATTCGACTTCCATCGTCACGTCTTCCGCGGCCGGATCTGTGAAGCTGACATACGCAGTACCATTATCTGCCAGCTTCAAGTTGCCAGTACTGGCGTCGATACTTTCACCGGTTGCCGTCCCATCGGCTAACTGACCGGTACTGTTGACCCAGTTATCCACGGCGAAGTTTTCTGCATCAGGACTGCTAATCGTGAATGACGTGTCAACGGAACTGCTGACAGGGTTACCTTGTGCGTCCAGCGCCTGAACTTTCAGGACTGCGGTCTGCTTGTCATTCGTCGCAGTTCCTTTGATCGCATCCTCGACATTGGTGACAGTGATGTCAGCAACGGGACCCGACTGGGAAGTATACGTGATGTTCACGCCCGTGGACGTACCAGCGATCGTGGCGTTGACCACGTAGTCACCAGTTTTGTCACCAGCCGTGAAGTTGAAGTCGGCAGTGCCGTCAGAAGCCGTGGTGACAGTGCTCGTGTTGAGCGACGCACCACTCGATCCTTCAGGCGTCGAGACGATCTCAAGGTTCATGTCTCCAGCGCCGAAGTTGGCGCCGGTGTCATCCTGAAGACGCACCTGCCCGGTGATCGTGTTTGTGACCTGCGGCTTGGTCGCACTGACATCGTTGCCGTTGGTGAAGTCATCACCATCAGAGACATCCGGGTCAGCCGCGATCTGGGTCGGTGAGACCTCGTTGACGACGACGACATTATTCGAGAGGACGGTCGTGACCTCCGAATCACTGGTGTTCGTCGTCACCGCGAGCGTGGTGTTCGTCGCGTCCGCCGTGACGTTGACACCGATGTTCTGGAAGACAACGGCTTCTCCAGAACTGTCGAAGTTCTTGACTTCTACGGTGACGTTCTGTTCGTTGATGACCGCAGGGTTAACCTGTGTTGCAGTGTCATCAAAGCCAAGAGTCAGAGTATTACTATCACTTTGGTCGAACGTCACTCCAGAACCGTCTGCAATGCTGATAGTGATATTAGTGTTATCGGCAATATCACTGTCAGTCGCCGATGCGACGGTAATATCCTTCAGAGCGTTCTGGTCTTCACCGTCGTTGTCCACGTCAACGGTATCACCGTTGTAGGTATAGTCAGGACGCTGAAGGGTGATGAACGTCCCAGTGTCTTCACTCGTGATTACAGCGCCATTCGGTGAAGACTGTGTCTGAGCACTGACCTTGACATCAGTGCCGTCAGCAGGCTGGTTCGTGACGTTCAGCGAGAAGCCACTGAACACAACATTGTCAGTGGCTTCAAAGTCACCAGAGACGTTCACAGTCAGGTTGTTTTCGTTAACGACTGCTGGTGCATTCTTGCTTTCAGCAGTCTCCCCATTCGGTCCAGTCACATTGTTAACCGTAGCAGTGACTGTACCGGAGGTATCGAACGTGACGTCACTGTCATTCAGCATCACAGTCACATTCGTCCCATCACCGATGTCACCATTTGCAGACGAGGTGACCGTGATCGTATCACCAGTAGCCTGACCCTCCTGTCCAACCGCAAGGTCGAACGAAGACCCAAGGCTAACACCTGGTTTTGTGACCGCGATCTGATTGCCAGTAGTCGAGGTGAGTGATCCTCCAGTATCACTGGCAGGGGTTGCTTCCACGGTCAGCGCGGAATCACTGGCATCGGCAGTCAGGTTGACGGCCAAGCCATCTAGATCCACCGAGTCACCGGCCGCAAAGTCACTCGTGACCGGCACGACGATTTTCTCTTCCGAGATCGTCGCTGCCGACTCATTCACGTTATCATTATTGTCCGTAATCGTCGATGCAACATCGACACTCGTATCGAGCGTAACTCCGTTCGATTGATTCGCGTAGATGATCAGGTCCGTCTGGTTACCGATCTGACCATCGACGGTTGCGGTACTGACCGTGACAGTTCCAATATTATTCCCGGTCGATGCCGCTCCGAAGCTCCCGCTGGGGCCAGAGATAGATGCCTGATGGGTGGTGATCGTTAGTGATTGAGAATTAACCCCCACGCGGGTGTCAACCTTGAAGGATGATCCGGCGTCCTGACTCACATCCATATAGAGCTGTCCGAAGCTGATAGAATCAGCACTAGTGGAACTGAACCCACTATAGTCGAACTTGATCGTCTGGGAGTCGGTAAACCGGACATTGCTGAGCGACCCGCTGCTGGTCTGCCGTACTGTCAAGTCAGACTGAGTCTGATTGAATGTTACTCCGTCCGGAACGGTGATTTCACCGGAGCCAGATCCTCCGAAATCATCAGTAGTTTCGGAAATGGTGAACGATGTTGTACTCGTCCCTAGAGATTGGGCTTCGGCACCCAACACCACATCCTGATTGCCTGAGCTGACATTTGTCGCTGCGGCCGCACTGCCTGCGAACGCGGTGGTCATCGCGACGACCGAGATGACCATCATGGTCGCGAGAAGTACTGCGCGCAACTTCTCTGTCGTATTATCGCCTGTCATTGATTGTTAATATAGGGTTGTGTGTTACTCATTAGTCGATACATCATGGCTCCTCTTCGTCGAAGTACTCCCGGAGGATCTGCTCGAGTTCCTCCGAGACCCGCCTGTCTTCGCGGATGGCCTGCGACCGGACACGTCGCCAAATCTTATCGTCAATCTTGATCGTCGTACGGGTGATATTGTCCCCGTCATCTGACTCCGTCATTTCAGCGCTCATGGATTTGACAACCACCAGTCGGCATTGGGTACCCGCATCATGTCGGGCAGGTGTCGTGCAGTGTACTTGCGAAGCTATACTTCCGCCACAGTTGTCTGGTCATTTTCGTTTACCTTCTGCCTCAGATAACTCTACTACACTACTGGAACTTAATTGTTGTTGCATACTACCCCACTAGACCATTAGCAGTAAAGAACAGTCTTTAACTAGATCATACCACCCGACGGAGCGGGGGTGATACGCGTGCGTACAACTAGAAATAGTCTCTGTACTGAGTATGTGTACCCAATTCCTAATGACGCAAATATCATTTCACGGGTATGCGAACGGAGGAATCTCGGAGAAATTGATCAACTTGGGGCTTGGTGGCCCACAGAAACACCTTTCTTGTGAGATTTCAAATGGGGCGACAATGGGTACACGAACAGACGATGAGTATCTCAGCGAACTCCAGCGGCTTGCCGACGAACATGGCGAGCCAGTGACGCGCGAAGACATCAAAGAGCACGGGCAGTACAGTCCAACGCCGTACCATCGGGAGTTCGACTCACTCTTCGAGGCGCGCAAGGAGGCGGGCCTTGAGCGCGGGCTGGACCGACACGAAGCACGGATCGAGACCGACACGAAGCACGGATCGAGACCGAGGCATTGCTGGCCGATCTTCGCGATGTGAGTGAGCAGGTCGATGGCGCACCCTCACAGACGGATGTCACCGAATACGGTTCATATTCCGCGCCGACATATCGGGATCGCTTCGGATCCTGGGACCTGCCCTTGAAGCGGCCGGACTCGACGATGAGCAAGACGTACAGCAGGACCCAGACCGTGAGGACCTACTGGCCGACCTTCGACGGCTTGCCGACGACCATGGCGAGCCAGTCGCTGCGAGCGATATCATCAACCATGGCAAATATCATACGAACCACTATTACTCGCTCTTCGACTCACTAGCAGATGCGCGCGAGGCGGCCGGGCTCGAGCGTGGCCCCGAGGCCGGCACACCCGAGATCGAGACCGAGGAGTTGCTCGCCGAACTCCAGCAGCTTGGTGATGAGGTTGGTCAACCACCATCGATGTCAGATATGATCGACCACGGCCAGCACTCGCCGTCGACATATCAGGCTCGGTTTGACTCCTGGTACGATGCGCTCGAGGCTGCTGGCTTCGATTGTGACCGACCATCTGCGCCAGTGACCCGTGACCAATTACTCGCCGACCTCCAACGACTCGCCGACGAACATGGCGAGCCGGTAACCACATCGGTTATCGACACACACGGCCAATATAGCATCTCGACATATTTCCGGACCTTCGAGTCACTCGCAACAGCCCGTGAGGCGGCAGGACTCGACTCTGGTCAGGAACGTGCAACCGGCGATATCGATACAGAGACGCTCCTGGCTGAATTCGAGCGGGTCGCCGACACGGTTGATGGTCGTCCCACGATCGCCGACATCACCGAACATGGGCAGTACTCGGCGTCACCCTACCGAGATCGGTTTGGATCGTGGACAGCGGCGCTCGAGGCCGCCGGCTATGACCCTGCTTCTGTGTCCGAAGGGCCGACAACACGCGACGAGCTGTTAGCCGATCTCCAGCGGTTGGCGGACGAGCATGGGAAGCCTGTTCGAACGACGGATATTCGCGAACATGGAAACCATAGCACGACAACTATTATCGCCACTTTGACTCGTTGTCGGAAGCCTTCGAACTCGCTGGCGTGGAAGAATAGACACACGGAGTTACTCCCTCATCATCGCGTCTTTCGCCTTCTGGATCTGCTTGTGCTCGGCGAGTTTGGGATCGGCCTGCTCTTAGTGGACGCTGAACTCGGTCAGTGCGACGGCGATCAGGAGATCCTCCTGTCGATTGGTGAGAGACATCACCGGCGTTGCCACGGCTCCGTATATAAACTCTCGCGTCACAGAAACGCCGGCCAGAGGCCAGCGTTGAGCCCCCATCCCCTGGAGGTGATCTGTCGCCAGGGGAGGGACCGAGACCGATGTGCGTGACAATTGGCTTCACGTCGAAACGTGATTCGATCTCGAATAGCGAGGGACCGTCTGTCTCGGGTCGGGCGGATCTTGTCAGGCAACGACTGAATCCTCTCCCCCGCCGTCTGTCCCTTGTGAGTATATTGTTATCAATTTATTGGCTTGTTGATGCTGTCACAAATAGTTAATGATCATCACCACAAACAATAGGACGCCTCCACTCCCCCTCTCCTCCACCCCATCCGGAGGCAGACTCCATCCCCATTCCGTTTTCATGGCGATATCGGAAGAATCGGAACCGGCTCGATGATGGCTATTCAGCGAGGCTCTCCCCACTCCTATGCACGAAATCGGATAATCGGAACTTTCGGAAACCGCCCTCGAACAGTTAACCATCGAGACAATCCAGTTGGAGGTATGGGTACAAACAGAGACGTCGCATCGTCGATAGACCAAATTCCCAACCTACCGTCCCTCGAGAATGGCATCACGCTCCTGGAGTCATCGTCTCCCGGCGCGTTTCACGCACTCGCCGTCGACCATCTCCTCCTCGAATGGCCAGGAACTGCGTGGTGGATCGATACGTTCGGCCACGCACAGACAAAGCCACTCGCAGATGTTGCACCGAGCCGCCGCGTTCTCAAGAAGATCCAGACCGCCCGTGCATTCACTGCCTACCAGCACCACACGCTATGTTCGAGGCTGCTCGAGGATCCTGACTACGGGACACTCGCAACCGTCGACCGGGACGACGTCGGCCTGATCGTGGCGCCGGCGGTGGACGGCCTCTACCGCGACGACGATCTCGGTGAAGACGAGTCCGAGCGGATGGTCGTGTCGGCGCTCGCCCGGCTGGCAGCTGCGGCTCGTCGATATGAGTGTCCGGTTCTGGTTTCGAAGGCCCGGGATGATGAGTTCGCGGCGCCGATCGACAACCTCGTCGACGAGCGGATCGAGTGACTGGAGACCGATGAGGGGGCGCGGTTTATCGGAAAGGAGTTCGAGTCATTGGTCTACCCGGTCGGGAATGGAATGCTCCAAACCACGCTCACCTTCTGGAAGCAGATCCTCGAAGTACGTGAGCCGGCGTATCCGACGCCGATCACCGGGGACTCGATTCAGGAGGTGGCATAGATGGGGAAGACGAACCCCACCTATCGTGACCAGTTGCGTCACCTCGAGGAGGACTGGCAGCCGTTCCGGCGGGCACTGCGGGTGCAGTATCGCGACGGGTTTGATCAGCTATTCGACGACACGCGACAGTTTGCGGATGCCGCCGGGATCCAAAACGAGATGACAGTAATGGAGCCGTTTCTCATCTCCGTGTTGTTAGCACAGGAGTGTCGGATCCAAGAACTCGAAGCGCGTCTCGAAGTAGCTGGGGAGCCGTAGACCGGGAGATGTCGATCTGGAGTGTGCCAGCGGCCTCGCGTGTCTCAGTGTCGTGCTCGAGGAGCGATCGGCGGCGGTGTTCATTGTGGAATCTAGTACCGGGACGAGAACCTTCAACAACCAATAGCCTTGATATGATGTCCTGAATGGAGAGTTACGATCAATTACAGTTCAGCGTGGGAGTAGACGACAGCGCCAGCAGGCCACGATAGTCGTCTTAGTGGTACTCCTTGGATCCATCTGCGGACCTGGTGTTGTTGCGGCGGAGAGCACGAACGCAACGGAACTGGCAGTAGACGATTACGCTGACACAGAAACCAATACCGTCGAAACAGACGGGCTGCGTGATGCGATTGGCGATTGGCGAAATGGGGAAATCGATACCGGTTTGCTACGCGAGGTAATCTCCTATTGGCGAAGCGGTGAGCCAGTTGGCTCCGACGGCGACCTTGAAATCCACCATATCGACGTTGGGCAAGCCGATTCGACGCTGGTAGTCGCCCCCTCCGGTGAGACGATGCTCATCGATTCGGGCTATTGGCGACAAGACGGCTCGGGTGTCATCGCGTACCTCGAGGAGCAAGGTATCACGCGGATCGACCATCTGGTCACGACACATGCACATGCCGATCACATTGGCGGACACGCGGAAGTGATCAACCACTTCGAAACGAACGGCGACGGCGTCGGTGCCGTATATGATCCAGGTGTCCCGGCTACCTCACAGACGTACGAGGACTATCTCACCGCGATCGACGAACACAACGTTGACCTGTATGAGGTTGCCGAGGGCGATTCGATCGCGTTCGGGGATGCTACCGTTCAATTCCTCAACCCGCCTGAGAACAAGTCCAATGACGACCTCAACGATAACAGTCTCGCGTTCACCATCGAGTATGGCGAGACAACCTATTTGACGACTGGTGATGCAGAGGCGGCCGTTGAAGAACGGATGGTTGCAAAATGGGGTGACCAACTAGATGCCGACATCTACCAGGCGGGCCATCACGGCTCGTCCACCAGCTCGACGCAGCCGTTCATAGATATCGTTGATCCGAAGACCGCAGTGATCTCGAGTGGCTACGATAGTCAGTATGACCACCCGCATGACGAGGTACTCCAACGGTTTGGTGAGATGGCTTTGGTGAGATGGCTTTGGTGAGATGGCTTTGGTGAGATGGCTTTGGTGAATCGCCATACTGCGTTATGTTGAGTGGTTTTAGCGGACCTGTGACGGAACCCAATCACACTGCTATCACAGTTCCCGACGGAATAGTGACCAAATTGTCCCAGAGTATCGCCTCAAGTTGCCGGGTCTGATTTCCGGAAGTCGACGCCGCCTAGTGATTCACCAGAGCCGGTGAGATGGGCATTGGGACATACTGGACCGGCGTCCATAGTGATGTTGTCGTGATGACTGATGGCACCAATATAACCGTTGAGTCCGCTGAGACGTTCTCGACCAATCCAGCCGACCTGATCGATGCCAAGCCCACAGCCACACAGGGGAGTTCGCCTACCATCGATCCTGCCACAATTGATGGGGCTGCAGCGCCAGTCGTAGGATGATGGACGGCACGTTTACCGGCGTCGTGGACCGGGTCGTCGACGGCGACACGGCAGTCATCCTCCTCGAGGATGAGGGCGGTGTCGTTGAGCAGTTGGATGTCGATATCGAGACGTTGCCAGAAGAGGGGCAGCACGAGGGGGCGCTCTTCACCGTTCGCCTCGAAGGTGGTGGGCTTGCCGATCTCGAGTATCAGCCAGAACGCGAACAGAAACGCCGTGCCCGACTTGAGGCGAAGTTCGACCGTCTCTCAAAGCGGTTGGATGAAGAGTGAGCTATTAACGGCCTTGGCGGGCCCGACGTTGTGCTTGAGGAGGTGATCGGCGTGTGAAAACACTCGAGACGAGTCGCCTGTACCTCACGGAACGCTTTTATTTACAACTCCACAACAATTGGTATGACCACCTATCTCACCGAATGACGGCACGGGACTTGCCAGCGGTCTTCCAGCAAAGTTCCTGTATCGGGTGTACAAGAACGTAAATAAAGGAGAACTCAGCATTGGTGGGATAGGTATCGAAAACCTCCTCGATCTAACACAGCAGGTTATAGACTATGTGGGCCGCGCAGGACAGGCTCTTCTAATGGGTGTGGCGATTGCGATCTATCGTGCCTTCCCTGAGGGGGCCCTTAAACTCAAGGCAGTCTTGAAGCCTGAACTAGCGACAATAGCAGCCAAGCCCCTGCCAGCCGAGACAGAGATCGAGTAAGCGTTTGTTCCCGTGTAGACATTCGGAGTTACTCCTCGAGCATCGCTTCATTCGCCTTCTGGATCCGGACGTACTCCTCCCGGTCGGGATCGTCACCGAGTATAAACACTGCTTTAGATGTGAAAATAGTGTAGTAAGATAAAACTAATATGATTTTAGCTTCTCTGTTTCAAATATGAGGAAACTGATTATCATATCGATAGCAGTTGTAGTGCTGCTATCGATCAGTGTAGCACCCACAGTGGCACAGACAGATGACTGGCCTGACGACAGTCACAAGGAGACGACCAGTGGTTCACACACAGGGTTGATTACCTCCAATGATGACAGCGATCAGTTTCAGGTTCCAGTTTCATCAAATAGTGTAATCGATCTCAGCCTGTCAAAAGAAGCGGGTCAAGAGGTCTATGCGGATATTAGTTATCCGGGTGGAAGCAGCTACCTCCGGAACGATGGTGGGACTGGAGAATCAACTCAAGTAACTATCGAGGAAGACGGGTTCGTCTATGTTGATGTCGAAGGACAACCCGGTACTAGCGAGGACTTCTCCTGGGGAGTCTCAGTAAATGATACAGGTGTCCGTGATCAATGGAATGACGAGGCAGATAATCAGGTTGGCCTCGGGTCACACACAGGAGAGATCAACTCTAACGATGATCTGGACACGTTCCAAGTGCCAGTCTCAGCCAATAGCGTGATTGATCTGAGTCTGTCAAAACAGATCGGTCAAGAAGTCTATGCGGATATTAGTTATCCGGGTGGAAGCAGTTATCTCCGGAACGATGGTGGGACAGGAGACTCAGACCAGGTAACCGTCGAAGAGGATGGATTTGTCTATGTTGATGTTGAAGGGGAACCTGGTACTAGCGATGACTTCTCATGGGAAGTCTCGGTAAACGATACAGGTGCCCGTGATCAGTGGAATGACGAGGCAGATAATCAGGTTGGCCTCGGGTCACACACAGGAGAGATCAACTCTAACGATGATCTGGACACGTTCCAGGTGCCAGTCTCAGCCAATAGCGTGATTGATCTAAGTCTGTCAAAACAGATCGGTCAAGAAGTCTATGCGGATATTAGTTATCCGGGTGGAAGTAGTTATCTCCGGAACGATGGTGGGACAGGAGACTCAGACCAGGTAACCGTCGAAGAAGATGGATTTGTCTATGTTGATGTTGAAGGGGAACCTGGTGCTAGCGATGACTTCTCATGGGAAGTCTTGGTAAACGATACAGGTGTCCGTGATCAGTGGAACGACGAGGCAGATAATCAGGTTAGTCTCGGGTCACACACAGGAGAGATCAACTCCAACGATGACTTGGACGCGTTCCAAATTCCCGTTTCAGGCAGTACAGAACTAGATATTGGCCTGTCGAAAAATAGTGGCCAAGACGTACACGCAGACATCAGATATCCGGGCGGAAGTAGCTACCTCAGCAATGAGGAGGGATCTAGTGACTCGACACAGGTGACCGTCGAAGAAGACGGCTTTGTCTATGTTGATATTGAAGGTGAGTCCGGTACTGGCGAGGACTTCCCATGGACGGTCACTGTCAGAGAAGCAGGCAGTGGTCCAAGTGCTAATGATGTCTCAGTCTTAGCAAGTGAAGGGACGCCAGTGACGGGAACGTTCGATGCACGCGATCCGAATGGTGACTCGCTATCATATGCTGTAACAAGTGGCCCAAACCACGGGACGGTCTCGACAAATGGTGACTCATTCACCTACACGCCCGAATCAGGCTATTCTGGGACAGACTCCTTCACGTATGAGGTGAGTGATGGTAATGGTGGTACTGCCACTGCGACGGTTACGATCAACGTCACAGAAAATAGCAGTGAGTACGAGAATGAGGAAGGAATCGTTGACACTCCTGGGCTTCAAGCAGGAATTGACGACTGGCGGGCAGGAACGGTATCAACCACCAAGTTGAGAGCGGTTATTGGGGCTTGGCGAACCGGTTCAGGGATCAATTAGCTCTACCGGTTCGCCAGTGCGCCAGTGGTCGATGACATTGCGCAGCAGGTTGATTGAGGTATCGTCAGTACGCCAATCGTCGATGGCGCTTCGAAGACCATCCATGTTGACCACACCGTTCTCGTTGGCGTAATCAGCAACACTTGGTCCATCGTCAATTACGTTGATCGCCGTTGAAGCGGAATCATTAGCGCTGCGGACGACAATCTCGTACTTTCCTAGGTCTACGCCACCGGTGGTGTGAGTCAATGTGAATGTTGTATGGGATCCACCGGCCAATGTCACATTCTCTTCAACGGTAACAACGCTACCATTGAATAGCAACTTGATATCCTGGATGTCTTCGAGATCGCCGGTGTTAGTGACGGTTGTTGTCACATTGAGAGCGTCTCCAGTAGTGACGGGACTGGTAGTGTCAACGACTGTCACATCGAAGGCTGCTGGCGTCGGCGACTCAGTCACGTTAATCGTCGTAGAAGTTGAATCATTCGCGCTGCGAATTTCAACATCGTACTTTCCTGGATCTATGTCACTAGTATCGTAGGTGAACGTGAGCGTTGTGTTAGCTCCATCAGCCAGCGTCACATTCTTTTCGATAGTGTCGATACTACCATTGAATAAGAATTCAATATCCTGGACGCCTTGAAGATCGCCAGTGTTAGTGACGGTTGCCGTCACATCAAGGGAGTTACCGGCAGTGACTGGGCTGATGGTATCGTCGACTGTCACGTTGAAGGTTGCTGGCGTCGGCGGTTCGGTCACGTTGATCGTCGTTGAAGCTGAATCGTTTATACTGCGAACTTCAACATCGTACTTTCCTGGGTCTATGTCACTAGTATCGTAGTTGAACGTGAGCGTTGTGTTGGCTCCACCGGCCAACGTCACGTCCTCCTCAACGGTAACGACGCTACCATTAACCAGCAACTTAATATCTTTGACACCCTGAAGATCGCCGGTGTTAGTGACGGTTACCGTCATATCAAGGGAGTTACCGGCAATGACGGGACTGGTAGTATCGTCGATTGTCACGTCGAAGGATGCTGGCGTCGACGGCTCGGTCACGTTGATCGTCGTTGAAGCTGAACCGTTTGCACTGTGGACAACAACCTCCTGCTTGCCGATATCATTCTCTTCTGTTTCATATGTGAGAGTTACTTTTTCACTCTCGCCACTAGCGAGTGAGGCTGTCTGCGTATCAACATTCGTTTTACTACCGACATCAAGTGCGATACTCTTCTTTCCAGGGGCATCGCCGATATTACCGACTTCTGCCGTAATCTCAACTGTTTCACCGGCTACGACCGGAGAATTTGTCTCCGCGATCGAGACATCGAAAGTAGCCGGAGTAACGGGAATTCCATATCGAGAATACGTTTGACGAAGTTCCTCCCGGTTACCATGTTCCCACTGAGCCCAGAAGTCATACATATCCTGTGCGTTGTTATCCATCACGGTGTTGAAAACCGTATTATAGGATTTTTCTAGTGATTCGTCCTCAGCATGGCCAGTATCAACTATGTCAAACCAGATACTTGCATAACTCCCCTCAACGCTATTCCCATCCATATCGCCAGTATCACCACCGGGTCCATAACAGGGAGGGGAAGCATCTACGTTGTACCAGTGGTTCGTTTCGATATTCATTCCCCGATGGCGAAGTGTCTGGGGATTATCGTCGACAGCCGCTGGCATAAACTCAGCCCACCCTTCCCGAAGCGCATATCCGGGGTCGGTTTCGCTATAGGGAACATGGCAGTTATACGTGCCAGTATCCGGGAAATTATCCCGATCCCAATCGTAGCCAGCTATCATTACTGCGTGTGCGTATTCGTGGAGGACCGTCCTTCTATCCCATGAAGCGACAGTCTTCTCCGGGAGTCGAATTGCCTCTGTACCTTTGGCTATTTCACCCGTCAAAAGAGAGTAACGGTAGGAAAGATGCGGCCAGTCTCCGTTCGGCCACTCAATACGAACAGGAGAGCGTTCCCATCCGTCGGTGTTTTCGTGGATGTATCGCCGTTCATCAAGCGTATGATCAATTGCTTCCCAAACTGAATTGTTCTCAACTGGGTGGACTACGCCGTAGTTTATCTTACTCCCAGTGCTTACATTGTTTGTTGTATTAGTAAATGTCGAGTACTGATCCCTATTGGCAGTTGTTCCATATGCAGCAGGGTTTTCTGCAGTGACTTTCACGTAGATATCTGCATTTGAAGAGACATCTTGGGCCGGGTCGAACTCAAATGAGAAGTTCCCTTGATCATCCGTCGTTGTTGATGCGACCAATTCATCAGTACTGGTGTCATTATCATATAGTTCGACAGTCACCTGTCGCATAGGATGTAGCTGGCCGTTTGCTAAGTACTTTGACTGGCCGATGACGGATGAGTTCTCAGACGATTGTCCTGAGGCGGTAGAATAGATGGTACTGCTTGTAGTTGCCGTAGCAAGAGACGACGTCGCTGCTTGCTCTGAAAGGGTACCCGATGTAGTTGCAGTATTCACGGTATGTTCATCGGCAAGATTGAACTTCACTATAGCGGTGCGTGTGAACTGGCTGTTGTATGCCGTTCCCGTTACTATATATGGAATTTGGTACTTGATTTCTTTCGTCGGAGTGATCGTGGTTGTAATCTCCCTTGTATCACCGGAGGACATTTCACCAAATGTGCGATGATGCTCATCTGCATTGATATAGATATGGTCACTCATTTTGGCCGACACATTCTCCAAGGGTCTGAGTGCCTGGATTGTTACTGTTACCTTTGTAGATTCTCCGACAGAAGGAGTCTCGTTAAATTTAAACGATGACTCAATCAGTCGTTCTTTTCTAGGTGAGTTATGTGATGCGTATTGGCGGGTGTAATCTCCGTTTCGAGCCTTTTCCTCCTTACTCCCAATAGTGTTGTCTGCTTGGCGGGTATGTGTTTCAAGACCTCCCTCATCAGTTCCCGATAGAGTAGTATCCGATGATGCATCAGGGACTACTCCTGCAAGAGACCCAGCACTAACTAGACTAATTGCTGCAATGAGGACTACCAGTCCCCCTATCCGTCTACTCAGGCTTTTCTTTGCCCTTTTCTCTTTTGAACTACTTTCTTCTTTTTGGGACACATTATCCTACGTGTATCTCTATCCTTTAATACATATCTGCCGCCAATGTAGTCCCACTTCCGACCTCGTTGTCCTGAGTGTGATCTACTTCGTTGAGCGTGGTTCCTAACCGGAAACGTTTGACAGCATTCCGTCGGCGATGTAATGAGAGTTGAACTACCCACGACTAAAGTCGTGGGATTCAGCGTGGACTCCCGTTCTGGCCTCTGATGAGGCAGGAGAATAGCTTCCCGCAGACTCTTTCAGCCGCCCGACCGCGACCTCGACGCCGTTGCCGTCGCCGCGTTCGCAGGCCTGCTCGAGGTCCTTGATCGCTCGCTTGAGTTCCTGCCGGTTGGGTGCCCGCTCGAGTTGTTCGCGAGCGCCTTGGAGTTCGTTCTTGTAGTACTCGACATCCTTACGGGCGTCCGCGAGGTCCAACTCGAGATCGTCGATTCGTTCCTGTAGGGCGTCGACATCGCGTGTGTCGTCGGTGGCGTCTTCGCGCGGGTCGTCAGTGAGCTCGTAGATGCCCCGACCGATGGTCTCGACATGGTCTCCACGGAAGATCCATCACTTATAAATTCACTCCTACTAGAATCATTAATTAACTGTCCCCCTCATCTGCGATAGTATGGAAAGAAGACACCTACTCTGTGCCAGCGCAAGTGGGACTCTTGCTCTCTTTTCAGGGTGCATTGGAAGTAGGCAATCAAACACCCAAGGGAAAAAGACAATTCAAACAACGAGGACGAGAAACCCAAACCGGTTCAGACAGTTGAAGAATCCATTGTATTTGAAACAATATAGTAGAAAAAATACAAACTGCTTGCTCTCTAATGGGACATCCGCGTGGTACTATGGTCTCAAAATGCGCGTTGACCGCTTCCATAATTCATGGGTGGGCAGTCGGGCGATCGTCCGGGAATGAATTGAACAGTTCCAACATTATTACAACCAGTACAGACCGCATCAAGCTCTTGACGGAAAGGCGCCAGCTAAGGCGATCCAGAACTAGACAGTGCCCTCTATGCTAGGAATCACGATCTTTACAGTGCCGACTGTCATTCTTACTAAGAGTTTTGCGAGAAATTGCCTGCTCGCTGAGACTGTTGATTGCCTCCACTGGGTCATACTATTTGCACTCGTCGACGGCCTCAGCAGGCCGACGTTGTGCGTGAGAAGGTAACCAGCGGCCAGCCGCCACGCCCATTCGGCGAGTTTCAGATCTGCTTCATCTGGTATCTCGGTCTCAGCTACTATTTCTTCAAGTGGTGGCGGATGAGGCTAGTGAGTAAGATTGAGAGACAAAACGAGTATCTGGCCCATGCTCATAACTAGTAGGACTTGTTTGTGTAATTGTTCTACTTGAACTCAAGGAACGTGCTTCTATCGACTTTGTTCCTACCCTCGCGTCTCTAAGGCCGCCTGCAGCTACACTCCTCTGTCGATTCCGGGCAAAAAGGTATTCTCGACCAATTATACACCGGAAGCTCAAGTAGGGTCTTGACGACTCGCGTGGTGACGGTGATCTGATGGTCGTGGGGGTGTCAACCTGCCTTTTGGAAGATAGGCCAATTGTGTGTGGCCGGGTATCGTTGGTAGACACGGAGACTATGAGAATTTGTTCTACTGCATACATTCCTTATATTCAATTCACTGAGTGTATTAGAAATTAAGGGTCTCAACAGAGCCGTGTAGTCTATAGCCCGCCCTCTCAGGGACCGACCGAGTTGTGACTGTCGTGCTTGAGAATTAGGGCAGAACACTCCCCCGCTCTATCTCCAACTTGTACCGAGAACCACTTAAAGAAAAAACACCTCATGGAAGAAGCGAACTCGAGCAGATCCTAAAACAACTACCCCATGGCACCCACACTGTGTAGTAATGGCACTGTCTCAATGCTGCGTGATCTCAGGGGTTCCGTCAACGGCGTGAAAACCTCTCTGCCGATATAGTAGGGTCGACAAATCTAACGCTATTTAGGCTGTAATTTGGGTCTTTTCTCGATGGCGTGGTACTAGAGCTTCCTATATCAATATAGTTGAATAAGCCTACATATAAACTATATTGTTCTAATTGAAAGAACTCTCTTCTAGCAGCGGGCTCAGTCATGCTCTAACAGTGGAGTGACTTCATATCAAATATAGTTGAGAGCCGGAAAATCTATATGTTCTCGGTTACCGTTGTCGAGACGAAATGACGACTGATGACGGAATCTTGAGGCGGGAGACGCTCAAACTACTGGGTGCTCTTGGCGTGGGTACCACAGCGGGTGTCTCGACGGCGGCAGGTGCCGTTACCAGTGATTATCCAGTGGTCGTCGGTGAATGGCGACAAATCGGACGGGCAACAACACAATCATCGTATAACACGGATACGGATGGACCGATAGATACTCCCACGACACTTGACTGGTGGGAGACGCTCGGTGGGAACTCGGTTACTGCCCCGGCGATCGCGAATGACACGGTGTATGTGGCTGACGGAACGCAAGTAGTTGCGCTCGACATCAGCAACGGCCGTGTTACCTGGAAGTATGATGAAGGGGAGGTCTTCACAGATCGACCAATCGTGGTCGAGGGTATCTCATCGTCCTCCATCGCGATTCAGGGTATAGCAACACTATCTCGGAACTTCACGTTCTCGACGCTACCGACGGGAGTCAGGAGTGGGTGGCAGATGTCTCCAGTGGTGCTCGCTTTCCCGTTGCCGATGGGTCGATGTGTTATGTCGCTGATGGCTCAACCGTCCGCGCGCTGAATCTGGACACTGGAACCGAAGAGTGGCAGTACGAACTTAACCAACCGGCGAGCGTCTCACCTGTCTTGCTGGACGGGAAGCTATACGTCACGATGGAAGATGGGAGTGGATATGGAACCAGTACTACGAATCTCATAGCGTTTGATGCGAGCAGCGGTGTCGCACGCTGGACAGAGGCATACGGCGACGGCAATGCGAGAGACCTTGTGTCAAACGGTGGCCGTCTATATGCCGTAACGAGCAATGGGGGCGTTACTGCATTCGATACGAGCGGGACAGTCATCTGGACGGAAGCAGGGTTTGCGGATACGTTCCATCATCTCGCAATTGATGAGAATCGACTCTACGTCACTGCAGACAATCTTATCGCCGGTCTCAGCCTCAGTGACGGTTCGAGAGTCTGGGATACGGCCGTTGGCGCTACTGCCAGCCGGCCGGTAATCACCAATGCAGGAGTATTCGTGGGACGACTGACGACGAAGTATACGCGCTTAATCCCACTGATGGGTCTGTTAAGTGGAGTCGCGTCCATGATGGAAGTGTCAACCAACCAGTTACTGTGGAAGACCGGACGTTCGTCACGGGTGCTAGCGGAACGATCCGGGCGCATACGAGCGGGGCACCATCTCCAGTTACGATCTCATCGCCGGAGGCAGGAACATGGCCTGGGAGCGCATACGACTCGGCAACGACGGCGTACAACCCCACAGCCGCACCACCGACAGGCGATCAGGGAACGACGCTTGACTGGTGGAAAACTTTTGAGACTGCTCCAGCGAGCGAACCGGCGTCTGACGGTGACCGGCTTTACGTCTCGGCCGATAACGAAGTAATTGCCTTTAACGCGGAAACGCTTGATCCCGAGTGGCGATACAATGACGGTGACCTCTTCAGAGATCAGCCAGTTATTGCCGGGCCGTTCGTCCTTGCCTTTGAACAGGAGTCCGGGTATAGTAACACTATTGACCGACTCCACGTAATTGAGGCTGAGAGTGGCAGCCGGCGGTGGGACACCAGCGTGTCCGCCGGTGCCCACTTACCAGTCGTGGATGAGGAGACAGCCTATCTCGCGACGCCAGGGACAGTCAAGGCGTATAACCTCGCCAGTGGCTCACTCAACTGGCAGTTTGACCTCCCCGAAGTAGCCAGTGCACAGCCAGCGTTAACAGAGGATCGACTGTTTGTCCTCACCGAGGACGGCGAGGGGTATGGAACTGGCAAAGCAGATCTCTACGCCCTTGATCCCGAAACTGGCAACGCACGATGGCGCGCTCGGATTGGTGACGGCAACGGCCAGTGCGTTGTTGCCGACGACCAACGAGTGTATGCGACGACGACGAACGGTGGCGTCACCGCACTCACTCATAACGGTGACGAGCAGTGGACGCACAACGAAAGTGCAGATAACTACGAATACCTCGTCGCCAATGAGACCCTCGTGTACGTCACGACGACGAATGGCGCTGGAGTAACTGCACTTGAAAAATCGACCGGCAACCGAGCATGGCGAGAATCCGAGATGGGTGCTGCATCATCACTGCCATCGGTCACCGACGCCGGAGTACTCATTGGAACTGTCAACCGGGAAGTCCTCCTGCTTGATGCAGACACTGGCGATATTCTGTGGCGCCGTGTCCATGACGATGTCGTTGACGGACAGATCCCTATTGACGAGACGGTATATGTTGCTGGTGGTTCAACGCTCCGGGCTCACATTGCTGGCACAGCCGAGGGTGTTGAGCCGCCTCGAATTCCCACTCTTGGCTGGGCGACTGACGGGTATGATGCTGGCCAGACTGGCGGTACCGAAGGTGATGGACCAACGGATGAGCCGGAGATCCTCTGGGACCAGACATTCGATCATAGCGAAACGACACCACCGGCTACCGATGGCGATACAGCCTATATTGCGGCTGGAGATCTCAAAGCAGTTGATCTGCGAACCGGTGAGTCAGTCTGGACGTACGACGAGGGCGATACCTTCCAGACATGGCAACCAGTACTCGCAGATGACACCGTGTTGGCCATTGAGTACGATGTCGGATACAACGCATCGCCGACAGCACTCCATGCAGTTGATGTAAGAACCGGCACGCAACAGTGGCAAATTCCCGTCTCGAGCGACATCTATCCGCCAGTTGTTGCTGGCGGCATGGTGTACATCGCCTTCGGATCAAAGATTGAAGCACGGTCCTTAGAGGACGGAACACAAATCTGGCAGTTCGAAACTGACGAAAGCGTCAACGCGCAGCCCGCCATCGGCAAAGATCGAGTCTACGTCCTTACGGAAGATGGAGAAGGATATGGAACCGGTGAAGCCACCCTGTACGCGATCGACGCAAGCGATGGCAATGGACGGTGGCAGGTCAGCTTCGGTGACGGCAACGGATGGTCTGTCCTTACAACCGACACAAGCGTATTTGCGACGACCAGAAATGGTGGCGTCACCGCGTTTACTCATAACGGCAAGGAGAATTGGACGCACAACAGTTCAGCAGGGACATTCGGGTATCTAGCGCACAATGGTGACACCCTATTCGTGACCACGAATGATTCTCCTGGTGTGACTGCACTCAACCCAGAGACAGGCGATCAAGTCTGGCAAAAGGGGACCGAAGGAGAGCCGTTCAGCCAACCTGCAGCCACAGGGGAAACCCTGTACGTTGGAACCAAAGAGAAGGAAGTCCTCGCCTCATCTGTCTTTAGTTAGGCCTCACACCTCGGTTGTGTAGCGGTAGCGAGCGTCTCTTGCAGTATCGGTCGTTGCTGATGGATTTTCTGTGCGTCCTCGATCAGTCGCTCTAACAGCGGTGGTGGCGAGTAGCCGAGGAACTCACTGAGTTCATGAAGGATGAGTTGGGCGTGCGACCGGAAGGTCGCCGCCCAACGTTCCGGCGGAAACACGATCTCATCATCAGCCTGCTCGGTGACCAGATCCAACAAATCACGGCTCACTAATAGCGATAACAACGCCGCATACAGCAGGATTTCCACGATATACGCCTTGCTTGTGTTGAACTCATCCAAGTTGTATTGCGTCTTCAGCTCACGAAACAGTAGTTCCACTTCCCACCGACACCGATAGATTGTTGCTAGATCTGACGGCAGAAACTCGTCTCTTGGCAGGTTCGTGATGTAGAGATGGTAGTCGTCGGCGTCCTCATCGCGGACGCCGACGACACGGAACCTCTTGCTGTCCCATGACTCCGTGCCTGCGTATTCGCGTCGCTGAAACGTTGCTTCAACCTCGACATCGATGTACTTCCGGTGGAGGTCGTCCACAACATCCTGGATCTGTTCGCCCTCCAAGGGAATGGCGTCACCACGCCATTCCCGTAATTCCGCCGTTATCTTCGGATTTGCGTTCGGTTTCAGCCGACTCACGAAGTAGCCGTCGTTCTCATCGATCAACGCAAAGCGGCGGTATTTGAAGTACGCTTGGTCGAACAGCACTAACCGGTCTTCCAGCCACGGTCCTGTGTCGAACCCGTTGCTGTCGTGTGCTTTCTCGTCGGTAACGCTGAAACGATCGATTGTCTGGTCGGTGACATTGTGGAGCAGGTGGAGCCGCGCTCCACCCTGCTCCCCTCTTCGTGGCTCGAACTCTTCTGAGAGAAGTCGATGCAACCGCAACACCGTGCCGTCAGCAATCATCACGTCACGGAATCGGTCAACATCGACGTCCACAGCCTCAGGGACAGCGACCTCGTCGATGGCACGCTCGACGAGGTCGCACAGGTACTCCGCAAAAGTCGGCGTCAACCGCTGATGAAATCCGCCAGGTGAGAGCGTGTCATCAGCAGTGGCATTGTAGCTGCGCCGGAAGCCAGCGAGTGTTCGGCTTTCGCCTGCGGCGAAGCCGAACACGAATGACCACACGAGGGCAGGCATCTGTGCCTTCCTATCGCGTTCGACCACGCCGAGTTCCTCGGCGTGCTCTTCGAGGAACTCAGAGGGAAACAGTGTAGTGAGCCGACGCATGATTCTCGATGAGGAGGCGTCTTGGTGCACACTTGCCGCCTCCTCATTCCTCTCGAAAAGAAGCCTCGATAAGCCGCTGCTGTCACGCGGTTCCTCGACTAACTAAAGACGGATGGTGGTTGCCGTTTCCATCATATCTCCCAGGTGCTGCATCCGCTGTAGTTGGGAGATTGACGGACCAAATGGCCCAGACTCTGTCCGCGGTTCTTCGGCCTCGTGGTCTTCGTCGGATGGCTCGGATTCGTTCTCGGTCATTCTACAAACAGACGTTCGGACCGTGTAGTATTTAAAGTACCGCCACCGGAGTGAAAGTGAACGTTCCCGAAAAGAACGGTCTATCTAGTCGATCAGCGTAGTGGCACACGACAGTAGACGAGGGTCGTTCTTTTCGATACCGGCTAGGTATTCCTCCTCGAGCCACGCCACCTATCTTCAGTACCTCACAAAGCATCGCCAGTTCACCTGACCTGAGTCACCTGTTCTGTTGTGATGAGTCGCCGATAGCGGTTGAACAACGCTGTTCGAAGGCGGAGCTGTCGCGTCGGCGGCTGACCGCCGCCGACAGCGACAGCGTAGCCACTCACAAGGCGGCGTTCCTGGTCGGTGACTACCGGTGGAACCGGTCGTCTGGTGGCCGGTTCGCGGGGACGGCCCGACGCACCGCGAGGGCCGTCCACGCAGCCCGTCGAACCATATTGATAAACTCCTTGTACGGCCACCACCAGAGGCGGCGCCCGCCTCGGCGGGGCGTCGCCACGTATTCGTGGTGGAGATACCGCCAGACGTTCTGCAACAGCAGACTTACTACGACGTACAGCAGTCTCACCGTCGCGTCTCGCGTTGTTGTCGTCGCTATCGTTTGCTCGGACAAGCGATAGCTCGACTCGATACCGAAGCGTTTCGAGTAATGGTATCGAGCGTCGCGTGGCGTGTCAATGAACGGTGCGTCAGCGGCGTAGCCGTGACGCGCCACGCCGTTCTCGTCGTACCGTCCGTTCAGGTACGTACAGTCGATGTAGACCGGAAACTCGACGGTCCAGCTGTGACCGTCGAGTTTCCCTGTCAGGTCGTGGTTGATGACGCGACTCCATCCTTCCGAGAGTTCCTGCTGAATCGTCTCACCCCACCGGATAATCGGGACAACGTAGGCGTAGTTGTGCGTCTGGAGTAACGTGAGACACTTGCTGTCGTAGAATCCGCGATCGAGGTAGACGGCCTTGACTTCGGTGTCAAGGCCGTCGAGGACGCCGAGGAACTCAGCGAGGACGCTGCTGGCGGTGTCGCCGTCTTCGAGACGGCGCACCGCCAGCGTGTAGCGTTTGTTCTTCACACGCGCGTAGAGTGTGGCGTAGGCGTGGAAGGCGGTGGTTCCGCGCTTGGCCTCGGAGTGGTAGAGGCCGTCTGTGTCGGCTTCGTCACCGTAGTAGGGTCGCAGGTGGAGGTCTGCGCAGACCTCCACCTGCTCGGGGAGCAATTCGACGACATCCTGCCGAAGGAGTGTGTTAGCCACTCGTTCGAGCCGTTCCGGCTCGAACTTCGTCCGCAGATGATAGAGAATCGTGTTCGCTGCGGGTGAGTTCTCGCTAGAGCCACATAACGTAGAGACCGAGGTCCCGTCGGCGCACGCGCCGACGAGGACCTCGTAGATGACCTCAGCATCTATTTCAGCGTTTTTCGAAAGGCCGAGCGAAACTTCCTCGTCAAGCCGGTTGACGAGAAAGTTAAGGAGTTCGTCTTCGTGGATTTCATTGTCTGCTTGTTGGGTCTTGAACACACCTTCAGCAAGCAGACGTTCTAACTAACCGGCTTTGTGAGGTACTGATCTTCCCCACGTCCCTACCACCGCCCAATGACCGACGCCAAGACCTACGACTGTCCGTCGCCCGACTGTGCGTGCACGACCGGCGGCATCGCCGAACTCCTCGAGCACGTCAACGGAACCCACAGCGGCGAGTACAAACGCGACGAGTGGCCCGACACGCCCGCCGGCCGCGCGGCTCGCGAGCCCGATCGGGACGACGAAGAATAGCGAGTTTCTTTTTCGAGGGCGAAAGGCGCGGGAGGTGGTACGCGAAGCCGTGTCTCCCGTTCCCTGGATGTTCCTGTTGGCCGGACCGTCCGACCGGCCATGTGGAGTGACCACACAGAGACAGATAGCGATTCGGGGCATTTTCAGAATGTGCGATTCGCCCGTTCTCTCGCGGCTCGCATACCCGAGCGCCCCGTCTATCGGGATAACACTTATATATATATATATATTATTCACAAATCCTATAACAGAGGATTCGGGCGACTCGCACACGCGAGCCCGCCGGAATCGGAGTATCCAGACATGAGCATCGAAGCAGACTCGACGACCACGCACGCCACGCCGCGGCGGGCCGATCCGTTCGCCGGCCTCCGCGAGGATCAAGTCCTCCGCTGTGGGGACCCCACGACGGGCTGGCAGTGGTTCTACGACTGCGACGGGAGTACCGTACTGAAATACCACGAGCGCGACGGCTACGTGCCGACGCCGACGGCGCTGACCGAGGTCGCCGAGACGGTGGCCCTCGAGAGTACGGAGGCGTACTCGGTGTCCGAGGTGTATCTCGAGGTGTACGCGGGGGAGCGAGTATGAGTAGCGAACCAGAGCGCCCAGAGCGCCGGGCGAAAACGGCCCCGAACGGCGACACGATCCTCGAAGCTGGCGACTGTCGGTTCGTGTCCTCGTCGTCGGGCACGGTCCACGAACGGGCCGAAGCCGATCACGACGAGTACGACTACGAGTACCACCCGAAATGCGGCCAGCGGTTGCCCGACGGCTCGTTGTGGTCGCGCGTCGACGCGGAGACGGCCGCCGAGGCCGTGTTGAAGTACAACTGCAAGCCGTGTGGGAAGTGTCTCGCACAGTCGTTCCGGCTCGAGCGGTTCCGGTCGGCGATCCACAGCGTGCTCGCGTACTCGTCACCCGCGGACGTGCCCGACGACGTGCTTCGGCGCGCCAATCTCGAGCGGTACATCGAGGACGGTGATTCCGATGAGTAGCGAGCACGCCGTCGAACAGAACGCCGGGCGCTGTGACCTCTGTGGGAAGCCCATCGACATGTCGTCGGGCGAGCGACTCGTCATGCAGGAGTTCGGGATTCCCGACGACGCTGACGTGCCCGCCGAGTTCGACATTTCGGACCAAGAAGCGGCCGACGCGGTCGCGGATGCACTCGAGGCTGTCGGCGGGGACGGCGCGGACTACGACCTCGCACAGACGATTCGTGACGACCTCGAGATTCGCGTGCATGGCGACTGTCTCGACGAGACGAACTACTCGATGCTCGAGACGGAGGTGCCGGGCGATGAGTAGCGAGAGTGAGCGCTGGGAACGCGCCGGGGGACCGATGCCGACCAGCGCGGTCCGTCTCGAGGGTCCCGATCGTGGCGAGTGTGCCTTTGGCTGTGGCCGGCGTGCGGACTATCTCGTCAAAGTCGAGAACGTGGACGGGCACACGGCGAAGACGCGCGTCTGTGAGCCGTGCAACGACGAGCATCGGATCTGGGCCGAGCGACACCTCCCGCCGGAGTCGGACGGTGATTCCGATGATTAGCGAACCCGTTCAACAGGTCGCGGGCGTCGATCTCGGCGAGACAATCCCGGTCCGCGAGACGCCGGGCAACCGGCCCGATTACGCGGTCGTCGACGAGGCCGTCAAGACCGTCGCCGACGCGGAAGGTGAGCTGTGCATCGTCCTCCGAAACGTCGGTGCGTCCCCGTGGCTTCGGCCGACGCCGTATGAGAACAACCGCGGCGTGCTCGTGCGGATGTGGTCGTGTATCAGCACCTACCCGAAGGCCATGCCCGGTCGGACGATGCTGTTTGGCCACCGCGTCCCGGTCTGGCCCGACGAGTACGACGACTACAACGTGCGGATGTTCACCACAGAGTGGGTCCGGGCAGAGCTTCGGAAGGGCACCCACATCGAAGTGCGACCCGCCGAAGAATCGCCGTTCTGTACGGACTAGTACGATTGGAACTGGGAGAATCGGGAGCGACCGGGTGAGACCGATGAGTAGTCCCGTCCCCACTGCCGACGGCACGATGCGCGCCTACTGCGATAACTGCGAGTGGAGTACGAACGCTCGCTCGAGGCCGGCGACGGTCTCGACGCCGCGACGAATCGGGAGATCGCCGAACGGGTCGCCCACAACCACCGCCACCTGACATGCGAGACGGTCGGGAAGGGCGAGACCGCTGACGTGGTCCTCGAATTGCCCGGAGGTGGAAGTGATGCCCGGTGAGGTCTGTCCAACGTGTGGCCTCGAGAAGATCGGCGACCGGTGTCTCACGCGCTGGTGCGAGGATCGCCACCCATCGGTTGATCGATTACTCGGAGGAGAGTCGTAGATGCCCGTCGAAACGACCCACCGCGACCGCGAGACGACCGGCGAGTGGCACCCAGAGGACAGTCACAATGACGGCAAGACACGCGAGCATCTGTACGATATGGCCGGGATGCGGAAAGACGCCCACCTCTGCGATTGGCGACCGGTCGCCGGTTTCGAGTACGCAACCTTTCGGAACGCTCGGCTTCGCGTGTTGGATATCTACGAGCCCGACCTCGAGCCCTACGAGCTGTGCGCGCTCGACGTGGCCGGCTATCCCGACTGGACCTATTGTCGCGTGTGTGGCGCGGTCGGGCCGCCCGAGGTGTTCCTCCAGGTCACGCTCGAGCGCCGGGATGGGGAACGGCGTGTCTGTGATCGGTGTGCCGATCGGAAGGCCGACGCGGAGGTCTTCCCACAGTATACGCCGGAGAACGTCGCCGCCGCTCGCGACGAACGGGCACAGCGCGAGGGCGGGCAGCGGAATCTGGCCGGCGAGTACTGATTCTAAGTTTTGACTGTCAGCACATCGTTTATATCACTGCTGTCCAAACGAGTTTGTATGGCACAACCAGCAAAGATAGCTGTGACGAACCAGAAGGGTGGTGTTGGGAAGTCGACCGTCGCGATCAACGTCGCCGGGGCGTTGAACCAGCGTGGTCGGGACGTGCTGTTCGTCGACATTGACCCGCAGGGCAACGCGACCGAAGACCTAGGGATGCCCGACGCCTACGACGAGGCACCGCCGAGCCTGTTCGACTGTCTCACCGAGCCCGAAGACCGCGAGCGCGTCACCGAGATCGTGCGTGAACACGAGGAAATGGACGTGATTCCGTCGAACATCGATATGACCGCCGCCGAGCCGGAGTTGACGCTGTCCCGTCGCGGCGGGGAGCAACTCGACTTGCTCCTCGAGTACGTCGAAGACGACTACGACTACGTAATTATCGACTGTCCGCCGAACCTGGGAAATCTCACCGATAACGCGCTGTTTGCCGCCCAGAACATCCTGATTCCGGCGCTGGCCGAGTCCACGAGTAAGCGCGCCTTCGAGCTGCTATTCGATCACGTCGGTTCGCTCGAGTTGGACTACGAGATTACGATCGACGAGGTCGGCGTCGTCACGAATCGGATCGACGTGCGCAAGAACCAAGCTCAGCACATGGTCGAATGGATCAACGACGCCTTTGACGACGTGCCCGTCTGGGAAGTGCGAGAGCGTGCGGACATCCAATACGCGCTCGAGGACGGCGTCTCGCTACTCGAGTACAACCCGGAAAGCGACATGTGCGAGGTCTTCTTGGAGATCGCCGCTGGGCTTGACGACCAGTTTGGATTCGCCGAACCGGAGGTGCGTACATGAGCGACGACCGTGCCGAGCGCCTTCGGGGGAAGCGAAACCGATCCAAACAGCGCGTGCGAGAGCAGGCGTCCAAATCGTCAAAACCGTCCGAAACAGACAAACCAGCACAGACGAGCGAGACAGACGAAACGGGCGAAGCGGAACAGACCGGCGAGACGCCAGAGACGGGCGACTTAGCCGAACCCGACGAGACAGACGAACCGGCAGAGAGTGACGAGACGGACGAAAGCGATGAGAGTGAAGACGACACCGAGCGCGTGAAAGACGAACAGGTCGGGACGTACTTCTACCTGCCCGAAGGCCAGCGCGACGAGTTGCGCTACCGCTACAAGATGCTCAGCGCCGAGTACGAACGCGAGTTCGGCGAGGACCTCGAGAAGAATCGTCACTTCTACCCGCTGCTAGTCGAGTACGGTTTGGAGAGTTTGGACGGTGTGGACGCACACGACGTGCAAGATATGCTTGAGCAGTTGGACTATTAGGACGAGCAAGACAGTTTACTTCTGAGTAACGTAGTTCTCCGTTCGGTAATACGGTAATAGACGCCTCGTTCTCCCCGCTGCGTGCCGCTGACACGGCAGTCGAAGTGACCGCCGCCGTGACGGTCGGCCGGGTTGGCAGAACGAAACCCCAAACGGTGAACGTTCAGACCCGAGGCGACTGGCAGACGCGACGGCCAGCGTGGGCTTTCGCTCGCTATTCCATAGCCGTTGCGGAGACAGCCCCACGCACCTGCCGGGCCGGCCAAATGCTGTTGGCGTCGCACTCAAACGGCTCGCGGGCCTTGCATCGACTGTCGCGTCTCCCCCAGTACGCGACACTCCCGAACCGCCACCAGTACACCGCGAGCGGGCGTTTCCCACTCTCCCGTGCCGCTCGCGGCGTTTCCATGCACACTACGGTTCCGGTGAACGAGTGGCATGACCCCAAGCTATGTGCCGGTGGGTGTGATACACTCACATGTCGCGTTGTGTGTCACTGCGCGACAATCGCTCTACCGATTCCGTCCGGCGTCAGTCGCTACCCGCGGCTCGCCGGATTTGTGAGAGGTTATAGTTGGAATCGCACGGGCCAAAAAGTACGTGTCACTAGCCGTGGGATTCGTACTCGTCGCGTCCGCCACGCGCGACAGTCTGTCTCCGATCATCATCACCAGCGCTCGGCGTCAGTCGTTGCCCGCGCTACGCCGGGCTCGCCGCTTTTGGGCGACGCTGCGTGTCGAATGAAAAGTGCGCTAGTCGTCGGTCGCGAAATAGCCCTTCCACGGGTCAGCACAGTCGACGTGGGCCGTTCCGTCGCGCGTTAGTTCGACGGCATGCCCGGATTCGAAATAGACGCCACAGTTGACGCAGGGTTTGGTTTCCTGTCTCTCATGCCAGCGGCGGTAGGTCTTGTGTGAGCGCATACGGTATATGTTAGCATGGACTTCGGCTGTCTCCTTGAAAGGTGTTTGCCGAAGCAGTAGGCTAGTAAGAGGGTGTCATAGAACAGTTCACATACCCCTCTTGAATTGATAGATGCAGGGTGAGCTATTAACAACTAAGAATGTTACTGCGGTATTTGGGTGATTTCCCCAACACTTTTTTCTGGGGGTAGTGGCTAACTGCAAATGGTAGATGAACAGGACGAACACCGATGGGAAATAAAAGGTGTCGGACATGGCGGTGGCGATAATAGAATTGTCGTTGGCTTCCAATGCACGGACTGCGGAAAGGCGAAGGTATAGAATTTGGAGTTCAGCGAGAGCGGAGTGATTTACGACGGGTACTCTGAATCGTCCAAAGAGACCGACTCCGACAACTGAAGCCACCACCCTATAGAACACTATCTGCAGACTTCCGCCTCGGTCTGTAACGAGTATGACGATCAATAGACAGGAACGATGTAACGGGTGATTCACCGTGGAACCTACGAAAACAATACCTTGTGAAGTATTCTATGACACCCTCTAGTAATCTAGTTCCTCGTGAACCGCCTCGGGGTCAAGCCCCGAGGCACTCGGCCTGCTCAGCCTGTAGACACCCTGTGTCACGAGTGAAAAGCAGTCTACCGAGCGGCGAGATAATGTCGGGCGACCAGCGCGCCGAGTCCGGCGTGAGTGACGAGCAGCACGGCCGCCGCCAACCGGAGGTCGAACGTGCCGGTCGCAAGCGCCGCGAGCGTGACGACAATCACGACCGAACTGGTGGCCGCCTCGAGTGAGCCGTCGGTCACGGTTCGTCCTCCGTCCAAAACAGCCGGTCGTCGAACGTCCCCTCCGGTAGGTGCCTCGCCGCGACGGGCTGGGCGGCGTCGTCGATCGCCGCGTTGAGCGCCGTGAGACAGTAGGCGTGCCGAAGGACCGACCAGCCCTCGCGGTCGAACACGACCTCGATCTCGTCCGGGTTCGCTTGGCATTCCGGGCAGTAGAAATTCACGTAGCGGCCTCGGGGATTTGGCTACTCATCGAACCCCTCAAGCAGATCGGCGGCCGTCGTATCGCTTCGGATCGGAACGTCGGCGTCGTCAGTCTCGGTCGGCTCGGCGTCCTCGACGGTACTCGGCGTAGTGGCCGTCGGCTCGGCGTCACGCCCACGCAGGCGGTCGTAAGCCTCGAACGCGAGGGCGATCGGGGCCACGAGGGCGACGGACACGAGGCGGAACGCGGCATTCACGAGGCCGTCGTTACTCGGCATCGTCGTCCTCCGCAAGTACGCTGTGATCGTCCGCTTCCTCCGTGACCTCCGCACATGCATACGCGACCTCGTAGCCAGCGGTCGTCTTGTCCGCAAACCGTTCGTGGGCGTGTTCGGCGACGGCCATCGGGTTGCGGTCGCCGAGTAGCTGGGCCGTCTCGAGTGTGACCTTGATCCGCACTTCGCCCGCGTGCTCGCGTTCGTAGTGCATCTCCGAGCGAAAGTCAGCCTCAAGTCGGCCGTCGTAGTCGGGGGCGTACTCGTAGGCCCACTCACAGTCGGGGAACGGACACTCGCGC
>NZ_PDBS01000002.1 GCF_002572525.1 Natrinema sp. CBA1119 | reverse complement strand
TGTGTGGTTATCTGTATAGTGATAATCAAACGTAAAGCTTCGGATTTTCTCTATCTGCCGTTGTGATTATAGATGGGATATTCAAGAAGATGACTAGCGAAGTGGTCAGTGTAGGGAAACTACGTAACACTCATAGGGCCGGTGACGAATCTTTACCCCTCAGCTGAACAGAGATAGTTCCAGATGTTCGGCTCATCAATTGTATCGATTCCCCTCAGAATGGACTCTTTCAGCGTTGAGAGATCCGGAATCAGCCGGTGCTTGAACCATTCGTAGAGCTGATTCCAACATCCTTCCACCGGGTTGAGTTCGGGGAGTTTTGATGGAAAATACCAGACATCCAGCTTCTCTCCACAAACGCACGAGACCGAACTGTCGCAGACAGTTTCGGTCTCGCGCTCACCACTCACGAACTCCCAGAGATCTCTCGCATAGAAGTAACCCGCACGATCGAGAAATACTACCAATTCCTCGCCAAATTCTCCCTGAAGTGCTTCGAGTAGGCGTATTCCGTGGTGGCGCGTGAGGCTTTCTTCGGTCCAACAATAGAAGCTGTCACCGTCGTCGGTGACAGCGCCGAGCACTGTCACCTTCTCCCAGGAATTTGACGTCTCTATCGTTGGATCCGACCCGATCGGGTACCATCCATGTCGTTGAACGGTGCCCACACGCTTGGTGAACTGATCCACAACAACGACCGTTTTGGCGGTCAATTCGTCGCGTTTTTTTCGACTGTCTCCTGGAAATCCGCTTCTTCCTCGGGGTCGGCTTCGTGATTGCGAGGCCGGGCTGTCCGCCAGGACAGCCCAGCCTCGCTCAAGAGATAGCGTGCATGGCGATCGCTGTACTCAACATCATACTCGCGGGCGACGTAATGCAGGAGGAGCTTCGGCGACCAAGCCTGTTGGTCGTAGCCCAATTCGGTAGGTGAATCTTGGAGCACCTCTTCGAGGTGCTCACGCTGCTCTGTGGTGAGTTTTGAGGGGCCGCCAGGGCGTGGAGCGTCGTACGGAGCCTGCTCGATCGGTTGCTCGGCAAACCGATCGAGCCAATTTCGGATGGTTTTCTCGACAACCCCGTGTCGTTCAGCGAGGGTATCGATCTGCGCACCTTGCTTGCGTCCAATCGCCGCGAGAACGCGTTCTCGCGGCTTCTCCCCTTCCGTTTGTTCGCGCACTTCATGGAGTTCCTCCAGAGTAATATCGTCGAACCGACCCATTTCATCGGATTACCGTCTCGATCGGTAAAGATCTTTAGCCGACCCTATCAAGGATGCTAAATCCTAAACATTGAAACTAATCAATCAATATGACTGAATGTTCCAACTGTGGAAGTCATGTTACCTCAACCTTCGTCCGTGTCTTTGCCGTTGATGAGAATAACGTCCACGGATGTCCCTCCTGTATGACCTACGCCGAGATCTCAGATGGCGAGTCAGCAGAAGAGACGTGACAATTCTCATTGCAGGCTCCTGTGACCAGGAGTAGTCTCTCCAAGAAACGATCCTATGACATCTGAATTCGTTCTTCCAGCTCACGGCCTTGAACACGATCACATCCCAGCTCCTGCTGGACATGCACCACGATTGGCAGTGGCGTTTACTCGAGCGGGGCTCTGTGTTCATGAAGAAGGCAATCCAGACGCATATCTACTGGCGAAAGATCCAGTCGAGATCCAGCGCTGATCGCGGAAGATCGTCGATAGAGTCCCACTGGAAACGGGCAGTTTTATTCTTGTGAGCGAGAAATTCATCCCCATGTATGATCTAACAGCCTTCCAACGCGACTTGCTGTACGTCATTGCTGGCCATGAAGAGCCTCATGGCTTGGCGATAAAAGATGAACTCCAAAACTACTACGAAACAGAGATCAACCACGGACGGCTCTACCCAAATCTCGATACGCTCGTCGAAAAAGGGCTGGTTGAGAAAGGCTCACTCGACAAACGGACGAATTCATATACGATCACTGATCGGGGATACAGAGAACTCGAGGCCCGCCGTGAGTGGGAGAGTCAGTACATCGAAGACGTATAGGCAAATTTGATTGGCTCATTCTCATTTGTCACAATAACAGTAGTTGGTAGTACGGTTTCTTTATTCAGAGTGGGGTGTGAAAATCGCGGCAAGTACAGAAGAAGCACATACCGCTCAGTACAGGTATTATGCTGGATTTAAAGTGGAGTCGTGCGAACTGTCCCCTATGAACCGTGTGTCAATCCCCGACATTCATGAAAAGTATGAAGACGGAGAGAGTTTGACGATGCTGACCGCATACGACGCCCCAATCGCCCGCCAAGTCGATAATGGTGGTATTGATATGATTCTCGTGGGAGATAGTGCTGGAGATAACCACTTAGGGTATGATGACACAGTTCCAGTCACACTCGAGGAGGCATTGTCAAATACAGCGGCTGTTGATCGAGCAGTCAAGAATGCCATGGTGATCGGCGATCTGCCGTTTCTGTCGTACGGTAGTTCCATGGAGGAGTCAGTCAAGAACGCAGGTCGATTTATGAAGGAAGCAGGGGCTGATGCAGTGAAATTGGAAACGGCACCGTACGGAGAGACGTCTATCGAGATCATTGATCGGCTCACTGAACTCGGGATGCCGGTGATGGGACATATAGGACTAACTCCTCAACGCATGAACCAAATTGGTGGAGGATACATACAGGGTAGAGATAGTGAGAACTCAACTACGGTTGAGGCTCTTCTTGATACAGCGCAACAGATTGAGGAAGCTGGGGCATTTTCGCTTGTTCTCGAAGCTGTTACCGAAGAGACTGGCAAGCGTGTTACTGAAGCAGTAGATATTCCGACCATCGGGATTGGTGCAGGTAGATATGTAGATGGACAAGTACTCGTCATAACCGACGTACTGGGTCTTAGTGAAGAATCATACCGCCTCTCAAAGCAGTATGCTGATCTGAATTCGATTATCTGCGAAGCGGTAGAATCCTATGTGGATGAAGTTCAAGACGGTGTTTTTCCCGCCTCTGAGAACGTCTTTGATACTATTGACAAAGAGGATTAGATAGATTATCAACTGATAAGTTTGCACGTGTACATAGCAAACCGCTGCATTACTTTCCAGACGCTCTAGGGAAGAACACTATGTTCAGGAGGAATGCTTATCGTCGGTGTCGTTCGATTGAATGGACAACGACCGATTGGAGACGTGTGAAACAGGAACTTCAGGAAGCGGGCTACTCTGGATTTGAGTTCGAAAGTGGAGACACGGCAATCCCGGGTTTATCGGGGGAATAGGTAGGGGGAAAATTACGTGTAAAGGTAGACTAAAGCGAGAGAATCAACCGCTTTCGATGCGGATTCTCGACACTCTATCAATTAGCGGCGGTGCTGTAGACGCTGACCCGAAGCATGCCCGGAATCCCTTCGTAAACTTGCATCTCAACACGGGTTGGAAGTCGTGATAATTAGTGACGCTAAGGAGATGACCCGTGTTGCCCTCCGTGAACCTTCAGAGTGAAGCGCGTCCACATGTGTAGAGTCGAGAACAGGGTATGCCCACCCTCCGTGATCTCGGGCTCTCTAGTTATGAGGAAAAAGCATATCGGGGTCTACTAACGCTTGGGTCCGGTACCGCCGAAGAAATCTCCGGGGTGAGTGACGTACCGATGGGCCGTATCTACGACGTTCTTTCCAGTCTCGAATCGCAGAACGTTGTCCGTCGTCAGCCAGACCACCACCCACGAACATATGTCGCTGTCGAACCAGACCGTGCTATTGATCGGTTACTCACCGCCCGTATCCGCGTCTTCAACGGCAGCAAACCCAGTATGAAATGGTTGCTGCGGAGGTTCTCGCCCAATTGGAAACCATTGCTCCGATGGAGAGTCGTTTCTGGCCTGCGACCGTCGGTCAGGACGAGATTGCTGAGCTATTGGCTGATCGGCTGGATTCCGCAACCGACAGTCTCGTCATCACTGCAACCACGACCGCTGGCAGGCTCTTCGGCTTTGAGGAAGTGTATGCACGAACGATTGACCGCCTCGCCGATACGCTTGATCATGATGTCAGCGTCCGATTCCTATTCACGAACCAGTTTGTTGAGGAAATGTCTGACTCGCTCGTTGCAGAACTGGATCAACTTCTCAATGTCCACGTGGATTTTGAGCTTCGGACGGCGGCCACACTCTACAACACCTACGATGTCGTCGACGAGCAAAACATCTGCGTATACGTCGCGAATCCATTCAATCAAAACTCGATTCTCGGAACGATTCAGGTGAACGACGAGCAGATGATCTGCTCCGTCCAAGAGCAATGGCAGCCTCAGTGGGAGACTGCAACGGATAATCGATAGACGGTGAACCGGTCAGTGACCAGAGGTAAGTTTCAGTCCGCCGACGCCGGTGATAATGAGACCGATGAAGAGAAATCGCATCACGTTTCGCGGTTCGCCAAAAAGAATGATCCCGGCGATAGCGGTCCCAACTGCTCCGATGCCGGTCCAGACAGCATAGGCAGTTCCGATAGAGAGAGTTCTGACTGCCTGTGCGAGCAATCCCATACTGATAATCATCGCGATAATAATCAACACGCTAGGAACGGGGTGGGTAAATCCCTCTGTGTATTCAAGGCCGACTGCCCACCCAACCTCGAAGACGGCAGCGATGAGGAGGTACGTCCATGACATCGATGAAAACATTCGGGAAATTAGAGATAACGGTTGTCAATTTTGCCGCATCTTGTTGAATGTTTATTGAAATATCTCTGATAATGTTCTCCTTCTGGAAGGTAGAGTTATGTACTCTAGCAATGCACACGTTATCCAGTCTACATATTCTCCCGTTTGGAAGATGAAAGGGTTATCAGGAGCCGGTTTTTATTGCCAAATAACCAGTAGTGAATGAGAGCTTTGAAGAGAATTACTGGCGAAAACACAAACCAATACTCAAAATGACCAACGAACCTTCTCAGTTACCACAGCGTAGCGACGAAGCAAACCATCGTATTGACGAAGAGAAGCTACAAGAAGGTGTCAGACTTCTCCTCGAAGGAATTGGCGAAGATCCTGATCGAGAAGACTTAGTTGAGACATGGAAACGCCGGGTACCAGAATCCCTCATAACTCTCACAAACGGAGAGCGTAATTCATCGAAGCCTACTATGCGGACCTTCAACTCTCACTCTGATGATCTCATTGTTAAGACAGGAATTCCGGTATACTCTCTTTGCGAACATCATCTGCTTCCATTTTTCGGTACAGCAAACATAGCGTATCTCCCAACTGGGCAGGTTATCGGCCTTTCAAAACTTACGCGCTACGTTCGTTGGCGTTCCCGCCGTCTAACAATGCAAGAACAATTAACTTCTGACATAGCTTCTGGACTTGCCGATGAAATTGACGCAGAAATGGTGGTTGTGGAATTAAATGCGACACACCTCTGTGAAGCGATGCGTGGGATTGAAACAAAGAGCATGACTAATACCAGAGCAGTTGTCGGTGAGCCGACAGATACCGAACTGAAGCAATTCCAGTCAGCCATAAATAGGGAACATCAAGGATTTTAGCCTGGGCGGCTCTGTAGAAATTCTCTTCTACAGATATGTTCCGTGTGAATCAGCTGATCCCTAAAGACTGCGTACCTCGAACTAATTCGTTCCTCGTATCTGCCTCCGAAGGCATTCGACGAAATCCTTTTGGTAGTAGTGCTCTCGAATACTAATCATGGCTGGGCTGATCGAAGCAATCGGCTCTGTTGAATCGCTGTAAGGCGAAGGATTTCACTGTTTGACGGCACGTTTGATGTTGTAGACGACACACATCAGAGCAATTTCACGGAACTTTCGATACCAGCTACGCGCTCGCACGGCGTAGCCGAGCGAGCGCTTGACGGCTGAGTTGACGGTTTCGGCCATTGACCGCTGAGCGTACCGATCTTCATCAATGCGGGCGTTGTGTGCGTGATCGTACGGCGCGAAGATCCGGTGCTTGATCAGCGGACGAATGTCGAGTTCACGGAGTCGTTCGCGGAGTTATTGCTTGTCATAGCCCTTATCAGCAGCCAGTAACTGCAGATCGCCCGCGTTCCGGCGGGCGATCTGCTCACAAAGATCCGCGTCACTGCCTTCTAACGTCGTCGAACAGTGAAGGTCGAGTACAGCCTGCATTGCTGTATCGACGAGCTTTGTGACTTTGAGCGTCTGGACGCGATAATTCGTTCGCTGGCAGTAGTGGCGGCTCGCACGATCTCGCCAGCGTGAGCGCCCTGTCTGGGACGAACCGCCGCGAGAACGGCTGCTCCGCGGCGGCTCTTGTCCTTTGTAGCCCGAACAGACTATGCCAGATTCGTCGACTTGCGTCGGTCCATCGATCGTCTGGTCGAGGAGGCTCCAGACGACGGGGAAGCCGCGATGGATCGCGGCTTCCGCCTCCCGAATCGCCATATGAACGGTTTTGTGGGCCCGACCGAGGAACGGCGCGATCTGGTTGATACTGAGCAATGTATCGGCGTAGAGCGTGAACGCGAGAAGCACCTCGCCACTGGAGAGGTACTTCTCGTGAAACGGCGTTCCGTAGGTGTAGACCGGTTTGAAATTGCAGTCACGGCACCACACGCGGTCGAGATGCGGCCACGTTTGAACGGTGGTGTGCCCGCACCGTGGACAGGACGTATTCTCCCAGAATTCCTTGAGTCGCCGCTCGATGCCCGCATCGAGCGGCTCCGTGTCAATCTCGACGACGCCCAACTCGATCAGCTCTCGAAACATCGCGCCGAACGCCGGCTGAGCAGAAGACATACTCCCAGATTATGGCCGGCTCAGTGTAACTATAGGGGCTTTCCGTAGCTCTATACAAGAGCGAGAAGTTTACCGAGCTGAGGGTGACTGAGATGACGAACAGCGTCAACGCGAGGATCGCTGAATTTCCACCCATTATCAGCGTATATCCGGGATTATAGATGGGGATGTTCAACGATGCGTACATATACCAGCCGTTGGCCCATGTGACTCCTTGGAAGAACGAGAGCAGGAGGAGCAGCCCCGAGAACAGGTAAAACCAGTAACTCATGGCGTTCAGACGCGGGAACGCCATATCTTTTGCACCGATTTGCAGCGGAACAACGTAGTTGCCCTAGGCAACTCCGAGTGGTGAAATCACCCAGAAAATCATTAGCATACCGTGCACCGAGACGGCCTGATTGAATTCAGTGTTCGTGAGAAATCCAGTACCTCTAGCCTCCCATAACTGAACACGGAACAACAGCGCAAGGACACCGCCAACGACAATTAAGAACAGAGAGGTCACCAAATATAGAATTCCGATATCTTTGTGATTCGTCGTGACTAACCATCGCTTGATGGTCGTGCGTGAAGGAAGGTCACTCATCGGATAATCACCTTGTTTTGAATTAGTGCCCGTGTGGCGAGACTATCGAGTTCATCTCTTCCAGCGCGACCAGCGCGATTTCCGACGGCTATATTGTCCCCCATTGCCAATATTGTTCTATCGTGGATAGTAAAATAATGCACCTTGCTCTTTCTGGGAGAAAACGTCAATCAACTCTGTACTACAGACAGACATATCTGTAACACTCCTGTTGGATATCGATTAAGCTCGGTTCGCCTGAGGAAGCGGAATTGCTACTCTCTTCCAGTACTCGGCGTCTGAACTTGAAGCAGATGTTTCGACGAGATTTCGTCGCCCAAGCACCACAATCGCAACGAAGTGATCACCCAACGGTGTGTGTCTCTGTCCGTTCAACCTTGACCAACAGCACCGTCCAGTAGATCTCACCGCCGTAGCGTACGAGATAGGGGCCACTTAGGTCGCCCTCTCCATCCTCCTGGAGACCGTGTGCCTGTTCCTGTGGTCGGAACCTGTCTGCCAGCGACCAGAACGCCTGCGGAGGCGTCTGTTCGTGGTCGACGGCGTACTGGTTTTCGTCAATGGCTGTCTGGACAATATCTGTCTCAGCGTCCGAGAGCCCCTCCAGCTCGAACGCCAGTTGATCGCGCATTCGCTGTCCGTATTCGGCGGCGGTCGAGTACTTCTCGGCTGAGTATTCGTAGGTGTTTAGCGTCGTTTTGTGGGAGTTGTCGACGAACCACGCTGCCTCCGAGCCGTCCTCCCAGACGATGTACGAGTACTCCGACTCTGGAACGAGGGCTGATTTCTCATGTTCGGTGTGGGTGTAGAGGATCGATGTCCCAAATCCAAAACTCCTGCCAACGTCCCACCCGTAGGCGGCAAACTTCTCCCTGTCGACAGCCGGGAGGTTGGAGAAATGGACAGCTTCCGATTCGACCACCGTCCCTTGGACAATGTCCATCCGGATCTGGTAGCTCGTGGCCGGTATCTGTTCGGTGATCTCGTGGAAGAGCACGTAGACCGCGTCATCGTAGTAGATGTGTTGGTCTTCTGGGAATGGCGGGTTTATACGTTCGACCGTCGTTCCACCGTCAAGGATCTCGTCTATCAGCTCAACCTGCCGTCGATCAGGACCGTCTTCGGTACCGATTGAATAGAGGGCCCTCGCTGGTAGCTCCGAATCAGTTATAGTCCCCATTCTGAGCGTGGCGGGTTGGTGCTCGGCTCCGCCTTGAGCGGCACCCCTGGTTCCTCCTGGGCTCGTACACCCAGCAAGGGCGGTGACGATTGCAGTCCCGGTCCCACCAAGCAAGTCTCGGCGGGTTAGTTGGCGGTGCAGCCCACCGTTGGACCTGGCTCTTTGAACACCACCAGCCTTCTTGGTCTTGGGTGAGCTTCGAAATAGATTGAGAGAATTCATTGTTTGCAGTATTTTTGGTATCGCTTTAATTACTTGCGGGAGACTGAAAATCCAGGTTTAGCCAACATGCAGGACGCTCTCATGGTGAAGTCTGTATGACGGCTGTCCAGGCCGCAACTGGTGCAAGATTCGTACCCTGTATTCACCTGTAGAAAGATACACAGTGCAGTATAGCTTTTCGTGCCTCAATAAGGGCGGAGACAATACCTAATGAGCAACGTGCCAAAACACTCGCAACACTCGAGCGAACTTTTATCGGCACAGCGTCTCTCCTGAACAAGAGCAGAACGCCAGACGACACGCCGATCAAAGTGGAGAAACCGGCGCCTGCTGACTGACGACTCTCTAGCTGCTCGAGTCCGGCGTATTTTTGAGACCCCCTGAAGGGCGGAGGTCTTCTCGAGTTCAGTACGACTCGATCCGACTCGAGAAGCAGTGATCGAACATGGCTACAAGCAGCAGCTCCCGGGAAACGTTCGACGATTCGGACACCCGGCATGATGAGATGCACAGTACGATCGAAGCATGGATCCAGGATCTCGTCGACGAGGTCGATGACGCCGTCTCGAGCGCGCAGTTCACAGAGTGGTTGGACGTTCAGAGTCGCTTCCACGACTACTCTCACCGAAACACGCTGTTGATCAAACTCCAGTGTCCGCATGCAACGCGCGTTGCCGGCTATCGAACATGGCAAAACGAGTTCGACCGGCATGTGAAAGAAGGGGAGACAGCGATCTGGATCTGGGCACCGATCATTGCGAAGCGATGTCCCAACTGCGGAAACTCGCCCTCGTACCACGAGCGCAGTGACTGTGAATACGATGAAACCCCTCCGGACAGCTGGGAAAGGGGACTCGTGGGATTTCGACCTGCGCCCGTCTTCGATGTTTCGCAGACTGACGGCGAGCCACTGCCCGACCTCGAGACCGAAGCAAAGGGACAGGCTGACGAGTTGGTCCCCGCACTCCTTGAGGCAGCAGACACACTGGAAGTAGACGTAGAGGTCGTATCACCCCAGGACTGGTCGCATGGGAGTGCCAAGGGTGTCTGCCAGTATCGGCCAGCGGAACAGCCACACGTCGACATCCATGATCGTGAGAACGAGGCAGATCTCGCTGTCACGCTCGTTCACGAGTACGCACATGCGCTGTTACACAGTGGCGTCGACGACGAGGCTGAGCGATCGAAACGTGAACTCGAGGCCGAAGCGGTCGGTTACATCGTTGGACGGCACTTCGAGTTGGATACGAGCGGCTCAGTGTTTTACCTTGCCGCGTGGCACGGAGAAGAGCCGGAGACAATTCTCGACCGGCTTGAACGGATCAGTTCGACCGCCCAGGAGATCATCGACGTCGTCAGCGAGATGACCGACAATGAGTGATCGACCGCTTTTGCTCGAGATCATCACTGCACTCGAGGAACAGGGCCTCGATCGAGGCGAGTACCAACTACAGCGGATGATCGACGTCGAAGCCCTCGAGCGGGTCGTGGATTCGACAGGCCCACAGACTGATCTCGAGATTCGGTTCTCGGTTAGTGAGTTCCGCGTGGTAGTGACACCATCCGATGTGGCCGTACTTGAGACTTCGTAGAACAGGCTACCAAGACAAGGGCGTCAAAGGATCCCCAGAAGTCCACGAGGACTATGGACTACTCCACAAGCGAATAGAGCTTCTGACGGGCGTCTCGAAAGGACACTTGTTGCTCAACTAATTGCTCTTCTTCAAGCCGAGAGATCGCATATCGAACAGTCCGAGATGAGAGCCTGGTCTCCTTGACAAGTTCCTTCTGTGTGCACTCTCCCTCGAATTCCAGCGTCATGTGGACCAACTTCGCACTCGATGGCAAGTCCTCGAGCCGTTGTTTTGCGCTGCTCACTGTCTGTAGTACTACTTCAGAGTAGACACTATAGGTCGTTTCGCTTTGGCAGTCGAAGCGCTTAGTTGATTTACACGCGAATAGAATGGACGAGAGCGAGTTTGAGGAAGCAACCTAAGAGGAGGTCGATATGGTGATGGAGGAAGCCAAGGATGACGCCGATATCGTGGTCGGACTTGACCACCATGATTATTAGCAAGCATCCACCAGATCGCCGATATTTTTATGTGAGGTAGTCTATGAGCATTCAGACAACCAGTGAGCTCTCTTCTATCGATATCGTCCAGGAAGTTGCGAAACAGACAGGTCGGGATCCAGTAGAACTTCCTCCGCTCTACGACTACATCGATCCGAATGTACTCGATTCACTCTTCACTGGATCACAGTCGGGCTAGATCGAGTTTATGTATATATCATATCGTCGTCTCCTTCAGTAACCACCAGACGCTTCAAAACATCCCCCCATAGCTCTCTACGCCTTTGTTATCTCGTCCGTAGTAGTTTCTTGAACCCGGCTGGATGAAAATATCTGAGTATCCTACACGCAGTCAGTTGGTTCGATATCGTGTGCGAGGACGTAGCTCCACGAATCGCTGGTGGGCGTGGCCGGCGTCTCGAATTGCGTCGTACAGCGACGGCGGGACCAGGAAGGAAAGACCGACCATGATTCCGACGTGGGTCCAATAGTCCAACAGCGTCTCGAGACGACGGAGCAGTTCGACCGCTTGCCCGGACAGGGCGGTTTCCTCAATCTGGAGTCTCTACCAGCACAAGGGTCGGGGCATCCGCCTCGTACCGTCTGTGAACAGATGGACGCCGGACACTCTTATACGAGCATCGTGAGTCTCTCCATAATGAGTGATGCATCGGCCACGTTATATCAGCTGACGGCACCTGTTGATGTCCCTGCTGCGCTTGACCGGCAGGAAATCGACTATCTCACCGTACAAGCGGATCGACTGCTCGTCATCTTTCGAAAGGCCGTTATCAATATCGAAATTTGGGAAGGAACTCTGGAGACCACCAGACGGGCAACGATTGACGTGCTTGACACAGCACCCGGATCAGCGGGTACTGAAGACCAACTCATAGACCAGTTTCTGGAACAGCTGGAAACGGCAACAGGAACGGAGTGGCGTGACCTCTCTTCGTAGACCAGAGCGTGTTGAGCGGTATCATGGACTTCGCTTTCTCAGAGACGATTACTATGATCATCGGCGGTACTCAGGCTCAATCTTCGACACAGCGAACACCGTTTCAATCACTTCCTGCGCTAGTTCTGCGACGGAACCAAACTATATTGGAAGCATGATTTTTCTCCTTTGAATACATGCGTTAGAGTGCAGCTGATCCAGACAGATGTCGGATCCCGCTGCACACACAGTTGGCCGCTCACTCGCGGCCACTCGTGGACATCATTCGAACGCCGTTGCAGTTGGGTTCGTACTCTTCAACTGCGCCGAAATCGGAGTCATTGAGACAGACACAGCCTAAGAAAGCGGAATTCGAGAAAAGTTAGCAGTGCAACTTGATTCTGGAAGAGTCATCACAGTTGATGCGATGATTCATTCCGGGGGAACGAAAAAGTCGCAATCGTCATTTCATTGGTTCGGAGTAATGCAGCGGGCGAGACAGGCTTCCTTGAGCGTCCCCTTGATGGTCCTCGACGGTTGAACGTCGTGATGATTCGCACCCAACGGTTCTGTGTGATCGTTGGCGACTGGTATACGTTGCGTTCATCCCAGACGGCACCGACGAAGACACTGACCTGTACGACGATCTCTACTCATTCCTCGAGAATACCGGAAGACTGCGCCAAGTCGAACCGGATTTCATGCCTGTTTCCAAGTGACCGCACGGTTCGGTTTCTATGGTGCCACAGGGGTGGACACCATGACAGAACATCCGACGTTATCGGAGTTCGCCACAAACGAAGCGACTGACTCGAGGCCGGCCAGTCAGCCATCGACCGAGAAGACCGTGACAATGACCGCTGACGAGCGGGTCGCAACGTACCTTATCGAAGATCAGATGGCGGATCTCACAGACGCGATCCGTGAAGCGGTCCAAAACGGCATCGACAGTCCTGGGTCATCCCGTGTGCTGGTCAGTATCTCGCCTGAACGATCGCTCATCCTCGATGACGGCGCTGGTGTTGACCTCGAATCGACCGAAGGGCGACGCAACCTCTCAGTGCTGGGTTCGGGAAGCAAGCAACGGTCGGACGACGAGACGATCGGCGAGTGGGGCATCGGCAAGGGTGCGATCATCGCGAAGGGTGCCGTTCGTATCTGGAGTCATGGCACCGCACTGTGCTTTGACTACCGAGATCGACACGACTCGAGGCCGTGGGCAGACGTCAGTGGGCGCGATGGCCAACTCGTGGATGCTGAGCATCATCTCGAGGGGATGCTCGTTGAGATCGATCACTACGAAGACGAGGTTCCAGATCCGGACAGTTACCGCTGGCGGCGCTACGTTCGCGATCTTCGCAAGCGCTTCGCGTACGTGCAGTCACGAACCGGCGTCTCGGTCGTAATCAACGGCGAATCGGTCGACAAGGGTGATCCACTCGAGGCAGTGGCTGACTCGCCACATCCGTCGCTCACACGCGAAACTGACGATGCGACTCTCGCACTCGAGTACACACCCCACGAGGGGCTCGATATCTACAGTAATGGCCTGTACGTGACGACGAAACGCGAATACGGACTCGGCGGGGTTGTCGTCTCGAAGGGAAACTTGACGCTGAACTTTGCCCGCAACGATATCCAGTCAGGCTGTGACCGCTGGCAGCGGATCAACAACGCACTTGAGCAGGCTCGTGACGATCTGTATGTGGACGTCTCGGATGACCGGCTGACTGCTGAGAGTCGGGAGGTAATGATCGAGGCGATGGAATCCGAGTCGTCGGACGAGCAGTGGGCCGATCGCAAACTGTTCCAATTAGCGACTGAGTCCCGTATCAGCCTCGAGGAGATCCAGGCGGCCCCGAAAATCGGGTGGGTCGGCGATGCCGAAAAAGGCGCGGACAAACTCGTCGAGCGTGGTTACGTCGTCCTCGATACGAGTGATTCGGCGACCCAGCGGCTTCGCGACCTCGCCACTGACGAGGATACATCGATAGCGGTGCCAGAGACGTTCGATGTTGGCGAACAAGCAGAGTCAGAAGGTGTCTGGACGTGCTATCATCGCATCGAGGACGAATCACAGTTGAACGCTGATCAGCGGCGCTATCTCCGCTTCGCTCGGGTGCTCGCAAAGGAGCTTGGGATTGAGCGAGACGTGTACTACGGTGAGGCGAGTGTCGATGCCTGGACTGATGGCAGGACGTACATCGTGATCACCGACTCGGCAGTGACGAGCCGCCAGCGTGCAGTCTGGATGCACGACCTGTATCTCGTGGTGTTGCACGAAGCCGCTCACGAAACCTCGAGTCGTGATCGGCCTTCTCATGGGCATCACTTCGAGAGTACGTTTCGGTCGCTTGTTGAGGATCCAGGAAATCGAAGTTCGTTCGCTGAACTCGTCCAGCAGATCGTCGACGAAGGATTCGAATCCGTATTCGACAAGTATGAGGTAGATCTCCAGCGGAGCGAAGGCGTCTCCTCTGGCCAATTTCGATAATGGGGTGGCGAGGTGGAAGACCGACTCGAGTCGAGTGCAATGGCTCGAGGTCGGCATAGTGTGTTGATCTATCGATACGCAGGATAGCTCTTCGAAGAGCCGTCAACACTGCTCTTCTGGGGATGTGATCCGAAGTTCGTTCTCGACTTCGTAGAAGTAGCCTCGTTCGAGGAGCCGAGTAAGGGCGTACTCAACGTCCCGTTGCTCGAGTGCCAGCTCTGAATCGGCGACTAGGATGTCGGTGGCATCGTCGTAGTCGATCAGCGGAACACTGTCTTCTCCCTGGTCTGGCCGACATGCCTGCGTACACAGCCGGTCGTAGCACTCGAGAATCCACTCCGGAAGTGGTGGCCGTGGATCTGTAATGCCAGCCATCGTAGTTCTGTATGGCAGTTTTGATGGACAGGCGTTTAACAGTATCCGTCGAATCCACTTCTCTCACAGGAACAGTGTACTTCCTTGTTGGATTGAACTGACTATTTCTACCACGTTGTTGAGCGGCGCGGAGAGACAGATGTCGAAGGTATTCCTGAACGCAGCAAAGCGTCACTGCAGGCCGGTCTCAAGTTCGTCGACAGCTTCCTTCAAATTTGATATCACGCAACAAGAGCGACTTAGCAGATTTCCTTACCGAGCTTCCGAGCATCCTCGAAGAATACCAAGTCATCATGTCCATGGCAGAGATCGATGTCAATACTGCACAATTCGAACAGAATTACAAGAAGATCAATTTCTAATCTCCTTCTTTATTAACTTTTTAAGCGGGGTGTGTCTACTATTGAGCAAGCAGACGATGCAATCCACGTCTACGAGGACCAGCTTTGTGAAGTACTGAAACTTACTTGTCCCGTGGGAACTGAACACTAGAAACTCAATGGTCGAGATTCCCGATTCCCTTTGCTCTCTGTTCAGCGCCCCAATCGAAAAACGAAATGGAACATACGTTGTTGAAGTTCTCTTGAGTGAAGTTGATCATGAAGCGGTGTCAGCTGACGAAACATATCGTGTAGCGATTCTTGAGTCACCAGCTTCGACAGAGTCATCGATGCAACAAGAGTCACAGCAATCTCCTTCTCGGGAAACCGTGAACCGTGCCCCATCGGGACCTCCTGTCGAGGAAGGTGAGGTACGTACTGTAACAATCGAGACTGTCGGCGATCAGGGCGACGGCATTGCAAAAGTCGAACGTGGTTACGTCGTGATCGTCCCTGACGCCCAACCTGGTGACGAGCCCACCGTCAAAATCGAGCAGGTTCAGAAGAACGTCGCGTTTGCGAGTATTGTCGATAGCGGCCCGAGAGCATTGTGAAAGACCAGCCAGATAGCCGAGAGCTTGATCTGTTCTCCTAATCTGCTTACGCCGGTAATCTTTGTGCGCCAGTAGGAGTGAGGCGCATGTTCGTGTGCCTCGAGGCCACGAATGAGTACAAATCGACCACCCGAGAGCGACCCGCATCGAGATCAACCGACAAACGAGCACACGAGCGACCGCGATCACAGCTATCCAGGAGACATTGCCCGACTGAACGGACACGAACTTGTCGCGATCGACGAATGGCTGCCGGGCGCAGAGCCAACACCGTACGAACTCAATCTCACTGATGGCTACGAGTATCGTACACGGTACTGGCGCTGCAGGAAGTGTGGCCAAGAACGCAACCGTCGCGACGAGTTCACTATCCCCTGCGACAACCGCCAGCCAGCGACTGCACTCGAGGCAGGTGGCTACTCGATCGACGACCCACGAACTCGCCGTGCACTGAACGAGAAGTTGGACGTCTGCTCTGCGACAGTGGGCCCGCTCTACGAGGTCAAGAGTGAAAGCGGGAACACCTACAAGGTCGATATTGAGGCAACAACGTGTACCTGTCCTGATTTCGAGCAGCGCCAGCCAGACGATGGCTGCAAGCATCTTCGCCGAGTCGACCTCGAGATCCGGACGGGACTTGTCCTTGCGCCGGATGGCACGTTCAGCCACTGACTGTGGAGTGATCTCGTCACCCGAGACGGTTTGTAACCCCCGAAAGGGGTGCGGGGGCTCGAAAGGAGCCCACCGCAGCAACCCATGAGACAACGAGAGACAGCAATCGCGTCGACGAACATTGAAACAACTCGGTTCCGGAACCGAGGAATCGCCAGATGACTGACCGCGATGAGTGTCGGATGCCGACGTGTTCGGAACCTGCTCGCGATCGGACAGGGTATTCTGGTCGGTTCTGTTCGGACAGCTGTGAGGTCCGCTACGAGCACCTCCAAGCGGACGCTCGAGATGCTGCAGTGGACGAAGCCGAGAATCGGTACTGATGCTCGAGCAGATCGATCACCGTGACAAGCGCTTCACGATTGGTGACAAGGACGTTGTCGACGACGCTCGTGAACGTTGTCGGCGAGCCAAACCGCTCGAACGGCAGGCTCAGTGATAGATCCGTGAGCTCGAGCGTGCGAAAGCAGTCGCCGGATCAACGGGTACAAATCCAGATGTTGAGGTACTCGAACGATGATATCGAACATTTCGGATCTACAGACAGTATAGAAGAAAGCTCAGAACATAGACCCAGAGGAGATATAATGCCACTCAAAGCACTGGAGGGCGGTTCGTTCAGCATGGTTCACGTCTGATGCTGAACGAATTATCAATAAACTAGATTAGTGCTCATCACACCACTACAAAGAGCTGCCGACAACTACAGTCAAAATTTCGAACTGATAACTAGTTTGATAGTTCCCCATCCATAGCTTCGGAAACGGTGGGGGGGTGTTTTGGACGAAACCACAATAGCCGATGCAATCTGTTTGTTCAATAGTCACGGGGCTAACCAATATCAGTAATAATTGAATTGTCCCACGCAGAATTATTACTAGAGTTGTTTATCATAGTACACTTAGATGCGGCACAGATATACGTGAGCAGCTTTTATGAACCATACCAATTGGTGACAGGTCTTCTCCGGAATCTCCGGAGCTCTTAAACGAGTCCGGACCCTCCGTCGTTTCCGGAGCTTTCAGCGACCATCGAACTGTTCCAATCACCGAAGCCCCGGACTCAATAATCAGAAATATCTGACTGAAGGAGATTGTTGTCATTAGCCATTGAGTGAATGATGTTTGCCACCTCTTTAAACCGGTTCGTCGAGAGAAGAACCTCAAGAACTGCGTTTAGCGGGACATCAAGCTCGTACTCGTGATAACGGCCGGCCGAGAGCCCTTCGTTCCGTTCATAGACGTTAATGAGCCCAAGCATGTTCATATCTGAAAGGTGATCGCGAACACGCCGTTCGCTCACACTATCAGCATCAAGTCTATCACATATCTTTATATACCGTTCGTAAAGATCTCGAGACCGGACAGGAACTTCGTTGAGCGCCTGGCGATAAGCGAGTGCACAGAGGACTGCGTGCCCCTGTGTCGTGAGTTCTTGCATCCCTTCATAGAGTTGGTTCTTCTCGAGTTCGTCTTGTGCATCCCGGACGTGCTCCTCGGTCACGATATCGGCATCTTCAGCCTGAGCCAGTTCTCCAGCTTCACGAAGTAGACGGATCGCCTGTCGGGCCGATCCAGTGTCCTGAGCGGCAAAGGCTGCACAAAGCGGAACCACGTCTCCATCGAGGATGCCATCATAGAACGCTTTTTCAGCGCGTGGTTCGAGAATCGAGCGCAGTTGGTTCGCGTCGTATGGCGGAAAGAGGATTTCTTTTTCAGCGAGTGTGTCCTTGACCTTCGGCGAGAGATTATCCCGGAACTGGAAGTCATTGCTGATACCGACGATCACAGGGCGAACGTTGCTGACATAACCGTTCGACCGCGCTCGAGGAAGTCCATAGAGAATATCATCGGAGTCACCGATGTTGTCGATCTCGTCAAGGACAATCACAACAGTACCACCGAGTGCATCGAGTTCTTCGTAGAGGATATCGAATACACGTTGCTGGGAATAGCCGGTGGTACTGATGCGATCTCTGTTCTGGCTTTCACGAAGCTCATTTACGAGTGCGACTGCGACCTGGTAAGACGAGGAAAGATTCTCACAGCTGACCCAGACGGTTGAGAGATCAACGTCATCGTACTCGGCAGCATCGTTCTCCAAGTGCGATAGCATAAATTTGGTCGCGACGGTTTTTCCTGTTCCCGTCTTCCCGTACAGGAAAATGTTCGATGTCGGGCGGTTATCGATGATGGGTTGGAGAGCTCGTTGATATTTCTCGAGTTCCACATCCCGTTCACGGATATCCTCAGGCTCATACGAGTCGTCAAGTGGTTCGGCATCCGCGAACACTTGACGATCCCGCTGGAACATCCCCATGAGAGATTACAATACAACATGACATGATAAAGCCACCGCTTCCTAAGCTTCCGAAGCGTCCTAAGCTCAGATGCTTATAAACCAACCCCACACCATCACTTCCTAAGCTTTCGTTCTTTATAATACACCCTCACTCCATTGTTTCCGGAGCTTTCGTTTGAAAAGGTACTCCCTCTTTTCGACGATGGTCTAGCAAAAGACAAAGCTTTAAATAAAAGTGAATGAAACAGTAACCGTACTGTCGGAGCAACTTCATCATGAATATATTATATGTTATTTTTTAGTGGTTCACGCTATGCGATTCATGGAATCTTCCGGTGATATAGACCTCTTTTCTAGGACCACCACCTCCTTTGTTTGAGATAGCTCCGGAAACGGTGGAGTGTGGGTTCTCGGAACGCACCATTAGCAAAAGCTCCGGAAACGGTGGAGTGTGGGTTCTCGGAACGCACCATTAGCAAAAGCTCCGGAAACGGTGGAGGGTTGTCGTCTCTCCTTCACCGTACCATTCGCCATCACTCCCGTAACACTGCAGATCTGTTCCAATCTTCTCAATGAGTATCGCCAAGTGAACTACCCTGCCTACTCACTGCCTTCAGCGGCTTCTTGAGGGCAAGAATATAGTGCTCTATTGAAAACAGCGGACGGCGACGGGATTAGTCCGTAATGATTTGAGGGAATGAGGTCGAGAAGCCGATTATGGCAGTCGCACTCCTCGACTTCGTTGGAAAGGGACTCCATGCAGCTAAACAAGCGTTAGGGAATCGAGCGGGGAGGCCCGCCTCCGGCGGGCTTCCCCGCGAGGCTCACATCGTCGCTCACTGTCTTCGTAAGGAAGAAGGCCACACGTTCACTGAACTCGTCGATCGGCTCGGTCTCATGCCTGAGGTGTGCGAACGTCTTGGGCTCCATCCGGACGCGTTGCCTGATCCAACGACGTTCTACCACTCACTCGATCGGTATGCGATGTACGTTTGGCGGGCGTTGCTGCGCGTTTCAGCGCAGCAACACCGCCAGTCCGGACACGTCGCCCTAGATAGCACATTCTTCGAACGCAAGCAAGCCTCGCAGTACTACCTCCAGCGGCGAGATCGAACGGTTAAGACGATCAAAGCGACGACACTGACTGATACAGAGTCTCTGGCGGTGCTTGACGTTCATTGCTGCATTGAGCGAGAGCACGATACGAAGGCTGGCCCGCGGGTCGTCCGCCGGAACGCGGACGACCTGCGGGCCGTAGTCGCCGATAACGGCTTCCAGGACTGGCACACCGAATACGAGCTATCTGGGCTAAATCTCGACTACCTCGTTCATCACCGTGGGTCGACACCGATGGCTGCTGCGCATAACGCACTCAACCGGGCCAGCGGGTACACGCAACGATGGATGGCAGAAACGTCCTACTTAACCACGAAGCGAACGCAAGACTCCGCCTTGCGTTCGCGGTTCTGGTACCGACAGTTTCGAGAGATCATCCTGATGTTCGCTCTTCACAACATCAAACTGACCGCTGAAAAACTATGATCCTACCGCCGTACCGCATTTTCAATAGAGCAGAATATGCCGGTTCCGACGGACTGGCCGGGGCAGCCCGACCTCTCGGAGGTTGACGTCGCCGAAATCATCCCCTACATCCGGCCGGACGTTGACGTCCGCGGCGCCGTCGACGACTGGGATGAGCTCCCCGAGGACATCAAGGACACCTTCGACAAGCTCGGCATCCCCGAGGCCGAGAAGAACGCTCTCTCCGGCGTCGGCGCCCAGTACGAGTCCGAAATCGTCTACCAAAACATGAAGGATCAGTGGGAAGAGAGGGGCATCGTCTTCATGGATATGGACAAAGCGGTCCAGGAGCACCCCGATATCGTCAAAGAGTACTTCATGACGAAGTGCGTTCCGCCGAGCGACAATAAATTCGCCGCGCTCCACGGTGCGATCTGGTCGGGCGGCTCCTTCGTCTATGTTCCCGAGGACACGGTCGTCGAGATGCCCATCCAGGCGTACTTCCGGATGAACTCCGAAGGGATGGGCCAGTTCGAGCACACGCTCATCGTCGCCGAAAAGGGCTCGGAAGTCCATTACATCGAGGGCTGCTCGGCGCCGAAATACTCGGAGTTCAACCTTCACTCGGGCTGCGTCGAAGTGTTCGTGGACGAGGGCGCGCACGTCCAGTATTCGACCGTGCAGAACTGGTCGAAAAACACCTACAACCTCAACACCAAGCGTGCCATCGTCGAGGCAGACGGCACGATGGAGTGGGTGTCTGGGAGCATGGGCTCGAAGGCAACGATGCTCTACCCGGCCACGATCCTCAAGGGTCCGGGTGCGACGGACAACCACATCACCATCGCCTTCGCTGGTGAAGATCAGAACATCGACACCGGCGCGAAGGTCTACCACAACGCACCGAACACCAAGTCGACCATCGAATCGAAGTCTATCTCGAGAGACGGCGGCCGTACGAACTACCGCGGCCTCGTCCACATCGCCGACGGCGCCGAACATTCCTCCACGTCGGTGGAGTGCGATGCGCTGATGTTCGACAACGAGTCCACCTCGGACACCATGCCGTATATGGAGATCAACGAGTCGAAGGTGGATGTCGCCCACGAGGCAACTGTCGGCAAAATCGGCGACGAGGACGTCTTCTACCTCCAGTCCCGTGGCCTCGGCGACGACGACGCCAAGCAAATGATCGTCGCGGGCCTCATCGAGCCCATCACAGAGGAACTGCCGATCGAGTACGCAGTCGAACTCAACCGCCTCATCGAACTCGAGATGGAGGGGAGCCTCGGGTGAAGAAGCCCTTCCTGAGACCACCCATAAATCAGGTGTAAAAAGTCGATCGGAATCCCACGGCTCTGTTGAAGCCCTCGTGCAGTCGTGGGGTTTCGTATAGCGGCTCGTTGCTGGTGCTTTGGTTGTGAGTAGCGAGGAGGGCACCTCTACCGAATGTCAGCGAAAAAGGATTTCAACAAGGCCAATCCCACAGAAATATCTGGTCACAGGGAACATGTTGGCGCCGCGCGGTGCCCACTCTCTTCGACATTCAGCCGCCGCTCACGCATTCAACAATCTCCCTCGCAAGAGCGCCGAGCAAGTGTTGACGTGGCACCACGATACCCACCATCAGGGCTATGTGAAAGGCCTGGATAGCGCCGAAAAGACGCTGGCGGAGAACCGCGAATCAGGCGACTTCGGTTCCTCCGGAAGCGCGATGCGCAGCGTCACTCACAACGGCTGTGGCCATTATCTCCACACACTGTTCTGGAACAATATGTCGCCCAACGGCGGCGGCGAACCGTCCGGCGATCTCCGTGAACGCATCGAAGACGATTTCGGCTCCTACGAGGGCTGGAAAGGAGAGTTCGAAGCCGCCGCGAGCGCCGCTGGTGGCTGGGCTCTCCTAGTGTACGATCCAGTCACCAAGCAGCTGCGCAACGTTGTGGTCGACAAGCACGACCAGGGCGCGCTCTGGGGCGCTCATCCCGTCCTTGCGCTCGACGTCTGGGAGCATTCCTACTACTACGACTACGGCCCGGATCGGGGAAGCTTCATCGATGCCTTCTTCGAGGTCGTCGACTGGGAACACGCGACCGAGCAGTACGAGAAATCCGTCGATCACTTCGAATAGGATTATCCAGATCACCAGGCTGAGTAGGCGGCGTGCTTCGGAGTCGTCCGAGACAGCAAAAAAAGCCGTCTCGTGATGACGAGGGAGCAGATCTCTCGAACCACTTGCCCTCGAGGCGGTTCACACTATAGCGCTCCACACATCAATGAGCCACGCTTGCACAGGATTGGATGTAATTCGCATCGTGGCTGCGCCAAAGCCAAAGGCGATCAAACTCATCAGTATAACAAATTCCGCGTTTGCATTCTTCGTATCAAGAAGGAGTGTGAGTAGCGTGAGTGTCCCGGACATCGCACACATGAAAGCTCCCGCCAAGAAGCTCGACACAATAAAGAAGGGATCGGTAAAGCTCATCACGCCGAATTCAGGATCGTAGATGCCAATCACGCTGAGTGTAAACCCGATGAATAGATACCCGAATAACCAAACAACTACAGCAGTGGTACCGAGCGATGACAGTCGGAATATCCGAAATAGTCCTCGTTCAAGCGGAGTGGATGGCTGCCGAGTTCGCTTGAGTGGAGGATGACCCATCTGTTACGGCCACAACCCCCGGGCCTCGTGAGCCTCAGCGATTCGAGAAAGCGCGACGATGTAGGCTGCATCACGCCAGGTGACATCACGGCTTTCGAACTCTGCTTGGACGTCACGCCAGGCGGCCTGCATCTCTGTTTCGAGTTCATCATTCACTCGTTCGAGCGACCAGGCTCGACGATTAATGTCTTGGAGCCACTCGAAGTAGCTCACCGTAACTCCACCGGCGTTGGCGAGAATGTCGGGGATCACTGCAACATCACGTTCGGCGAGCATCGAATCTGCTGTCGAGGTGGTCGGACCGTTTGCTCCTTCGACGACGAGATCCGCAGCAATCGCCTCTGCGTTTTCTTCCGTAATAACGTTCCCCAGAGCTGCGGGAATGAGCACGTCGACGTCGAGCGTGAGTAGCTCTTCGTTTGAGATCAGGGTATCCGCGTAGTCGGTGACGGCTTCCGGCTCCTCGTCGTGCGAGGGGACCGAAGCCGTATCGATCCCCTCTGGATCGTACATCGCTCCGTTGACGTCGCTAATCCCGACGACCGTCGCTCCCCATTCGTCAAGCAGTCGGGCAGCATTTGCGCCGACACTTCCATATCCCTGTACTGCTACCGTCGTCTCCTCGAGTTGACGGTCGTAGTACTCGCAGACGAGTTGTGTGATGATCGCCACGCTCCGTCCGGGGGCTTCTTCACGGCCTTTACTGCCGCCGACGACCGGCGGCTTTCCGGTTACGACGCCCGGTGTCGTCTCGCCTTCTTGCATCGAGTACGCGTCCATCAGCCACGCCATCGTCTGTGGATCCGTCCCCATGTCTGGGGCGGGAATATCCTTGTTGGGACCGATGACGGTGCGAATCTCTTGTGCAAACCGCCGGGTGAGCCGCTCTTTTTCCGCCGAACTCAGCTCTTTCGGATTGACGGCGACGCCACCTTTGGCACCGCCGAACGGGAGGTCCATAACCGCACACTTCCAGGTCATCCACATGCCGAGTCCGACGCATTCATCTCTGGTCACTTCAGGGTGGTATCGGAGCCCTCCCTTATATGGGCCTCTGACGCTATCATGTTGGGCTCGGTATCCCGTAAAGACCTCAACTGTGCCGTCATCTCGTTCGACTGGGACGGTAACCTCATGGACTTTTTTCGGGTGTTTGAGCCGTTCGACGACATGCTGGTCAATACTGAGGTGGTCTGCGGCATGGTGGAGCTGCCGGCGTGCCGTTTCGAGCGCCGATTCCGGTTCCGTAGATTGTACTGTCGAATCCTCTGTCTTGTCGCGGTCTCTCTCGGAGTTGGGTGACATGGTCATTCTAGCGGCTTTCGACGATTTCGCATCGATTCGCCACAGTCGGGACAGTAGCTAGGGCTGTCCACGGCGATGATGTTTTTCCACTTGAAGCACTCGTACAGCTTCTCTTCGCCGGGATCAGCTTCGACATCTCGTATGTTAGATTCTATCGTTTATAATCGCACCGACTTGCCTGACCCGCTCTCGGTGGGCGTTGCCGTGCAGACCGGACAACCCGTCTGGTTCGGTCCAGCATCTCCTCTATCATCTGTTCGGTCGGTTCAGATTACAGCCAGTGGGCACGTCACCGTCGCAGAGGACCAAATCTTCATACATCTATGGTGACTGCACTTCATATGAATACGCTGGAAGACTCCTTCGACGTCGATCGTGCGCTCGTTTTCGGTATCGGTGGAAGTGGCGACGTAGTCGGTAGTATCCCGACCGCCCGTTTTCTCGAATCGGTAGGCGTTGACGTAATCTTGGGTGGGACGACCTGGGAACCGGTTCCTCGCGACTCCCGGCCCGGTCCTCGCAGCCTCTCGGAAGTGGTCGACTACGAGCGGATCAGCGAGACTGTCGGTATGGCAAACGGCGACACGAGAACCGAGGATGGACTGGTATTCTGCGAATCCCTCGTCGCTGACCACTTCGAACAACGGGTCGCGCTCATCGACATCAGCCGGGGTGTCCGCGAAATGACCAGTGGACTTCGGGATGCTTGCGAAACGCTAGAAGTCGATCTCGTCGTCGGTGTTGACGCCGGCGGTGACATTCTCGCCCGAGGGGACGAACCGGGACTACGTAGTCCGGTCACCGATGGACTCGGCCTCGTTACCTTGGAGAAACTCGACATCGACACGTGCATCGGTGTCATTGGATTCGGAAGCGACGGCGAATTGACCCTCGATGAACTCGATCGAGCCTTCGAGTCGCTCTCCGAGGACGCGCTCCTCGGCTCATGGGGGATCACGCGTCAGGTCCGGTCGGAACTGGAAGCAGTGCTCGACATCGTTGATACGGAGGCGAGTCGGCTTCCTGTCGAAGCCGCGCGGGGTGAACTCGGGGAGCGAACGATCCGCCGCGGGGAGCTATCCCTCGAGGTTACCGTCCCTAGCTCGGTAACGTTCTACTTCGAGACGAGCCCGGTGGCTGATCGTTCGGACGTTGCCACTCTCGTTCGTGATACGACCACCCTTGACGAAGCGGTCTCCGCCCTCCGTACTGGTGGTTACAGCATCGAATTTGACAAGGAAAGGAATCGAATCGATTGAAAGTGATAATATGACATTTTGCCGTCACTCGCAAATGATTCCCGCTGAATCTGGACAGGATGAGTTCTATCAGACACGATTGTAGCCCAGTCCAGCGAAGTGCATAGGACAATCGGTGCCATCGTTTGTCTCCGCCGAGGTTGACATCCTTCTGCGCCTGAAGACGCAGGAATCCCGAGCGTTGGGAGCTTCAGGTTCGCAACCATGATTCCAGTTTTTCTTTGAGAACCCGTTTACCCCATCACGAAACAGTGGCTGACTGACGGTGCCAAACCGCCGTTACACCTATCCTCGGCATCGGTGACTCCCATCTGTTGTTTTTGCCAGCAGGGAGTCACGGACACTTCGACGGACTTGGAGTTACCGTGGTCCTTGCTCGACCAACGGGCACAGATCTAACCCTTCGAGGATTCGCGTCCACCGCGTCGGTGTTTCGGATATTGTCTCATCGGTGGCGGGTAGACCGCCTCCGAAGGCTGTTCGGAATCGCTCCGTTCTGACTTGACCTTGAATTCGGGTGTGAAGTGTAAGTTAGTCAGAAGCACAGCGGTTGTGCTGGATACACAGTGTCTATCCAACACTAACAATAGTTCCTATATGAAAAAATTATTTTGTGAAACAAGAACAGAACATCAGAAGATTAGAAATCCTTAATACAAGAAAGAAGCAACTGTTCGTCGATGACTGGGCCTGGCAAGGACTGGTGGCCGAACAGGTTGAACGTGGAAATACTCGAGCAGAACGCTCGTCCAGCCGATCCAATGGACGAGGACTTCGATTACGCCGAGGAATTCGAGAACCTGGACCTCGAAGCGGTGAAAGCGGACCTCAAAGGCGTGATGACGACGTCGCAGGACTGGTGGCCGGCGGACTACAGCCACTATGGGCCGCTGTTCATCCGGATGGCGTGGCACAGCGCCGGCACGTACCGCATCACCGATGGCCGCGGCGGCGCGTCCGGTGGGACCCAGCGGTTCGCGCCACTCAACAGTTGGCCCGATAACGTGAACCTCGACAAGGCACGTCGGCTGCTCTGGCCGGTCAAGCAGAAGTACGGCCGCAAACTCTCGTGGGCCGACCTGATCGTTCTGGCCGGGAACGTCGCCCTCGAGACGATGGGATTCGAGACGTTTGGCTTCGCCGGGGGCCGCGAGGACGACTATTCCCCGACGAGGCCGTCGACTGGGGCCCCGAGGACGAGTGGGAAGTATCCGATCGCTTCGACGAGGATGGGAAGCTCGAGGGACCACTCGGTGCTACCGTGATGGGGCTCATCTACGTGAATCCGGAAGGGCCGGACGGTGAACCGGACCCGCTCGCGTCGGCGGAGAACATCCGGGAGTCGTTCGGCCTCATGGCAATGAACGACGAGGAAACGGCCACGCTCATCGCTGGCGGACACACGTTCGGGAAGGTCCACGGCGCCGACAACCCCGACGAGCACGTCGGCTCCGAACCCGAGGCGGCCCCCATCGACCAGCAGGGCCTCGGCTGGAAGAGCACCCACGGATCCGGCAAAGGCCCCGACACGATCGGTAGTGGCCTCGAAGGGGCCTGGAACGCCTGGCCGACGATGTGGGACACCTCCTATCTCGACAACCTGCTCGACTACGAGTGGGAACTGGTGACGGGTCCCGGTGGTGCGAAGCAATGGGCACCGACGGACGAGGCTGCAGCGGAGACCGTACCGGACGCTCACGACCCATCGGAGAGGCACGCACCTATGATGCTGACGACAGACATCGCCCTCAAGAAGGATCCAGACTATCGGAAGGTTATCGAGCGCTTCCGAGAGAACCCGGACGAATTCGAGGATGCCTTCGCGAAGGCGTGGTACAAGCTGATCCACCGTGATATGGGCCCGCCGTCCCGCTTCCGCGGCTCGGAGGTTCCCGACGAGGAGATGCTGTGGCAGGACCCCGTCCCCGAAGCCGATTATGAGCTGATCGGCAACGACGAAATTGCGGAGCTCAAGGAGAGACTCCTCAGTTCGGACCTAACTATCTCCCAGCTGGTTAAGACCGCCTGGGCGGCGGCGTCGACGTACCGCGACAGCGATAAGCGCGGCGGTGCGAACGGCGCTCGTCTTCGTCTCAAACCGCAGAAGAACTGGGAGGTGAACGAACCGGAGCAGCTAGAGGGAGTACTCGCGACGCTGGAGGGGATCCGGGAGGACTTCAACAGCTCGCGATCCGACGGCACGCGTGTCTCACTTGCTGACTTGATCGTGCTGGGTGGCTCTGCGGCCGTCGAGAAAGCCGCGCGAGATGCCGGATACGACGTGGACGTTCCGTTCGAACCGGGGCGCACCGACGCCACGCAGGCCCAGACCGATGTCGAGTCCTTCGAGGTGCTTGAACCGAAATCCGACGGGTTCCGTAACTACCTTGGGGACGATCACGACCGTTCAGTGGAGGAGTTGCTGGTAGACAAGGCTGACCTCCTGAACCTGACGGCCGACGAGATGACGGTTCTGGTCGGCGGCATGCGCGCGCTGGGTGCGAACTACAAGGGATCCGAGATCGGCGTCTTCACCGACCGTCCGGAGACGTTGACCAACGATTTCTTCGGGAACCTGCTCGACATGGACTACGAGTGGGAATCGCCCTCGGAATCCCAAGACATCGTGGAGTGGGAAGCGCCCTCCGAGGCCCACGACATTTACGAGGTACGTGACCGTGAAACGGGCGAAGTCGAGTGGGCGGCTACCCGTGTGGATCTCATCTTCGGTTCGAACGCCCGGCTCCGAGCCATCGCAGAAATCTACGGATCCGACGATGCCGAGGAAAAATTCGTGCGCGACTTCGTCGATGCGTGGGGCAAAGTAATGCATCTCGATCGCTTCGGCCTCGAGTGATCTATGCCTGGGACCGCGCTCGTTCGAATCCCGTATCTCGATTTTCGAGATTCGCGAGTCGATCATGAACCGACGTACACGGTCTATAGTTCGAAATCGCTTGAATTCACGATTGAGAATAATGTTGTGAAACCGACCTTCAAACTAGTCACAACTTGGAAACTCTCGCAATCGACAGCTATCAAGAAAACAAGCATAGCATCTAGTGGCATCTTATTTTAGGAGGTAAATTTGAATGAGAAGGGAATGAACGGGACACCGGCGACGCGTGTGGTCAGTGCTCGGGTTTTTCGGCTGGAGCAATCATGTCTTCGATCCTGAGGATGAGAATGTTGTTCGTATCGTCCTTACCGTCGACGCGTCCATCAATGACGAGCTTCGAGAGAGGGGTTGGGCCGACGGTGATTGGATCGTCCTCATCGACGTCACTGATGGTTCCCTGCAGGAGTATCTCCGCGCGACAGAGTTCGGGATGGTGGACGCTCGAGAGGTTAATTTCCTCGACAATGACGTCCTCGACCAGATCCCCCTCGTGCTCGAGAGCGACAGTGACTGGGTCGTCCAACTGCTGGATATCAAGTGCTTGGTAGGCTGTAGCAGTCGGTTTGTAGCCGCCTTTCGGGCCGGGAACGCCCTCTACCAGTTGGAGCGCTTTGAGACTCTGCATCTGGTTGCGTATTGTCCCTGGGTTCCGGTCAACTTGCTCGGCGATGTCTTCGCCCTTGATGGCGCCCTCGGACTCCTTGTAGAGGTTCGTTAGTGCGCGGAGAATCTTTTTCTGGCTCGGAGTGAGCTCAATGGACGACATAGTAAATTGTTCGTAATTGTATGCCTTAAGCCCGGCGGGTGAGTACCTTTGAGAGTACAATTACTGTATGCCAAGCATCTCGATTTGCTCCTGATACCGGTTACGAATTGTAACTTCGGTGACTTGGGCGACATCTGCTACTTCTTTCTGGGTCCGTTTCTCGTTGCAAAGCAAGGCGGCAGCGTAAATAGCGGCGGCAGCGAATCCCGATGGACCTCTCCCAGAGAGTAATGGATCAGCGGTCTCTTCAATTATTTCATTGGCCTTAGCTTCGACTTCCTGTGGGAGATCCAGTTTTGAGCTAAAGCGAGGCACGTACTGCTTCGGATCGATAGGGAGTAGTTCAAGACCGAGCTCGTTCGAGATGTATCGGTAGGTACGGCTTACCTCTATTCGTTCGATACGCGAAACCTCTGTGATTTCTTCCAATGAGCGCGGAATACCTTCTTGCCGACAGCCGGCATACAGTGCAGCTGTGGCAACGCCCTCAATTGATCGTCCACGGATGAGGTCTTCCTGAAGCGCTCGCCGGTAAATCACACTTGTTACCTCACGAACCGATCGTGGGACACCCAGTGCCGAGGCCATCCGGTCGATCTCGCTGAGCGCGAACTGGAGATTCCGCTCACCGGCGTCTTTTGTCCGGATACGGCTCTGCCATTTCCGTAACCGGTTCATCTGCGAACGCTTCTTCGAGGAAATCGAGCGACCGTATGCATCCTTATCCTTCCAGTCGATTTGGGTGGTGAGCCCCTTGTCGTGCATTGTCTGAGTAGTTGGGGCACCGACACGCGACTTCTCCTGTCGTTCTTTGTGATTAAATGCACGCCATTCTGGTCCCGAATCAACCATTGCTTCCTCAATCACTAGACCGCACTCCTCACAGATTCGCTCACCTTGATCAGAGTGTCGGACTACGTTACTCGACCCACACTCTGAACATGTAGAGATAGTTGCATTGGATTCGGTTCGCCTCGTTTCATGCTCGTCGTCCCTGAGCCGAACGGACCAGACCATTGTTATTTAGTAGTGAAGATACAGGAGCATAAAGTTTGAATTTCGAGATGGATACACCATTCATTCCCATCATTCACAGCTTAGAATTAGATTAGTGTTTTTCTTGATAGCACACTCAAACGCGTCAGTGACATTAGCAGTGAAACTATACGAAGAACTCCAGCAGGTGATCTGAGACCACGAAGTGATCTTCTGTCACGCACTGTATCGAGGTTGAGCCTTTGAGGCAAACACGTACTGGCAACTTTTAGTCGCTGTCCATAACTGGTTCTCGGAGATCAATTTGGGTCCACTATGCTAGTATCAGTCGATCACATCGAGAGGCTCACGATCTCCTCCAGTAGGCACTGAATCTACGTCCGTAATGTCTGGATAGCCTTCGGAACGATGGTGGTGGCAGGATCTGACATCAGTCAGTCGCTGTCGGCGGCGGATCGCCGCCGACGCGACAGTGTAGCCACTCACGAGCGCAGCCCCAATTCAGGGACAGCTACCGGAAGAACCGGTCGTCGGGTGGTTGATTCGCTGGGACAGTTCTGCGCACACCGAGGGTTGTCCAGGCAGCACGAACCACCATCTCACAGAACTCCGTGAACGACCACTCCCAGAGGCGGCGCCCCCCACGGCGGGGCGCCGCCACGTACATCCAGTGGAGGTATCGCCAGACGTTCTGCAGCAACAGACTCACGACAAACAGCAATAACCGAAGCCCAGCGTCCCGTGAACTGGTGAGAGCAAGGCTCTGCTTGGCTAATCGGTAGCTTGATTCGATGCCGAAGCGCTTGCGATAGTGTTCTCGTGCATCCTGTGGTGTGTCAATGAACGGCGCGTCAGCGGCGTAGCCGTGACGCGCCACCCCGTGCTCGTCGTATCGTCCTCGCTGGTAGACACAGTCGATGAACACAGGGAATGTTACCCGCCCAGCGAGTTTGTGTTCGATCACGCGACTCCAGCCTCTGCTGAGTTCGTCTTGAATCGTCTCACCCCACTTGACGATTGGCATGATGTAGGCGTAGTTGTGCGCGTACAGCAGTTCGAGACAGGTGCTGTTGTAGAATCCGCGATCAAGGTAGACGGCCTTGACGCGCAGGTCAAGGCCGTCGAGGAGTTCGAGGAACTCATCAAGAGCATCGCTGGTGACTTCGCCAGCGACCAGCTGGCGAACCGCCAGTGTGTATCGCTTGTTACGCACCCGTGCGTAGAGCGTGACGTAGGCGTGAAAGGCAGTGGTTCCTCGTTTCGCCTGCGAGAAATACAGTGACTCCGTCTCGTCCTCGTCACCGTAGTAGGGATCGAGGTGGAGGTCGGCGACGACCTCCACCGGTCGATCTGGAAGCGTCTCAAGAACATCCCGTTGAAGGAGCGTGTTCCCAACCGCTTCAACGGTATCAAGATCGAACTGATCGGTAAGATATCCACGGACGGTATTGGCGTGGGGCGAGTCGTTTGTTTTCTCGCAGACGTGATTGATTGAGGTCCCGCCGGCGCTGGCGCCGGCGAGGACCTCGTACAATTCCTCCGTCGTGACCGCTACATTCTCCCCGAGCTCCAGCGAAAGTTCCTCATCGAGACTGTTGACGACAAAATTAAGCAGGTGCTCTTCTTTTAGCTCGTTGTCTGCTTGGGTTGCTTTCACACCTTCGCCAAGCAGACACTCATCCTAATCCGATGTGATCGACTGAGTATCTCCCACCCTTATTTATAAATTATAGTACCATGGGCAAATAAACAGAATCTACAGGGGGGTGGACGTCGAAGAGACAAATCTATGACCGAAGAGAGACCAGTATATATATCCTCCAAGAACCGAACGGTTCGCCACCGGACTCCACAAGTGGTCGGTCGCGACGGGACTGCGACAGAGCCAACCGATGGTGACTGCCCCGATCGCGCGTGGCCGGCGTGCTGGGACGCCGCCGCATCGTTGCTCGAGTGGAGCGAGCCCTACGAGCGCATCGTGGATAAGGAAAATGCGCCGTTCTACCGATGGTTCGTTGGTGGGCGCTTGAACGCCGCAGAAAACTGCATCGATCGCCATCTCGAGGAGCGGAAGAATCAGGTCGCATTGCGGTGGGAAGGGAAACGTGGCGAGCGTCGGACCTATACGTACTACGATCTCTATCGCGAGGTGTCAGCTGTCGCAGCCGCGCTCCGTGAGCTCGGCGTCGAAGAAGACGATGTCGTCACGATCTACCTGCCGAAACTTCCCGAGTTACCGATCACGATGCTCGCCTGTGCTCGTATCGGCGCGCTCCATAACGTCGTTTTCGCGGGATTCGCCCCTAACGCGCTCGCTGAACGGATGCAACGTGTTGACTCACGCGCGCTCGTCACATGCGACGGTAGCTTCCGCGAGGAGACCATGATCGATCAGAAGCGGAAAGCCGATACGGCACTGGCATCGATCGAGGAATCGCTCCCGACAATCGTCGTCAATCGACTCGGTTCGAGTCACGATATGCACCTCGGTGGGAACCAATACGACTATGACAATCTCGTTGAGGCGTTTGTCGGTGCGAACGTGTCCCCAGTGCCGCGGGAGGCAACCGACCCCCTCTTTCACATCCACACATCAGGAACGACCGGCGAACCGCAACGGATGACTCACGCAACCGGGGGCTACCTCACAGGTGTCGCGTGGACGGCCCAGACCGTATTCGATCTCACACCGGGGACCACGATCTGGTGTACGGCCGATGCCGGATGGATTACCGGTCACTCCTATGTCGTCTACGGGCCGCTGCTTTCAGGTGCGACGGTCGTCCTCGCAGAGGGAAGTCTCCGCTATCCGGACCGCCACCGTCCGTGGGAGGTGATCGAACGGAACGGTGTGGAGGTCTTCTATACGACGCCGGGAGTAATCCGAACATTCATGAAGTGGGGTGAGTCGTTTCCTGCGTCCCACGACCTCTCGTCGTTGCGACTGCTTGGTAGCGTCGGTGAGCCGATCAGTCCGGACACCTGGGAGTGGTACTACACCCACGTCGGCCAGGAACGGTGCCCAATCGTCGACACGTGGTGGCAGACCGAAACTGGATGCGTCCTCATCTCGGTCCGTCCTGAGGTCGACGAGTTAAAGCCCGGTTCAGTCGGTCCTCCGTTACCCGGAATTGAAATCCAGATCGTCGACGAAGACGGTCGCGAACTCCCGCCGGGCAAACCTGGCTATCTGACGATTGACCGTCCCTGGCCGTCGATGCTTGTTCCGCTCGAGGGAGACCGGTACTGGGTTCTCGCAGAATACTGGCAGGCGTTTTCGGACCCACGGGCGGATTCCTGGCGGTACTTCACCGGCGACCGTGCGGTCGTCGACGACAACGGGTACGTGACGATCATCGGCCGCGACGACGACGTCATTACGATCGGCAATCGTCGCATCGGAACAGCCGAACTCGAGGCTGCAATAACGACCATTGACGGCGTTACCGAAGCCGCTGCTGTCGCTGAGCGTACAATCGGCGAGTCCGCACTCTGCGTCTTTGCGACACTTGAGCAAGGACAGCAGGATCGAACCGCCATTCGGGACGCGGTTGCGGATGCAGTCGCTGAACACGTCGGTGAGTTCGCACGACCAGCGAGCGTCGTATTCACACCCGAACTACCCGAAACCTACTCCGGAAAGACGATGTACAAACTCCTCAAGCGCATTGTCAACGACCGACCGCCCACGGATAGTGACACTCTCAGAAATCCGGAAGTCGTCGGTGAGCTTACGACGATCTGGAATCGGGAGTGAGCAGGACGAGAGTGTTCTCGATTACGCCGTTTCCTCCGCTAGTGACGGGGTATCTTCGTGGCCTCAAGTCACTGTTAGCAGGTTCGATTCTGGAGGCGACGGTGAGAGACGTTTGTGTCGCCTCCTTCGTCTATTCGGGCCGACGCCTTGCGTCCAACTCAGTACGAGTATTAGTATCGTCTGTGCGGGGTCGAACCTCGAGCGGGCGCATCATGTCGTGGTCCTCATGTTCGAGCATATGACAATGCCACATGTACGTGCCCGTCTGATCGTTGAACAGCCCGTCATGCTCTCCGAAGTGGACAATCACGTGGACTATTTCACCGGGATCGACGGTGATCACGTCGTTCCATCCTCGTTCGTACGGCTCGGGCGCCTCGAGCACGTCGAGGTCGATCTCATCCTCGGCTGGATCGTAGTCCCCGATCGGCTGTCGGCCCAGCATCTGGAAGTGTACGAGGTGGAGGTGCATCGGATGGGACATCCCACTTCGGTTGGCGAAACTCCAGATTTCGGTGTCACCGAGCACAGGTTCCTCGGTCACGGGGGCGTCGATCTTGAGGCCGTCCGGTTCTTCAGCCGTTCCGAGCAAGTGGAGCAGCCGGCCGTAGTCATCGGCCGTACCGCCGTTGAGCGTGAGATATCGCTCGTTGTCAACCGAATCGACGGGGATGTCGGGAACACGAGTGAGTTCGTCGGGGAGCTCAGTAGCATCCTGTGAATCTCCGGCCTCGTTCACGTCCACGAGCATGATCTCGGGGAGCGAAACGATGTCGTCGTCCTCCAAACCCGTCCTGCCGCGATACTGAGCGGGCGCGTTGTTGTGGAGCAGCAGCGTCTCGCCGGCGTATTCGGAGAAGTCGACGACGACGTCGGCGCGCTGGCCAGCACCAAGCTCGAGGCGATCGCTGATCTCGACCGGCGTCGAGAGGAGGCCGCCGTCGTTCCCGATCTGGACGAACGACGGTCCATCCCCACCAGTCTCGCCCGACGACTCGTCGTACTGGCGGAGTTTGAGAGTATAGTATCGGCTATTCGATCCGTTGAGGAGCCGGAACCGATACGATCTGGGTTCGACGGAGAGGCGCGGCCAAGCCTTCCCGTTGACGACGGACGTGTCCCCATAGAACTGCGGAACGATACTCGGATCGGGATACGACTCGTCGTTGCCGCCTTGCTCGTCCGAAATGGCCGTCGGATAGAACAGCGATCCGTCCTCCTCGAAACTCCGATCCTGAAGGACGAGCGGGATTTCGTACTCGCCCTCGGGCAGACCGAGGCTTCGTTCGTGGTCACTCCGCAAGAGATAGAACCCCGCGAGCCCGGCGTAGACGTTTAATCGCGTAATGCCGAGTGAGTGGTCGTGATACCATAGCGTCGCCGGCGGCTGGTCGTTTACATAGTAGTAGTCTTTCTTCTCGAACTCGGGGCCCGTCTGTTGAAAGTCTCGAGTGAACCACGCCTGTGCATGACCGTCGCTCTCGGACTCGACGTTTCCGCCGTGAAGATGCGTTACGGTCCGTACGCCCGGTGTATCGTACGGAATGAGGTCGCTATGAATCGTCGTGTCTTCGGGCAGGAGATGCTCGTCCGGAAGGTCGTTCGCCCAGCGGACGTAGATCGGTTCGCCCTGCTCGGCTTCGATCGTTGGGCCTGGGAACTGCCCGTCGTAGCCCCAGACGGTCGTCGCCGGGAGGTCGCGGTGTAGCTTCTGCTCAATCTCGCGCATCGCTATCTCGTAGCGGGGGTGCCCGTCCTTCGTTCCGGACGGTTTCGCGACACCCGGTCGGGGGACCTCATCGACCCACTTCTCAAGGTCTGGCGATGAGTGGTCCGTTATCGTCGTCGCGTTCTTGGCTTGGGGTGGATTCGTATTCTCAGTCGAACAGCCTGCGAGAGCTGAGATACCCGTGCCACCGGCTGCGATGCAGAGCTCACGGCGCGATATCGCTGGTCGAGGTTCTCCAGCGCGATCATTCATAGTACATGTAACCGTATGAAGTCCCAGTATATGTGGGGTCAGCCGATTCCTACTGAGTCGGAATCCGAAGAGAATACATCACCGGAAGCAGCCTATTGCAACCGTCCTCGTTCCCGAAACGGGGACAGGATGTGCATCGATCCGGAGCCGATGTGGCCACAGCAACATCATTATGGTTCATCCGGACTAAGCTATCTATACGCACCCCGGTAGCCGCTAGAGTCACCTCGATCACCATGACCAAAGTCCCATCCCAGTTACAGACGTTCGACATCGCGGAAACAGACGACATAGTGCGAGCGTATCTACAAACGGAGTGTCTGGATCACCCGACGAGAGGACCCTACATAAAATCACGAGTACTGTACGAGGGTGTCGAAGACGAGATCGACAATCGGTTCTCTTTGGAGTTGTTCGGGTTATTCTGTGAAAGTCGACCGTACTTGGAGAAGTGGTCGAGAGGATACAACGGATCGTATCGCTATCGAATCCTACGAGACCACCTCCGCTAACTGTGCGCCGCATGCAGATTTCTGATAGGAGCGACAATAGTACTTAATGATTCGATCAGGGTGAATCTTTATACCGATGTAACTGGTACGAAGAGGTATGGCCAAACAGACGGCGAAAACAACAGAACGATCACTGGTCATAATCAATACAATCCAGAAACTAGGGGGTGCAACACTCAATGAATTGACCGGTGAATTAGAGATCGCGAGAAGTACGATTCACCTCCACCTCCAGACCCTTCTCGAAGAAGGGTATCTCACGAAAGAGGGAGCGGTCTATCACATCGGCTTACGGTTCCTCAATCACGGTGAGTACGCGCGGTCACGCAAGACGGCGTATACGCTGGCGAAGCAGACCGTAACAGAGCTTTCCGATCGGATCGACGAAGAGGTTGAATTCGTCGTCGAGAACGATAACCGCGGCATTCTCGTCCACGAATCCTTCCATCCGGACAGCCACTTTCCGTCCAAGGAGCGACACATCTCTACCACGCCTAGCTCCGCCGGGATCTACTATTATCTCCACAGCGTTGCAACCGGCAAAGCGATTCTCGCCGAATTACCCGGCGAGCGCGTCGAAGCGGTATTGGACGACTGGGGTCTCCCCAGACAGACAGCACATACAATCACGGACCGGGATGATTTCTTCCGAGAACTCGAGCAGATTCGCGATCGAGGCGTTGCATTCGCCGACGAAGAGTACGTCGACGGTCTCAGAGAAGTCGGGCGACGTGTGACAGGTCCTGATGGGAGCGTTCTCGGTGCAATCGCCATCATCGGCCCGAAGTATCGATTCATGGACGAACGGTACACCACCGAGTTGCCGGAGATCCTGATGGAATACGTCGACGACCTCGAGACCGAAATCAGCGATTCGTACTTGGACGATTATCGCTAAGTAATCGGATCTCTCACGAATTTCAGCGAACAATCCGCGTATACTGTATCATTATACGTTCTCCCGTTTTCGGAACGAGATGATGGATTCCAATTACACCCATACAGGTGTAATCTCGAAACCGTGCAACCGTCGTCGACACTGTTCGACAAATCCGGACTACTATACGCCACCGAACGAATACATTGTATTCCAGGAGAATCGCCGACCGTCGTCAACCGTGCTGACGGCAGTTAGGTCGGCGAAGAACCGACTAGAATGAGAATTTTACCTCACATTGCAATAAGCGATACGTAGCGAACGGGAGCACAGTATGATTCCTAGCGAACAGGTAATTACGATCCGTCTCTGTTGACTTCAACTATCGTCCCGATCATCGTCCACGCCGATTCGTCTACGCCCTTTCGTCCGACCAGAACCGATTCGTTATTCGTGCTCGTGATGAATCGATAGTCCGCGTCATCGTCTTCGCAAACACCCTCCGCCTGAAATTCCTGCTGAAAGAATTCGGCCCCGGAAATATGAAATATGTCCGTCGTTCCGTCGTCGAGCGTCAGCTCGACGGGGTCGGGACTGATCTGGTGTATTCGTTTCGCGGTCGGATTGAGGTCTGCCATACGTACGTACTGGCGGTTGCAGCCTATAAGTCGTGTTGATTCCGCGCTAGATAACCTCGATGACTTCCTCGAGTACATCTGTATCAACGAACAAAATGACGTGATCTCCCGGTCTGATTACGGTCGTTCCGCGAGGCGTCACGAGTTCACCGGAGCGAGAGATCGCACCGATAACGACTTCGTCCGGAAGGCTCGCCGTAGAATCCTTGATTTCACGATCTGCGAGAATACTTTCTTCAGTAACTACGATCTCGATCACTTCCGCGCGATCGTGGTTGAGCAGTACGATCTTTTCGGTCGGAATCAGTCGGGTGAATCGAATGATCTCTTCGGCGGTTTCTTCGCGCGGATTCACGGTCACATCGACGCCGGCGGTCTCAAATAATTCGGCGTACTCGATGTCCTCGACGATAGCGATAGTTTCGCCGACCTCGAACTGACGAGTTACTAACGATACGAGTAAGTTCCGTTCGTCGTCCGGCAAAGCAGCGATGACGATATCGGCGTCTTCGATGTGTTCGCGTTCCAGAAATCCGATGTCCGCGGGGTCTCCCTCGAGTACTGTCGTACGTGGGAGTGCTTCGGCCGCAGTTCGGGCGAGATCGGGATCCGGTTCGATTACTCGAGGATGATAACCGTGCTCTTCGAACAGTCGGGCTATTCGAAAGCCAATCACGCTCGCTCCGGCGATAACGACCTCGTCGGTCGGACTTCGCGATGATAGCGAAATACGATTCGCGACGTTCGTAACGCCGCTAGCGCTTCCAATGACTACGATCCGATCGGTGGAACGTATCACGGTATCTCCGGTCGGAAGTACCAACTCGTCGTCGCGGAAGATCGCCGCGATCGTTACCGACTCATCAAGATCGATCTCACGCACGGTTCGATCGACGAACGGACTCTGCGCGGCGATTTCGAACGCAGCCATCCGGACGAGACCGTTCGCGAACGTATCAACCTCCAGTGCAGCAGGGAGTCCAGAAATCCGAAATACTGCTTCGGACGTCAACAAGTTCGTGCAGATCATGAAATCGACACCGAACGCATCCGGATGGTCGTTCCATGTTTCGAAGAGCGTTCGGTGCCTCACTCGTGCAACCGTGAACGCATCAGAGATCATCGTTACGGTCACACAGATAACGGTATTGACGTCGTCATCGTCGGTACACGCGATTACGAGATCCGCTCGATCGATTTCGGCCTCTCGTAGTGTTTCAATATCTCGGCCGTCTCCGTGGACAGCGAGTACATCATACGCGTACGTGAGTTCCTCGACGGTCTGCTCATCACAATCAACAACAACTACCTCGTGAAGGTCTGCGAGCGTTGCAGCGATCGTTCGTCCGACCTCACCAGCACCGATGACCGTTATACACATCGAACTCTCACTCAACGGATAATCGAGGGTTGGCCTGAAAGTAGCACCAGTAACCATCATTGATTTCTGTGGACCATCCAAGAGACCAATCGGCCGTCGCTGTAGTCGCCTTGTCTCGGATGTGTTCATAGATAGAACCCGTTGACCATTATGAGTTCCGTTCCTGGACGATCCAGTCCTCAGCCGACCTCAAGTAACAGTGTACAGCGACTGAATCGACCACTATCAGTACCTCACAAAGCCGGTTAGTTAGAACGTCTGCTTGCTGAAGGTGTGTTCAAGACCCAACAAGCAGACAATGAAATCCACGAAGACGAACTCCTTAACTTTCTCGTCAACCGGCTTGACGAGGAAGTTTCGCTCGGCCTTTCGAAAAACGCTGAAATAGATGCTGAGGTCATCTACGAGGTCCTCGTCGGCGCGTGCGCCGACGGGACCTCGGTCTCTACGTTATGTGGCTCTAGCGAGAACTCACCCGCAGCGAACACGATTCTCTATCATCTGCGGACGAAGTTCGAGCCGGAACGGCTCGAACGAGTGGCTAACACACTCCTTCGGCAGGATGTCGTCGAATTGCTCCCCGAGCAGGTGGAGGTCTGCGCAGACCTCCACCTGCGACCCTACTACGGTGACGAAGCCGACACAGACGGCCTCTACCACTCCGAGGCCAAGCGCGGAACCACCGCCTTCCACGCCTACGCCACACTCTACGCGCGTGTGAAGAACAAACGCTACACGCTGGCGGTGCGCCGTCTCGAAGACGGCGACACCGCCAGCAGCGTCCTCGCTGAGTTCCTCGGCGTCCTCGACGGCCTTGACACCGAAGTCAAGGCCGTCTACCTCGATCGCGGATTCTACGACAGCAAGTGTCTCACGTTACTCCAGACGCACAACTACGCCTACGTTGTCCCGATTATCCGGTGGGGTGAGACGATTCAGCAGGAACTCTCGGAAGGATGGAGTCGCGTCATCAACCACGACCTGACAGGGAAACTCGACGGTCACAGCTGGACCGTCGAGTTTCCGGTCTACATCGACTGTACGTACCTGAACGGACGGTACGACGAGAACGGCGTGGCGCGTCACGGCTACGCCGCTGACGCACCGTTCATTGACACGCCACGCGACGCTCGATACCATTACTCGAAACGCTTCGGTATCGAGTCGAGCTATCGCTTGTCCGAGCAAACGATAGCGACGACAACAACGCGAGACGCGACGGTGAGACTGCTGTACGTCGTAGTAAGTCTGCTGTTGCAGAACGTCTGGCGGTATCTCCACCACGAATACGTGGCGACGCCCCGCCGAGGCGGGCGCCGCCTCTGGTGGTGGCCGTACAAGGAGTTTATCAATATGGTTCGACGGGCTGCGTGGACGGCCCTCGCGGTGCGTCGGGCCGTCCCCGCGAACCGGCCACCAGACGACCGGTTCCACCGGTAGTCACCGACCAGGAACGCCGCCTTGTGAGTGGCTACGCTGTCGCTGTCGGCGGCGGTCAGCCGCCGACGCGACAGCTCCGCCTTCGAACAGCGTTGTTCAACCGCTATCGGCGACTCATCACAACAGAACAGGTGACTCAGGTCAGGTGAACTGGCGATGCTTTGTGAGGTACTGACTATAGGCCTATACCGTTCCCGCTATCACTGGTGAAAGACGAGATTGTGGAGACGGGCTCTCATTCGGAGTCTATCCTATCCAACGTTTTGCTTACTAGTTAGTTGTGTGGCTTGAGTGGGGCGCCTCACTTGATTGAAGATAGGTCTTTACTCTAGAGTGCGTCAGTATTGTCCAGTATATGTGGACTAATATGTACTAGGAGATTTTTGGGTTGGCTCCTCAAATGACGGCTGAGTCTATCACTCATATAACACCGATCGGAATTTCTGGAATAAAATATATGGGCAGATATATTACAGACGTACGTTTGTAATTATCAGAAGTGGAATCGAACGCGAAATGGCTGAGTCCTATTATATTGTACTACTAAGTATAATGCTAGTAGAAGCTCGCTACGGCGTCTATACCGCTATCCCGGAGGTGACCGATACCTTGATTACGACTCCTCGCGAACGTTCGGATTCACATGGGAATGGGTGACTATGACCAGCGAGAGTACGAGCGTCACGAACGAACGATCTCTGAGATCGAATCGGAGTCGGACAACCAGCCGAACGAGTATCGAGGAAAAATAACGTTCGACGAGGGCAGTTCGACCGGCGAACTCCTCGAGAAACTCCGGAAAATCAAGTCAAACGAATCGTGATAGAGCTAGAGAACAGACCAGATCAAACGATTTATCTCGACCTGATGAGTACTACTATATATGGAGCTTGACGAAATCCTTAACGGTGACCAGGTCACAGGCCGGCAAGCCGCTATAATATTCTTTGGATGGTTAACACTGGTGTTAGTAGCTGGAATTACTCTCCTATTGATCACGAATGGAACCATTGGATAGATGATCATATTCGAACGAGTAATATGAGATGCCTCTCATTTCACTCTTTCTGGATCGTGTCGTTCGGTGATAATTTTCAAGGTGTTTGGCCCACATTGTCAGGTTAACCGTTATTCCAGTCAGTAACGAATAGTGGCTGATTCATCCCGAGACATTCAAATCAGTCGTCGCGCTACGGAATCGTATGGAGGAAGACGAATCGCACGAACATGTTGTTCCAGGCAGTGACGACGAACTAACCACAGCAGACGTTCGTGGATATAATTTCCGCGGGGAGTTCGACTTTCACGACCTTATCGCGTCCTATGAAACGACGGGATTCCAAGCGGCGCAATTGGCCGAAGCGGTCGATATCGCCAAACAAATGCAAAAGGAGAATGCTACTATCTATCTCACGTTCACCTCGAATATCGTCTCTTCCGGATTACGTGAAGTTGTCGCGTATCTGGTCCGCGAAGGGTATGTCGACGTGCTCATCACTACATCTGGATCGTTGGCGGAAGACGTAATTAAGACCGCAAAGCCGTTCAAGATTGGTGAGTGGGACGCCGACGAGGCAAGGCTCCGCGACCGCGGCATCAACCGACTCGGGAATATTTTCGTTCCGTCTGATCGGTATGTGTGGCTCGAGGAGTACCTCTACGGCTTCTTTGACGACTTTTTCGCGGACGAAAAAGTTCGCACGCCGACAGCATTCGCACGAGAACTGGGAGAGACGCTTGACGACGAGTATTCTGTCTTGAAACAGGCCGCGGACAACGATGTCCCCGTCTACTGCCCGGCACTGACAGACTCCGAAGTCGGTAACTTCCTCTATTATTACCGACAAGGATACGATTCGGAGGTCGGGATCGAAATCCTGGACGACTACGACTCGCTCATCGAGGACGGGTTGCTCGCGGATACGACAGGGTTGATAGCTGTCGGTGGCGGTGTGCCAAAACACCACGCGATCATGACGAATCTGTTCCGCGGCGGTGCAGACTACGTCGTCTATATTTCTACGGGGATGGAAGGAGATGGGTCTCTCTCGGGAGCGCCGCCAAACGAAGCGGTGTCGTGGGGGAAAATCAAAGACGAGCAAACGAACTACACGCAAGTCGAGGCCGAAGCAACGCTCGTGTTCCCGCTGTTAGTTGCGAGTGCGTTCACGGATTGATAGCCGCACAGTCAGCGTCCGATGCGATTTCCTCACTTCGATCACTATCTCCGTTCGATTCAGGGTCTCTACCCATCATATCGGAACGGTGCTACGAATATTTCCCCGAGCAGGTCTCGGGGAGAGACACTTCAGCGACTCATCCGGTTTTCACTATCCCCATATGGATTGTCACTGTAAGTCCCGTGTTATCTCGGCGGGATCGATATGTAGATAGAGAAAGTTCACGTGGGAGCCAGCCTCGTAACCGGCAACTATATGAGACGTAATATACTATGTTGAACTAGGATTCGGCTCGCTACACCGATAGTGATATATCCGTCATGAGTGCGCTCAGGTTGCTATTCTGGACAGGAATACTTATCACGGCTTACCTTTTATTCTATAATTCGATGTCCACAGATAAATCTGCGATCAACCTTGTTTTGCACGCTACCATAGCCATCTTTTGTATGTCGGCTATTCTATCGTCCGTCTTCGACTCTATTACGTGTTACTGGTCGTATTTCTGGATGGTGGCCCTGTTTTCCGTGATGAGTTCACCGTTGGTATACGGACTAGTCTTCAAACACAAGTCATATTGGAATATAAATAACAAATAGTATAGTCCGATTTAATACTGGGACGAACAGTAATGATCGGTGACGGTACTAATGACGCGCCGACGTTAGCCGAGCTAATCTCGGTATCGCGATCGGTGGCGGTACCGCGATGGCTGCTAATGGCGCGGACGTCGCTCTCGTCGATGACGATCTCTCATCTATCGAAACTATTTTCGATCTCGTCCAGGTGACAAACCGATGCGTGAAAGGGGATATTGGGCGGGCGTTTTGCTACAACGCTATTGCAATTCCGCTGGCTATGCTAGGCCTTCTAAATCCGCTTTTCGCCGCACTTGCGATGAGTGCAAGTAGTTTGCTGGTCGTGACGAATTCGACCCGACCGTTGCTACCAGAGGACGACTGAAGGTTTCGCTCTCCCAGTTGCTATTTTACCTAAATCGAGGCGCTAATACCCTTTGCTCAGCGAACGCCGGAGGCGCAAGCAGGGGGGATACAGCACCTCTCGAGTTTCTTGGATTGTTCTACAGCAGGCCTGTAGACCATGGGATTGTACAAGAAGCCGCGCCTTCAAGGAGCGAGCGGTGCAGTCGTGATCGAGTAGAGTGAGGTGGAAGTCACGAGTGTTCTCTTCCGGGCGATTACGTTCGTCAATTCTTCGGTAGTGTAAACTCATAGGTATCCCCATGATCGAGGTATGCGACTTGGTCCTCGAGCCCAGCTTCTGTGATTGCTTCCTTGAAATCCGAGGGTGGTGAGCGGAATACTTCGTAGTCGTTGTAATGAATCGGAATCGAAGTATCCGCATCAAACAATTCCACGGCTTCGACACCCTGTTCAGCGCCCATCGTTAGGAGTACACCGAGTATCTTTGTCCCACCTAAATAGAGGAGTGCTAGATCGATATCTGGGTACTCTTCAGGAATCTTCTCCAATTCATCGTACATCACCGTATCCCCTGTAATATACAACTGGAGAAGGGTGTTTTCCTGCGTCGATTCGAACTCTAACATACTACCCATAACGGGCGGTAAGCCCTTTTCAACAACCGGGGGGCCATGTCTGCCAGGCAATGACGGGATATTGAGCTCTATAGCCCCTTTCCGGATGATTATCTCCTCCCATGTATCCATGGGATATGTTTCGTGGAATCCTTTATCTGCCAGTTCGTCAGCTGCGTGTTCTGTCATCACAATCAGCAGGGTTTGGTCGAGGTTTTCCTCGACAATACGATCGAAATGATCACCATGATAGTGAGAAAGCAGTACGAAATCGATATCTGACGGCACCTCCTCAATTTCGATGGCTGGATCGGTCTTGCGTTCAGAAGTTATCCCATACCCAAGATGGACATGGTCACCGCTATGCAGGAAGTTCGGATCAGTGAGAATTGTGAATTCGGATAGCGGATAATCACTGTCGCAGTTTCAATAAAGAAAATCGATCCACTCTCGAGATCGACGTCGAGACGACCCGGGACGCCATCGGCATCGCCGGGACCGCCCATAATTCTCTCCGGGTGACTCGCACCGGCGGCATCAACGAGTGGAAGGGCATTGCGGCGGCGAACGCCGCTCGCAATGCCCTCTACGCTGTCTTGCTGGCCAGTGATGGGATGGAGGGTCCCAAGAACCTCTTCGAGAGGCAGAAGGGCTGGAAGCAGGTGATTAGCGGCGAGTTCGAAGTCGACCTTGACCCCGGCTGCACGCGAGTCCACGACGTCATGACCAAGCGGTACGTCGCGGAGACGTACGCCCAGTCTGCCGTTGAGGGTGTCATCGAACTAGTCAAGTGAGAAGACCTCGATGATAGTGACGGCGAGCTCATCGACCTGGAAACCTTCGCCGGTGCGAAGCTCATCATCGGCGGCGGCGAAGGCGATCACCACACTGTCGAGACGAAGGCCCAGGCCGACCATTCGCTACCGTACATGTTGGCAGCCGCGCTACTCGATCGGGAGATGGGCAACTCCCAATATGATCGCGAGCGCATCAACCGGGACGACGTCCAGCACCTCCTCCGGCACGTCACCGTCGAGGACGAGGAAGACGACTCGTTCACCGAGCGGTTCGAGGCCGGCGAGATGCCCGCTCGCGTGACGATCGAACTCGAGGACGGCACCACCCACGTCGTCAAGAAGGACGCCTTCGAGGGCCATCCCACCAACTCGATGGATTGGGATCGAATCAGGAGGAAATTCCACGATACCGCTGGTACTCGGTTCGACGACGAGCGCCGGCAGGATATAATCGACGTGGTCGAGAACCTGGAATCCCACGATGTAGACGGCCTCGTAGGACCGCTGGCGTAGGGAGTTTCCGTCAGTTGGCACGCCACGGTCGGCATTTCTGACTTCGGTTGGCCTGCTGACTAAGTATGCAGCGCACGAAGCGTTGGACGTACCATGGTCGACCGTACCTTCGAGTTCCTGCACCACAACGAACGCGAGGAGAAGCCCCGAGACAAAGGAATCACGGAGATCAGGGGACCGTACTATGATCCGATGGGGCCCCGCGAACTACGGGACATCCTAGAGACGATGGGGCAATACGTCGATATCTACAAGTTCAGTGGCGGGTCGTTCGCCCTGATGCCTGAGGAGGCAGTCACTGAGTTGATCGATGTCTGCCACGAGCACGACGTCAAAGTCTCCACAGGCGGGTTCGTCGAGAACGTCCTCATCCGTGCCAATGACAAAGTCGAGCGGTACTTCGAGGAGGCCGAACGCCTCGGGTTCGACATCGTCGAGCTATCGAGCGGCTTCCTCACCATCGGAACCGACGACATGGTGCGCATGACGGAGATTGTCGCCAAGGACTACGAGGTCGACCCGAAGCCGGAGATCAACGTCCAGTTCGGAGCAGGTGGAGCCACCGATCCAGAGATCCTCGAGGAGCAGGGCCAGCAGGATCCCGAGCAGGCCATCGAGGAGGGCCGTCGCCACCTGGAGACTGGCGCGGACCTCCTGATGGTCGAAGCCGAGGGCATTACTGAGGAGGTCACCGAGTGGCGCACCGACGTCGCCTACCAGATCGCGAACGAGCTCGGGATCGAGAACCTCGTATTTGAGGCGCCGGGACCGGAGATGTTCGAGTGGTACATCAAGAACTTCGGGCCCGAGATTAACCTGTTCGTCGATAATTCCCAGATCGTCGAGCTAGAGTGCATGCGGTCCGGCCTCTGGGGGAAGGCGACCACCTGGGGGCGGACCGTCACTTGGAAGGGCAATTGAGAATAATCGAACTAAGAATTGAGATGCGGATTCGGAACAGTTACTAGACGATTCCGGCCTCAGGCGGCCGTGTCCAACTCTAACTGCCATCCACACAACGCCTGATAGATGATCGGGATCTTCACACGGGCTCTTTTGGGAGACTTTCCCGCTGGAGAGCGTACGAGTTAGCGTGATCACTTCCTGTTTAAGCATATACACAGTGGGTGTTATAGATGTTATCAATATTATAGGATATCCTATCACGATAGATATCAGCGCTTGATGAATAGCGAGCTGAAAATGAAACAGGGCAGGTCAGGTTGTTCGTCAACCGGTTAGGTTGCTCAGAAACTAGGCCGCCTATCAACCCCTCTTGGCAAGCGACCAGCGATAAAACTACTTGTACTAGTTCATTTTAAAAGTCCATCACATATTACACCCTTTTCGATCGTACAGGAAATCCAAGGAAAGCTTGTAAGTCTGTATCAACAAAGTACGGTTGCTTTGAACGCCTGACCCCGATAATTGGTTTGATAGCAGCAGTGTTCTCTCTATCTCTCGCGTTTTCGCGATCGAAATCTCTTCACAGAGACCAGGTAGGCAACAACTCGTTATAATTGCGCTTATTACCCTCGGGGCAATATTTCTTGTAATGGGTCTATTCAAGAATGGGGCCGTTGGAATTCATCCCGCCTTTCAGGTAATGGAGGGGGTAGTTATTGGCTGGTGAGCCTACAGGAGACGGCGATTGTAGCCTCTGTGGCAGGCCTCTACCCACAGACCCTGTTACTGACAAGGATAAGCTTTTATACTGCTGTGTCGGCTGTCGTGATGTTCAGAAGACACTTGGTGCTAAAGATAGTGAGTCAAACAACGATCATCTTAGCTCCTTTGACAATAGAATTTTTGAGAGTGAAAAAATAAACAGAGGGGAATTTGATGGGGAAGTAGTTCATATTTTCCTTCGGATCGATGGAATGCATTCTGCGACGTGTGAAGCGTTTCTGGAATCAGTTGCTGAAGAATCCGAGGGTGTTACCGACGCGGAAGCAAGTTACGTCACGGAGACGATTCGTGTTGAATATGACCCTGAGCGAATTTCAAAGACAGACCTCCGTGATGGGCTGAGTACGCTTGGATATACGGCGTATTTCCGTGATGATGTCTCAGAAGCTAATCAAAGTACAACCGGTACATCACGGCGGTCACGAGAAATGGATGGGGTGCGTAAGCGACGGACTGATGAGATGCTGGGTATGCGGTATGCTGCTGGGATTCTCTTTGGTGCGTTTTTGATGATTCCGTACGTGGCATTACTTTATCCCACACATCTTGCCTCGTTTCTCGATTGGGATGCGCTCCAAATTTTCGCGGGTTCTTTTGAGTTGGATAGCGGCGGTGGACTGCTCTTCTTACGCCTCTACTTCGGACTCACCGGAATAATTCTGCTCTTCACCGGATTACCTGTGCTGCGCGGGGCGTACGTGAGTTTGAAGATGCGACAGCCGAACATGGACCTCCTTGTTGCAATTACTGTCATGAGCGCCTATGTCTACAGTACAGTCGCAGTTCTCTTCGGTCGAAACGACATCTTCTACGATCTGACTGTGGTGGCCGCAGCTGTCGTGACGGCGGCAGTATTCTACGAATCGTCAGTAAAACAGCGTGCACTCGATCGGCTCACTGATCTCACCGTTTCGCACGTGGACGCTGCTCGGGTTTATAACGAAGATGGAACTACGACAGAAGTTGCAGTTGAAGAAGTGACTTCTGGTGATCGGGTTCTTGTCCGCCAAGGTGAACGAACCCCTGTTGATGGGGTACTGGTTGACGGCGACTGTACAGTGAGTGAATCAGTCATAACAGGAGAATCCCTCCCAGTCGTGAAGCAAGAAGGGGATGATATCGTCGGAGGATCAATCGTAACGGATAGCGCGGCTATCGTTGAGGTTGGTGACGATGCGATAAGTAGTATCGACCGGATCACGACATCCGTGTGGAATCTTCAGAGTGCAGAACACGGTATTCAGCGTCGGGCCGATTACTTGGCCTCCCGAATCATTCCACCTCTTGTGGGCGTAGCTATCATTACTGGTGCAATATCATTTGTACTTAGTGTCGAATTCTCTGCTGGTCTATTGGCGTTCTTGACGGTATTCATCGTCGGCTGTCCATGGGTACTCGGCCTCGCAACTCCGTTGTCTGTTGCGACTAGCCTCGAAGAGGCATTACGGCAGGGTGTTGTTGTGTTCGATGAAACCGTCTTTGAACGCCTTCGAGAGACCGATTTTATCGTCTTTGACAAGACAGGCACCCTGACGACCGGAGAGATGGAAGTAATCGAAACCGAGGCCCCGCAGGATCTACTAGCGGCCGCTGCGGAACTGGAACGTCTGGCTTCCCACCCTGCCGCGAACGCCATCGTAGATACTTTTTCCTATGAGGCAGAAGAAAAGGATCCCTCTCACCCTGACGGCGGCGTTATTGACGATTACGACGAAAGTCAGTCGGATCAAGTCAGTGAGTTTCGAACTCATGCAAAGGGTGTTGAAGGAGTCGTAGATGGGGTAAAGATCTTAGTTGGAAATCTTGATCTCTTCAAAGAACAAGGGTGGAATGTAAGTGAGGAAATCGAAACGCGTGTCATTGAAGCCCGCGGATTCGGTCGGCTCCCTGTCATCGTCGGCCGAGATGGTGTTGCAGAGGGAATCATTATTGTTGGTGATGAGCCACGAGAAGGTTGGGACGAGGCTATCACCCAACTCAGTGAGCGTGGGGCAGAGATCGTTGTGCTAACTGGTGACGATGAAGAGGCTACCGACTTTTTCCGTCGTCATCTCCACGTTGAACACGTGTTTGCTGGTGTGCCACCTGAAGGAAAGACTGCGACGATTCATCGGCTCAAATCTAGTGGCCAGGTCACAATGGTAGGTGACGGGACGAATGATGCACCTGCACTTGCTGCCGCCGATCTCGGTGTTTCGTTGGCAAGTGGGACTGCGTTAGCAGCTGATGCAGCTGATATCACGCTTGTTGACAGTGATATAGCTTCCGTGGAAACAGCATTTGACATAGCGAGTTCAGCCTATCATCGCGTTCAACAGAATAACCGATTAGCTCTCATTTATAACGCACTTGCACTATCCGTCGCTATTGTTGGGCTACTAAACCCACTGACAGCAGCGATTGCGGTACTCACTAGTTGCGGTCTTATTGCAGCGAACTGTTCGCGAGATCTGATTTAATGAGTGTACTTGAATCACATTCAGGACAGGTCTGAACGTCTTCTTGTTTAGGTGATTCACGCTCTGTCTCATCATCACGCTCTTTCTGACGAGTCGGGCGTTCCATCAGTTAATTGCCTATTGGTTCCTAGAAGGTTAAACACTCAGGGTGTGATTGATCTTCTGTTCTATAAAGAACAACAGCGATGTCCGAAATAGGGGCAGTTATCAGAACTCCTCCTCCTCAAGGAGTTGAACGCTTATCGATATGAAGTAAACAAACATAAACAGGAAGAAGCCACCACTAAGCGGGATCAGAGTCGTTCCATCAATACTGGTAGAATCCACGATTGCCATCCCGATAATTCCTATGAGGTATATAGCAATGATAAATACGCCGACCGCATAGTAGAAACGGATATCGGACTCAAAATAGTCTTGTATAGGCATGATATGCTGTTGAGATCACGATAACAAAAAGTTGCGGATTTTATGTGGATAATGTTGGTTTTGGATACAGTAGTCAAAGCGCCCCCTCAAGAAGAATTAGAGATAGATTGCTGTAAACCCTCTCGAGGTTATGCTTCGAGATACTCGCCTTGTAGCCCTGGAGAAACGTAAGCTGGTTCCTATAGGGTGGGAATCCACCTATCATACATAGGGCTCCTTGGACAACTAATGATAGGGAACACCATCCCCCAAAGGGGATTCAGATGACCTCATGTTCACGAAATTATGACTGAAATGACCGTCAATACAGCCGAAAAACAGCAGACTCAGGAAAAGAAGCGGGATACCGCGCCGACTCGGCAGCGTTCAGTATGTCCGGAGTGCTCAGGGCGAATTCGGCATGACGAAGAACACGGCGAACGTGTATGTACAGGTTGCGGGTTAGTACTTGACGACGCTAGAATCGACTACGGCCCTGAGTGGCGGTCCTTCGATAACGAGGAGAACGAACGCCGACGAGTTGGAGCTCCAATTACGGAACTGAGACACGATAAAGGTCTCAGTACGACGATCGGCTGGCGGAATAAGGATATATATGGAAATGAAATTCCAATTCGAAAGCGGAGGCAGTTACGTCGACTCAGAACGTGGAACGAACGATTTACTTCAAAAAATTCTCAAGAACGGAACCTAAAGCAGGCATTCGGAGAACTCGAGCGTATGGCGTCAGCGCTTGGATTATCAGATCCGTGTCGTGAAACCGCCGCAGTATTATATCGACGGGCTGTCGACGAAGAACTCCTTCCTGGGCGCTCAATTGAAGCGATGACAACTGCTTGTCTCTATGCAGCAGCTCGGAAACATAGTACGCCGCGGATGCTCACCACGTTCGAATCAGTCAGTCGTGTTGAAAAGATCCCCATTCAGAGAGCATACCGCTACCTCTCGAGTGAGCTCGGTCTGGAGATTGCGCCTGCTGATCCTGCTCAATATCTTCATCAGTTTGCATCGGAACTTGGAGTAAGTGATGAAGCGGAACATGTTGCACGGGACATACTTGAGGCAGCAAAGGACGATGGAATACACATCGGAAAAACCCCTTCGGGACTCGCAGCTTCGGCACTCTACGCGGCAGCACGTCTAACGAACGAACACATAACTCAGAAGACGGTAGATGAGACGATAGGAGTGAGCGAGTTCACAATACGGAATCGGTACCAAGAGCTACTAGACGTGTATAGCGCACATAAAGATCAATAGCACACTAATCTCGCTCCCCGGAATCCGAAGGGTCGAAACCTATTCGAAGGCCCTAATCAGGGCCAGAGACCGCGAGATTCATGGGCTCGTCCAATACGATCGAGCGCGACAATATACGTTGCATCGCGCCATGTAATATCACGCTGATTTACTTCTTTCTTGACCGCGTTCCACGCACCTTTCATTTCTGCTTCGAGTTCATCATTCACTCGCTCCAGCGACCATGAACGACGATTTATATCCTGTAACCACTCAAAATAGCTCACTGTGACGCCGCCCGCATTAGCTAAAATATCGGGAATAACAGGAATACCTCGTTCTGTGAGAATCATATCACCAGTACTCGTCGTCGGTCCATTTGCCCCTTCGACGATGAGTGATGCCTGCACGTTGTCGGCATTCGCTTCAGTGAGCACATTTCCGATTGCAGCAGGAATCAATACATCCACATCGAGCTGAAACAGTTCGTCATTGCTGATGATGTTCTCAGCGTGGGTATTCGCGTATTCCATAACGGCTTCCGGTTCCTCATCGTGCGATGGAATCTCGTGAACTGGGATCCCACTAAGATCATACGCGGCTCCATTTACGTCGCTAATCGCGACGATTGTTGCTCCCCATTCATCTAACAGACGAGCAGCATTTGCACCGACACTACCGAACCCTTGCACGGCAACAGTTGTCTCCTCAAGTGGTTGGTCGTAATAGTCGCGTGCTTCCCGAGTAATAATTGCGACACTTCGTCCAGGGGCTTCCTCACGTCCTTGGCTACCTCCGATTACAGGAGGCTTTCCTGTAACAACGCCTGGGCAGGTTTCACCTTGCTGCATGCTGTACGCATCCATCAGCCACGCCATAGTTTGAGAATCCGTCCCCATATCAGGTGCTGGAATATCTTTATGAGGACCGATTGCGTCACGGATCTCTTCTGTAAACCGGCGCGTAAGCCGTTCTGTTTCTGCGTCACTCAATTCCTTTGGATTGACGACGATACCACCCTTTGCCCCGCCAAATGGGAGATCCATTACGGCACACTTCCACGTCATCCACATACTCAGCCCGATACATTCCTCTCGGGTAACCTCAGGATGGTAACGCAACCCACCTTTGAATGGCCCACGGACACTATCGTGCTGTACTCGATAGCCGGTATACACTGCAAGCGACCCATCATCCCGTTCAACCGGAATGTTGATCTCGTGGACGTGAGTCGGATGTTTGAGTCGTTCAACAACGTTTGGGTCAAGAGAAAGATGTTCTGCAGCGTGATTGAGCTGGCGAATCGCTGTCTTCTGAGCAGATTCATCGCTCTGTTCTTCGGGGTCTACTTCGTTCGTCATTGTAGAGTTGGATGTCATGTATATCGGTTGGCGACTTATTTGAGGGGATTCACTCTATTTTGTACTTCTCCGCCACATTCTGGGCAGCTACCGGGTAAGATTTCGGTCTTATAATCCCACCACAATTGGGACATTCATCATCCGTTCTAGTTTAGCAGATCGGGGGATCCAGAGACACCAAGCTAGAATAGTCAGTAACTAGAAACGTGAGGGTCCGGTAGAGAATGTGTACACCCTACCGGATTCAGTAGTTGTGAACCGCATTCAAAGAGCGTTTCCATCCGATGAGTTGCGCGAGCGTGCTCGCGCAACGAATCTCATCCAGCGAGAGCGGAAACTCGACGTTGTCGCCCTGTTTTACACGCTTTCACTCGGCTTCGCAGCCGGATCTGATCGATCCATCCAGGCGTTTCTTGAACGCTACGTCGAGATGGCTGACTGTGACGACCTCTCGTATGCGACATTTCATGGGTGGTTCAAACCGGGGTTTGTCGCACTCCTTCGAGAGATTCTCGATGACGCCATCGAGAATCTTGACACGGACCAAACCGAGCTGACCGGACGTCTCGAACGATTTCGAGACGTCCTCATCGTCGACGCCACGATCATCTCGCTCTACCAAGACGCCAGAGACGTTTACGCGCTTGATGACGACCGAGCCGGTGCGAAGCTCCACCTCACCGAATCGCTCTCGACTGGGCTTCCGACGCGATTCCAGACAACCGATGCAAGCACCCATGAACGGAGCCAGCTACCCACCGGCGAGTGGGTAGCTGGCGCCCTCATCCTGTTTGATCTCGGCTACTACGATTTCTGGCTGTTCGACCGCATTGACGCCAATGACGGCTGGTTCGTTTCTCGCGTCAAAGAAAACGCGAACTTCGAAATCGTCGAGGAACTTCGCACGTGGCGAGGGAACAGCATCCCGCTAGAAGGCCAGTCGCTGCAGGCCGTCCTCGACGACCTGCAGCGACAGGAAATCGACGTGCGGATCACGCTCTCGTTCGACCGTAAACGAGGGTCGGGCGCCAGCACGTCCCGAACCTTCCGATTAGTCGGCGTTCGCAATGACGACAGCGACGAATACCATCTGTACCTGACGAACCTCGACAGAGACGACTACCGCGCGCCCGATATCGCACAGCTCTATCGGGCGCGCTGGGAGATCGAACTGCTGTTCAAAGAACTCAAATCACGGTTCGGTTTGGACGAGATCAACACGACCGATGCCTACGTCATCGAGGCGCTGATCATCATGGCAGCACTCTCGTTGCTGATGAGCCGGGTTATCGCCGACGAACTCCAGAAACTGAACGCAAACCAACGAGACTGCGCCGACGACGCCTCGGAGTCGTCGACGCGACTTCCTCGGCGACGATGTTCACACGCTGTCGAACGGCACGCACATCTGATCCAGTTGTACCTGATGGTTGAACTGGGCTACGAGTTACCGGATCTTGATTCGCTGTTGCTGTGGTCAGCACGAGATCCAAATCCACACCGTCCGCGGTTACGTGAACAGGTGGAGTCAGGCGAGTTCTGGTAAGGAACTCGCCTGACGAAACGGGCCGAATCGCCCTGTTGATCAGCGGCGGCTCTGCAACGGCGGCGCACTCACGACCGCGAGTGCGCCGCCTTCGACGGGAGACATGACCGGACATCAGCCAGTCTGCCCGAACGGCAGCTATCTCGGTATGATTGCGGTCAGACTCGACGCAATTTCGGCGTGATATCCGTCTCAGCCAGTCGCTAAACTAGAACGGATGGGACATTCATACGTGGACTCGCTCTCTTCGCATCAGCTTTCACGTCGAACATCATCAGGGTCTATGCTGCCTATATTCATAATATTTATTCTATTATGGCATATTATCCCCCTTATATCGTGTGGGGCGGAATCTCGTTCTATATAGTGTGTCATCTAACTAATTAGAATCTCCAACTACATAACTAATTTCGTAGGTAGGGACGCTCGTATGTTCGATGTAGTCTTACGATACTGAGAAGAGTGTGACATACAATAGTTCTCAACAGACATTATTTACGTCCCTTCCCTTGGATAAAATCAATGATTGACGGAATTAAGTCTTATACGCGAATTGGGGGCTGTATAATCGTTAGGTAGTAGGTATGAGACGTATTCTATGACATGCTGTACAGAGGACCCAAATTTAATCTGGATGACTGTCCCTAACCTCCTATCATCCTTTACATATATTGGGAACGGAATGAAGACAGGCCGTCTACGTGAATGAGTCCAGGGGGAAGATACAGAGGTAACCACCTATTATCACTGATAGCCCAGAATCTCAATCTCCAGCAGTTTATATTATTTGAGAGTTGACGAGTTCGTTCTTAAGAGAATACCGTTAAGATGGCTACTAATAGGGCAGGTTCCTCATTTATCTTCTGGGAGCAGCGACCGGGTCGAATTAGTGACGACCAGCAAGCTGCTCGCACCCATTGCAAGTGCGGCGAAGAGCGGGTTCAAGAGGCCAAGTACGGCCAACGGAATTGCGATGGCGTTGTAGCAGAATGCCCACCCAATATTCCCTTTTACGCGTCGGTTCGTCGCTTGAGCGAGATCGAAGACGGTTTCGACAGATGAGAGATCATCGTCGACGAGGGCGACGTCCGCAGCATCGGCGGCCATCGCGGTACCACCACCGAGCGCGATGCCGAGATCAGCGGCGGCTAACGCCGGTGCGTCGTTGGTACCATCACCGATCATGACTGTTCGCCCAGCCCCGTTGAACCGTTTGACAGTCTCAGCTTTTCCTTCCGGAGGGACGCCCGCAAACACCTCGTCGACGGCAGCATGCTCACGAAAACTCTCCGCCGCTCGAGCGTCGTCTCCGGTGAGTACGATGACCTCCCTTTCTTCACTTGAAATTGCAGTCAGCGTCTCATTCCAATTCGCTCGCAGTTCGTCACTGACGACGATAACACCCTTGGCGGTCCCGTCGCGACCGACAGCGACCGGAACCCGACCCGTTTCGCGGCTATCGGCAATATTCTCGGCGATGTCCGCGGGAACGTCCCAGCCGTGGTCACGGAAGAGATCTGGGTGGCCGACGAGGATCTTGTCTCCGTCTACGACACCTGTAACGCCGGTCCGGTGACTGTCAAAGGATTCGACGCGGTCGTCTGCCGAACTGGTGTTCGAAGCGGATTCGGCCGTGCCGCCGTCAGAGACTGTCCGTTCGGCGGCAATCGCTTTCCCAACTGGATGTGACGACCTCCCCTCGAGGAGTGCAGCCTTTTCGAATAAGGCCGCCTTCAGGTCGGTGTCGGCGACAGTCATTTCGCCCGTCGTCAATGTGCCAGTCTTGTCGAAAATGACAGTGTCCGCGTCACGGATTCGCTCGAACACGCTGTCATCGAAGATGACAATTGAGCGCTCTAGTGCGTCACGGATCCCTGCAGCAACTGCGAGCGGTGTCGCCAATCCGAGCGCACAGGGACAAGAAACGATCAACACCGTGAGGCCGACCAGAAGGGCAGAGACTCCGTTACCGAGCAAGAGATACACACCCGTGACGATAACTGCAAGGACGAGAACAACCGGCACGAAAATCGTTGCCAGTTTGTCCGCGAGTTTCTGAATACCGTGGGAGCCACTCTGGAGGTCCCAGACAAGTTCGGCGATCCGATCGAGGCTGTTCGTTGCGTTCTCCCCGACACGGACGGTCACCGCACCGTTGGTCACCATTGAGCCTCCGACTACGGTATCGCCATTAGTTTTCTGCACAGGAAGAGACTCGCCAGTAACAATTGCTTCGTCGACAGCCGTGTCGCCATTGATAACTTCTCCATCGACGGGGATCCGTTCTCCGGCCCGGACAAGCACACGGTCACTAACCTCGAGTTCATCGACTGTGACATCTTCGTATTCACCGTCCTCACAAATTCGACGGGCTTCATCGACTTGGATGGATGTGAGATCAGAGAGGCGCTCAGTCGCCTGTTGCTTGATCGTCGACTCATAATAATTCCCTGCCGTGACGATAACGATAATAGCGACTGTCACATCATAATAAATGTGTTCACCGCCAAATACGATTGAGAGCGTACTGTAGACGTACGCGCTCATGGCTGCAATCGCGATGAGCAGATCCATATTCGGAGACCGCGTCCGAACGCTAACGTATGCCCCCTGCAGAATCGGCTTTCCCGTTATAGCCACAATAATTGTCGTGAGTGCCGCGATAACGACGTAAAACGGCGTGGCAACAGAACTCGCGAGAGCTGTTTCGAAGAACTCTGCGGTACGATCATCATAAAATAGTCCGCCAAAATATGTTGGATATATAATAACTATGTACTGTAGCATCACCGACATACCCATAAGGACACCGACAGCAACTCGCCCCATCTCCCAATCGTTTGCCCTTCGGCGACTGAACGCATCGTCACGGGAGTATGCACTATAGCCGAGTCCACTTATCTCGTCTTGAAGATCTTCTTCTGAGACAACATTTGGATCATGATCGATTCGAACTGTATCGGTGATATAACTTGATTTCGAATCGCTGACACCCTCAACTGCGGTTGCAGCTGACTCGATGAACGCCTCGCAGGTTGCACAATGCATCCCGTCGACTTCCAGAAACGTTGCTTCATGGTCTGGCGGGATTTCCCGATTAGACTGTGATTCGTCTCGAGTACGACGAACGTCTTCTGCCTCGATATCGTCAATGTCGCCGAGTGCGTTATAGACATCGCGACAACCGAGACAACAAAATGGGTCCCCATCATCGACAATATCGCTTCCTTCTACGGGGAGGTCGCAGAGTTTGCAGCCGGTTTCGGTCGTACTATTGTTGGTCATTTTAGTCTATTATGAGTTCTAGTTGGCATTCACACTTGCTGTCTCAAGTCCGTCATAAAACGGTAATCCAGGGTGTGGCAGGTGGATACCTAGGCTCATCATTCCATGGGCAAGCAGGACATATCCGAGGACGACGAACGCAACTCCAAGCAGTCGATGCACTCGTTGGCGGTGAACCACGTCGACGGCGTCGATGACAGTTCCATATGCGAAGACGGCAGGAATTGTTCCGAGTCCAAGTGCGCCAAGTGCAAGTGCGCCGCCGGCAGGTGAGCCAATTGCAAACGCGTACAGAAACGCTGGATACAGGATTGGGCATGGTAGCAGTCCATGAACAGCACCGAGTCCGACAATACCCGGACCGTTCGCAAGACGATCAACCCGTGTCGCAAGCCAGCTCGATATGCGCTCAAGTCCAGGCAAGTGAATACCACCGGTTGTTCTGCCCAGTAAATAATATATCCCAATGATCATGACGAGACCACCGATGACGAGACCGACACCGCCGCGGACGAACTCAACAATAGACGAGAACGAAGCGGTCGTCACGAACAACATACTACCAAGTGCGCCAAACACTGCGCCAAGAAGAGTGTAACTCAACGTTCGCCCGATATTGAACAGTGCATGTTGACGTACCTCATATGTTGTAAGATGACTTTCCCGACCGTTGTTTGATGTGCCATCATCCATCTGGCTTGCATAAATGGTGACGAGTGGGCCACACATTCCGATACAGTGTGCTCCAGCGAGGATACCGATCGCGAGAAACAATAGCACGTCAATGCCAAGGAGTGTAAATGGATCCATATCTATATGATTAGCAAGTGGTACTGTTCAAACTATCTGCTCCATGTGGTAATGGGTTTCGACTCAGTTCTATCAGGCCTTTCTCGTGAAGTAATCCAGAGTTTTGATTCAGCAGTGCTACGACCATTGTTGTAATTTTTGACGGTTGCAATAAACATAACTACTTGTTAAATAAGACACGTTATTAGTGTATGGATCCACACCAAATATTTAGTTGGGATATTATTCATAGTTATGGTACGACAGTCGAAACCCCTCCACAGTTCATGGCCGTTAAGAAGTGAATTTGATATAGAAACGGATACAGACCATCTAAACTTCTATAGTGAGAATACGGACATCCACTCCGAAATATTGTAACTGATTAATGACCTGCCGACGTGATGTTGAGACCAACGATGCCAATAACAATCACACCAATGAATAAAATCCGAAGAATACTAACCGGTTCGTCAAACAAGATCATCCCTAATGAGGCCGTTCCTACAGCCCCAATACCAGTCCAGACAGCATAAGCAGTCCCGATAGGGAGTTCTTTGACAGCTTGTGCCAGTAGGATCATACTGATGAGAAGAGCGATAATAGTTCCAAACGTGGGAATTGGGTTTGAGAACCCATCGGAGTATTCGAGACCGATTGCCCATCCAATCTCGAACAATGCTGCAATTATCAGAATATACCACGCCATCACAATTCTTATCTACTTCTTGGTCGGTATAGTTTCCGTTCTCCTCCGAATTAAAGGCAGACAGGTTGAGTTCTCGGTTAACTCTCTATCAGCGGTTCTGGCGCTACTGAATATACTCACGAGTATCCCCGAGCAAGATATACTCCGTTTCCTGGAATTCATCGATAGTCCTCGAGCCAGTGACGAACATCGCTGTCTGGAGTTCAGCAGTCAGATCTTCAATCAACTTAACAACAGCCGCTATCTCTTCTACTGCTGACTCTAAGAACGGCTTAGCGAGACCTCCTGCTTGTGCACCCAGTACGATTGCTTTAGATAAGCCAGTACGAACTCCGCCACTTGCAATCACACAGCTGTGTTCATGAGTACACTCATTGTACTAGTGACAATCGGAATTCCCCAATCCCGGAACAGAGTTCCGACGCGTTCTTTTCGCGGTGCATTATCTGCCGCTGCGCGGTAAGCTTCGATACCTGATTACGTTGTACCACCTTTGCCGGCGACATCAACCGCCTCGATTTCGATTGTAGCAAGTCTCCGAGCAGTTTCTGCAGAGATCCCGTTTCCAGTCTCCTTTACAATCACCAGTACAGAGAGTTCATCAATTACTCGTTCAATTATTGCTGAACAATTTTCGAATTGACATCACCCTCCGGTTGGATAGCTTCTTGGAGGAAGTTCAGATGGACTGCTAATGCATCAGCATCGATCAGTTCAACGGCTCGTTCTATCTTTTCGAAATCGCATTCTCAAAGTTGTGCTGCCCCGAGGTTTCCGTAGAGGAATGCATCGGGCGTAACTTCGCGAACAGCTGTATAACATGCTAAAACATCTTTATCGTCGGTCTCTAGCCCTGCCCGTTGACTCCTAACACCCATAGCGATCCCAGTTTTGCCGGCAGCAGCAGCAGCCAAAGATTGGTTGATATCTGTAGTGTTCGGATGGCCACCAGTCATATCTTCGATGACGATCGGTACCGCAAACTTATGGTCCAAAAACTCCACTGAAACGGCTCTGTTGAAACTCTTAAAATATGATAAATTTGTCACTCTCTGCAGTAAGTATAGATGATCTTGATAACGATCCGAAGGCCAATGTTTGAAGACGCAGAGGTTTCGTTTTGCCTGCCTGCATTATACAGGACAATAAATATCCTTGTGGATAGTATGCATTCTTATGGCCTGCTTTCAAAGGCAGGTCCTTGGAAGAACACCTACCTATGATGGACGATGACTGATTTCGATATCAGGCAATTCATCATTAGGAGATAATGGCATTTCCACATTATCTCTTTTGAGCGAGAGGTAGTAGAGATCGTTCAATTCTTAGTAAGTACAGAACGCCCGTTTCGCGCCCGAAAACTATGAACGAAATAGCCGGCTCGAGGAAAGCGGACTGGGGTGGTCGACTCCCTCGCTGGGGCGGAGCGTTCGCGACGATCGTTTCGCGAGGTCTCGTCCCGTCGGTCTCCTCGCCGTACTCCGCGGCTTTATACTGTCCGACGAGGAGGGCGACACCATGAGTTCGACACCGATCGCGTGATCCGGCGGATTCGGGTTCGGTTCCCGAATCGTCCCCCTCGCGATGGAACGATCAGATCGATGTCCACCTCGTCGTCCACTTTGGCTTCGTGTCGGAACAGGCCGTCGAAAACGCAGTGAATCATCAGATGACCGAGCGTACTGACACAAATTCGCAGTCGCAGACGGAACTACTCGAGCGAATAACGGCGATACAGACGGATCTCGGCATCGACGAAACGACCCGCGAGTACGCAATGTCGATTGTCGCGGAGATACCCTCCCGAGAAATCTGGATTCGATCGCCGACGCGGACGGCCGCCGCGGCATTGCTCATGGCGTGTCGTCTACGGGAGATACCGGTTCGCGTCACCGTGCTGGCCGAACAAACGTCGGTCACGAAAGCGAACATTCTCGACGAAATGCAGCGCCTCTCGAACGAACTCGAGATCGCGATCCCGCTCGAGGATCCAACGACGATCCTCGAAGAGACATGCGGTGAACTCGCCATTCCGGAATCCGTTGAAAACCGAGCGATACGACTCGCCGAACTCGGCGACTCCGCTGGCGTCACGAGCGGTGTCTCTCCGTACACCTTTGCCGCGGCGGTCCTCTACATCGTCTGTACAGCCAGTGACGTCGACCTCTCCCAGGCGGAAATTGCATCTCACCTCGACGTGTCGACCGCGACACTTCGCGATCGACGCGACGACCTGCTCGAGGCGACGGGAGGTCAGCTGTTCGAACGTCGGTTTCCCGAGGCGTCCAGTGACGCGATCGCCCTCGTCGATTCGCTGCTCCGGGACGCTCGGGACGCGAACTGGGCCGCTAACAAGCGGTTCCTTGGACTCGTCGCCGGCGCGTGGTTGTATACGGCACGACAGTACGATCTCGAGACCTCCGTCGCCGATTTCGCATCGCTCACTGGGATCAGTGAATCAACGATTCAGGCTCGTTACGATCAGTACGACGCTCACCGTAATCCGTCTCGGACGCCGCAAGGCAAATGTGATCCGTGAGTATCTATGGGTGACTCGCCGAACGAGAGTATCCACATCACTGGTACCCGATTGGATCGTCCACTATCGTTCCGACGATGGTAACCCGTCGAGATGCCACGAGCGACCCAAAATGATACGACTTTAGATCGAAGATAACATCCCTGATTCTCATCGTCTCAGCTGCGTTAATTTGTTGGACCGGGAAGAAGAGAAAAGCGAAGAGAGGGTTCTTCGCCAGAGTTGCGGTGGAATCCACAATTCGTCATCACGTCGTTGAGTTACATTCCCAAGAGCAACTGCTCGATATGTATTCATATATTGACCTGTTTAATCTCTCCTTCTACGCGATTAACAACGGCATCCTCTCAAGTAACACTCTGTCATCTCCAGTCCCATTGCCATACTGTTCAAGATGATTGAGCACATCTACCTCAGTGGAGTCGATTGGCATCCGTGGATTCTCTATCAGATGTTATTTTTCTGAGGTTGAATGAGATTAAAGTTGAGGGCTAGGGAGTGTTGTATAGCCCATTGTTGACTAGTATCGTGCTATTTGAGGTCTGTTAGTGGGCATAACCGTGAATCCGATCGTGGCGGGATCAGAACACGGAAGTACCACTTGCAAATGCGCCGGACACCATAATATGATCAATCGTAGCAAGGAAATACTAACCATGCATCTTGTTCTGCGATCGAGGAACTGTCTCGACTATTGGTTTACAGGTGAAACCGGTCCTAGCGTGTCCGAGATAGTGTTCGACTCGGAACACCAACAGGAGGTGGAGCTCCATGAGTGAACTCCCACCGCAGACGACCATCAAGCGGTGGCTGGTGACGACTAACCACAAGGACGTTGGAATTCTGTACATCGCGACGGCGCTGTTCTTCCTCATCGCCGGCGGCGTCCTCGCATTGCTGTTCCGCGCTCACCTCTGGGAGTTCGGCGGCACCGGACTCCTCACGAACACCGAGTATAATCAGTCGGTCTCGATTCACGGGCTGTTGATGGTGTTCTGGTTTATTTCACCGCTCGGGTTTGGCTTTGGGAACTATATCGTTCCGCTCCAGATCGGGGCGAAGGACATGGCATTTCCGCGTCTGAATGCGCTGAGTTACTGGTTCTACCTGTTCTCAGGCCTTCTCATCCTCTTCTCGTTCTTCCAGGGGACGACGTGGGCCAACGGCTGGTACATGTACGCGCCGCTGAACGTGCCGATCTACAATCCCGGTTACACGCTGACGATGGGCGGCAATGCGACGATCCTCGCGGTGACCCTGTTTGTCCTGTCGACCACCCTCAGTACGGTGAATTTCCTGACGACGATCCACCGCTGTCGCGCCGAGGGCCTCGGCCTGTGGAACATGCCGCTGGTCACGTGGGGGATCCTCCTGACTGTCTGGATGATGCTGTTCGCGTTCGCGGCGCTGCTGGCCGCACTGATCCTCATGTTGACCGATCGCCTCCTGCTCACGCAATACTTCGCGACCGCCCAGGGCTCGAGCCTGCTGTGGGCTCACCTCTTCTGGTTCTTCGGCCATCCGGAGGTGTATATCGTCTTTTTCCCTGCGCTGGGGATCATGTTCGAAACATTCCAGACGTTCACTGGCCGACGAATCGTCGGCCGGAAGTGGGTCATCATCGCGATGGTGCTCGTCGCGGTACAGTCCTTCCTGGTCTGGATGCACCACATGTTTCTGACGACGATCAACCTCCCAATCAAGACGCTGTTCATGGCGACGACAATCGGGATTTCGCTTCCCTTCGATCTGATGGTCTTCGCGTTGATCTACACGATGGTCAAGGGTCGCGTCCGATTCACGACACCGTTTCTGTTCACCCTCGGCGCGCTCGTCCTGTTTATCATCGGTGGCATTACGGGCGTCTTCCTCGGTGCAGTCGTCCTCGACTACGAGTTCAGGGGTACCTATTGGGTCGTCGCGCACTTCCACTACGTGATGGTGGCGGGCGTCACCGCGCTGATCGGCGGCCTCTACTACTGGTGGCCGAAGATCTCCGGCAAGATGTACGACGAACGGCTCGGGAAACTCAGCTTCGCCGTTTACTTTGTCGGTTTCAATCTGCTGTACTTCCCGATGTTCCTCGCGTGGGAGACGCCGCGACGCGTCTTCCACTACCCTGAGGGGACCGAACTCCTCCACCAGATTGCGACCGTCGGGGCATTCGTCATCGGTACAGGGGTTCTCCTCGTTTTCGTTACACTCGCGAAGAGTTTCGTTTCGGGACCCGACGCGCCCGATAACCCGTGGGCATACTCGCGAACTGCCGAGTGGGCGACCACGTCGCCGCCGCCGCTCGAGAACTGGCCGAACCGGCCCAGCTACGCGAACGGTCGCCTCGAGTTCGTCGACGACGCGACGGCGACCGACGGCGGTGCGGTCGCCCACGAGCGCACTGGGGAGGTGGAGTCGCTCGAGGCCGACCACGAGGATCACGCGAGCATCTGGCCGTTCGGAATCGGGCTCGGCATGTTCGTCATGTTCCTCGGGCTGTCGGGGCTGACACCCTACGTCGCCGACTTCGCGACCGCACGCGGCGCTGAATTCCCTGGCACGGTCGCCGGATCGGAGAACGTACTCTATCCCGCGCTCTCGCTCGTCGGCGTCGGCATCCTGGGAATCGCGCTGTTCCAGTACGGGCGCGAGGAATTCAACGCACCCGAGATGGCCATCGCCGAGCGCTGGCCGTTCGAGGGGGTCGGCACGACGAAGACCGGTATCTGGTTCTTCCTGGCCTCAGACGTCGTCGTCTTCGGTGCCGTCATCGGAGCGTACGTCTTTATGCGGATCCACGCCGGCTGGGGTAACTTCGAGACTGTGCCACCGTCGGCGACGATCGGCCTGATCAACACCTACGTCCTGATCACCTCGAGTTTCACGGTCATTCTCGCGCTGGTGATGGCCGAACGCGGGAACAAGCGCGGGCTGCTGGCGTCGATGGGGGTCACGCTGCTGCTCGGACTCACGTTCCTCGCCATCAAAGGCTATGAGTGGAGCCAGGAGTTCGCTCACGGCATCTACTGGTTCACCGAACTCCAGTACTCGATGTATTTCGTGACGACCGGATTACACGCGCTGCACGTCATCTTCGGCCTGCTCATCGCGACGTTCATGATCTACCGAATCGTGAGCGTCGATGCCTACCTCGAGGACAACCGTCCGGTGGAGTTCTTCGGGCTCTACTGGCACTTCGTCGACATCGTCTGGGTGATTCTCTTCCCGCTGTTCTACCTAATGTAGCGTGGACGTTTCGCTTTCCCTCGCTCGAAACCGGCCGTTTGGACTATTCGCTGTATTGTTCGTTGCTAGAGGGTGTCATAGAATGATTCACATGGTTCTATGAGTTATCGTTAACACCTTGAAAACGCCGTATACTTGGTTCACGCCGTTCTTAGCGAGTCACATACATGGCAAAGGAAAAATTCGGCGTTGCTGTTGACGAAGAGTTCGATACTCATCGAAGTTCTCGAAACAACGCTATACGCTCCATCAACACATCGTTCTCCTGTGTCTCAAAGTCCGGAAGGATATGACCTACCGAACGCTTCTTGACGAACTTATCAAGATGCCTCGTACTCGAAACGCTATCAATCTCACCGAACTCCCATCGATCAAGCAGCTAATCGCAACTCGCCACATCTATCCTACAAACCACTCTCTATACGTCCTACAAGCTGCTTCTATAATTTATACGGTAGTTTCGTAACCGCCTCCGGAATTTATAACCCATCTACAACCTCTAGTCTAGCTAACGATGACAGATCTAACAGATACTCTCTCTACAGAGAATGTTGTCGCCTCTACCAGTATCGACCAAGAACTCAACTTAGAAGCACTATCAAACGATCTTAACGGAGTAGACTATAATCCAGAACAATTCCCAGGATTAGTCTACAGAACAAATAACCCGAAAGCCGCAACCCTGATTTTCCGATCTGGGAAAATGGTCTGCACCGGAGCGTCCTCAGTCGATGATGTGAACTCCGCTATTTCCATAACCTTCGATCAACTTCAAGAGCTAGGGATCGAGATACCAGATGACCCAGAGATTATCATACAGAATATTGTGACCAGCGGTGATTTAGGGAAGACACTGAACTTGAACGGGGCTGCTATCGGGCTGGGGTTAGAACGCATTGAGTATGAACCAGAGCAATTCCCTGGATTGGTTTACCGCGGCGAGGATTTAGATGCGGTAGCTCTCCTCTTTGGGAGCGGAAAAATCATAATCACTGGAGGCACGGAAATCGATGAAGCAAGAGACGTTATTCAAAATATTGCTTCAAAGCTTCAAGACTTAGGTCTGCTGTAAAATGGAACTGGTCAATATATCCCAAAGACTACTAAATAGGGCCATGAAAGAAGATGCCTGAATGCCAAAATTGTGGCACTCATGTCACTGAACGGTATGCTCGTGTGTTCACTCCAGATGGCGTTGATGAACCACGGGTCTGCCCCCAATGCCCTGATAAACTTCGAGATGGTGCAACTATTCGGGAGGCAAAATCACAACGTCGGGGATAGAATAAGCGGACTCTATACGGGCATGACAGTCCGTTTTTATTCAACTCGATCTCGGCCTACTTCTGCGGTTACTATAGGATGCTTACTGAGCAAGATAGGGAACAGAAGGCCAACCGACAACGCCAATGGTTAGTACCACGAACATGGGAAGAGCATGGAGGCCGCGGAATAGGCGGGGTCCGGCGACAGCCCTTCAAAGAAGATAGCTCCGGCCGCAGCTGCTACCATCCCAAAGAAAACGCCATAGAGCGCGACTGTGGGCTAGATGCGATTCGTTCTCTTGAAAAGGACGGTGCCACCAAGGAAAACGACTCCACCGAGACCGAGAAAGATTCCGTGCTACTGAGAGAGTCCTCCGGTCGCCGTCGCATCATGTGTGGACACCACGGAAATCTATGTGAGAGCGGTACAACAAGAAAGAGTATAGACAGCGGACGTCTGGAACCGAGACGCCGTGAACGCTCACGGACATCCTCGTTTCTTGGTTGTCGCCGTACCGGTATATTGGTGAATCTTTCCCAGCGAGCCACTTCTGCCTGACTGATTCCATCGAAATACTGGAAATATAGGGATGGAGCGATTGGTAGCAAACCGCCTGTAATCCACGCCCTCCGTACCTAGCCCGTCGACGACGAACTTGAGCAACTCCAGTTCTGTAGCTGGATTTTTGGACACTAACTTAGTGTTAACTTTATTTGTTGCTTGAAGTAGCATCAGGCGTACCGATCGAGGACAGCCCATTCGTCACAGTGAGGGCATTTATGTTTGGTTACGACTAGACCCTTCGAGGGAAGATATTCGAAACAGCCCTCACAGGTGTAGTCTCCGCAATTATCGCAGCGATAGCCGTCGAATATTCCACCGCCACATCGTCGCATCTTTCCATCAGGTGACGGGGTTTCCTCTAGTGTCTTAACCTCCGGTGTAGAATAACCCTGCTACAAGAGTCAGTGCACTGTACTTCATATTCCCGTATTGCAATTCCACTATTCGAGTGATAACACGATAGACCATAATTATATAATCTTCAATATCGGTTATCCATCGTTATCGGTGATTTCCAAAAATTATATATGAATGTAATCAACATTGCCAGCTATCGTTCAATCGCACATAATCAACTGACGAATGTCACGGAACACCGTCAACACCACTGTGTCGATCATGCCCGCCGATGCGTTATTCCTCAGCTGGGCGACCGGAATCAACGCATCCGGGCTCTTCCGTGAGGCATTGGCCGAGCAGACGGCCTATCGAGATATCGACCGCGACGAACTCTCGAACCTCGTCGACGACGCGCTTACTGACAGCGACCGAGATCTCGACGGCCTCCTCGAACAAACCTCCAGCATCGAGGATATGAACGCCCTGCTCGAAGCAAACCCTTCCACCGACTAGCTCCCCCAGTCTATGAGCCAAGCACCCTCTGACCCCGCGAGCGATGCACTGTCAACTGAAACATCCCCTACTGACGACCAGAACGCCGAGTCGACGATCAGCCACCGTCTCAAAGCAGTCCTCGCTCGAGCGCCTCCGCGGTTTGTCTCCCTCTCGATGGGGCTCGCGTTCCTCATCGTCGCTGTTGGCCCGGCCGCCGCACAGAGTCAGGTCGGCGATGTATACTGTGACACTGGCGTCGCGACAGGGATTGACCTCGTGTTCGGCGCGGTCGCAGGCCTCGGCCTCCCCGCAACCGGTTTCTACATCGGGAAGGCTGGCCTCTCGTACATGCGCGCTGGCGGTAACCCCGAGAAGAAGAACGATGCCAAGGAAAAACTCGTCATGTCCGGCATCGGCTTCGGCATCGTCACCCTCGCACTCGTCTCGCCCGAACTCATCGACAAAGTCGGTAGTCAAATGGGATTCGGCTTCTCAGACTGCGTGAAGCCCTTCTAATCCCATTTGGAGTGGCTAGCGAACTGTCTCCGCTCCCCTCACCTCATAATCATGTACACCCTCCGTACGATGGCTGCCGTGCTTGCCCTCTTTCTCGTGAGCAGCAGCGCTGTAGTTGTCGTCGCGGGAGGCATAGCTCCCGCCACAACATCCGATTCAGGATCTGCTGTTCCTGACGACGGACCGGACTACGGCGTGAATAACAGTACGTTTCAGCATCTCTGGTCCGAGGACGCCGACAACGGCAATCTCTCAGCAGACGATTTCGACGATGCAAACGTTTCATCGCGTGCCGAGTTCGCACACCGACTTGCTCGGTCGACGGACATCCCGTTCGAGCAGCCACCACAGGCTACTGGGGACTGGAACAATGGAGATTCCGGTGATTTCAGTCCTGGTGGCCGAGATACGTCTATCCATCCTGAAAGTGCATCCCTCGAAGACGGTGTGTACATAAAGGATGCGTATGTCAGCATCTTCGCCACCCAACCGTCGACGATCCTCCACCAAGGGAACGAGACGACGCAATACGTTGCCCCAGACGGCCAGGTCCGCGCACTCAGTGACTACCGCGTTGCTGTTCCCCAAGGGGATCAGAACGGGTCGCAGCGTGATCACTGGTCGATCGACCAAACGAGTATCGAGTCTGTTGAGCTCTCCGCTGATGGGCGAACCATCAACACTGGAAGCGGCCATCAGGCCACGCTCCAGTACACTGACCTCTCGGAATCACCGCAGCTGACCGTCGAGGCCAATATTACGGTACAACTCCGTCACGTCACACTGGATTGTCCAGACTGGAACTCCTCGATCTCCAGTTGTGACGGAGATTGGAATCGCGACGTCGAAACCCCTGAAGCATCGAAAACGGTGTCGACGTCACAGACCGTCGTTGTCAACCAACTTTCCGGCATTTCTGGGAATCGTGTCCAGTTCGAAGCAAACGAGGACCAAATCGGCGCGGTCGTCCATCCGAACACGGAGTGGTCGACGATTGCGGTCGACGGTGACGTTCGGGCCCGGAGCAACTGGTGGTTCTACACAGCCGGGAAATCTGGCTGGCAGACGATGGTCACGACCACCGCGGCCAACACGTCACGTAGTGAGTCGTCGGTGCGTCCCGTCCAAGTCCACGCGTTCCCGAGTCAGCAAGCGTCATACGTGCTGACCGAACCAACCGGCGATGGGAAGCGTCCACTCGTCATCGAGGAAACGTGGGGGACAGAACAATCAGGGCCGTCGCTACCGCCAAACATCGACCTCGGGTCTGCCGATCCGTACGTGAACGCAGACTCGATTGCTGTAAGTTCCACAACCCTCGACAAGAGCGCCTTCCGTGAGGTCACGGTACATGGCATCGTCAGAGGGCAATCGCGAACGGTCTCCCTCTCAGAGCAGCAAACCGTCCGCGAGACGAATCTCACCGTGACCGTCACCGAAGCCAACGCTACCCACGCGGTCGTCCGTGCAAAAGTCACGGAGAATGCGACTGATGATATTGTCACGACCGGCCGCGTGGCGGTCGGGAATCAGACCACGACGCTCAACAACAGTGGAATGGCTGTCATTACCATTTCGAATCCCTCTCTGCTCGTTCACGGCCAGTACCAGTCGGCTCCATGGTGGCGCACTGATCAACCATACGAAGCGTCGGATGACGTCGCGAAGACACCTGCGAACTTCCCCGACTTCCAGACGCTCATCCAGCTCGTCGTCGTGACGATACTCTGGTTCATCCCCGTCGCTGTCCTAGTCTTCGGCTTCGACTACATGTCCGATGGCGCGCTGCTTGGACTCTCAAACCGAACATGAACGACAACACCAACTCACCCAGTCACAGCAGGTGTATCGACCGCCGAACAGTCCTCAGTGGGCTCAGCGGAGCCCTCGTCGCGCTCGCTGGCTGTACCTCATCGCCATCCGATAACAATAGTACTGACTCTGGGACATCACCACCTCTTGGAAGCGAGAGCGATATCTTTGCGAGCGTCGCGATGAACGAGACCGCCCTCGTTGTCGAACTCGCCAGCGACACTGAGGCTAATTCGGTGAATCTTCTCAATCCGAATGGTGAGATGAACGCGCTTCAGCGAGTCGAAGAGGGGGCGACACAGGTTACATTCCAGCTCCTCGGTGAAGCCGAAGACGGGTACACGCCCGGTGACTACCGCGTCGTCGCTGTCGCTGGTGACGAGACGGTCGGCGAGACGACGATCTCCCTCGAGCCCGAGGTCACGATTACAGACGTCAAGTGGGCGAAGAACCATCCGGACATGGATTGGGACAAGGACAGATCAATGTGGCAGCAATTCGCCGTTCTTACTGTCGAAAATACAGGGAACGCGCCGACGTATCTCACGGCGTTTCAGTGGACAGATTCACCACATACCAAGGTATCTCCATCGGGGACGTTGACGCACAATCCTAACACCCTCTTGCCGCCAGGTGAGACAACTATCTACTCTACTGCTCCGATATATCAGACGGAAGATCCGACTGGTGTTTACGGGGCTATCGATTGTGGCAACTTGGAGACGGATACGCTCACCGTCACAGGAGCCGTCCAGGCTGGGACGAATCCGTCCTACTCACAGACAATCGAGTATGGTGGGGAGAAATACTCGTGTGAACTAACCATCGTGGACGGCGACCCGACTGATTCGACCCAAACGACGTCGAACGGGAGTGATACCTGAATGGGATGGATGGAAGAGCAGGTTGAGGACGCCATCGAGAACGTCCTCACGAGCATTAAAGAGGCATTCCTCGGGTTTGCAAATGACATTTTCGAGGCGCTTCTCAACCCAATTGTCGGTGTCCCCGCGCCGGAATCCAGCTCCCGGTACATCGTCGTCGGCACGCCCGATAATGCGCCATGGCAGAGTCTGTATGCGGGTTTCTATCTCCAGTACATTCTGCCGTTGACGATCATGTTACTAGTTATTGGACTCGCGTACATCGGTCTCCGATCGGGATCAATCAGTAACTACCGTCGTAAACGACTCCTCCGACGGATCGGGCTCGTGTTCATGGGGACGTTTGTCTGGTTCCCGCTTGTCTCGCTTCCGCTCCAGTTCGCCGATGCACTGGGCCTCACGCTCGCCCCAATTGACAGTATGTCGGCCGGGTTTGGGAGTCTCATCGAATCGGCAGTCGGTGGTCTTTTCGTCGTTCTCGCCATGGTGATGATTTCGAACTTTTTGCTCATTGTTGCCGCCATCGTCTACGGTCTTCGGTGGCTTGGAATCCTCGTACTGACGCCATTGATGCCGTTACTCGGTGTCTTCTGGGCACTTGACGTGTGGCCACTCAGCCCGGCATCGGAGATCGCTCGCCGTGCTGCTGGCGTCTATCCTGGTCTCGTTCTCGCGGGACTTCCTGCTGCCGTCCTCTTTCGAATCGGCTGGCAGATGAATCTCACTACGAGCGCAGACGGAATCTTCTCGCTATTCCTTGGGCTCGTGCTCATACCGGCGGCCTGTATCGCCTCGATTATGACCGTCTACTGGTCTGCCCCTGCGGTCCAGACGATCGCCCGACAGGGAGCGGGAAAGACGAATCCGGCGGCTGCCGCCTCAGCCGCGAAAACAGGCACTGGAAAATCTGTTCGCGGTGCCCGGAACGTGCATCGAGGATACGCCGAGAACGGCCACGGCCCGGTAACGAAGAGCGGACAAACACAGCTCGGTAGCGGTGATTCGAAAGCCTACACGCTTGGATCGTCTGCTCAATCGGCGAAGGGCCACGCAGGTCGCTACAATAACCTGCGGCAGTCGAAGACGGGACGGATGCGCGATAAGACGAAAGAAGACGTGAGTCAGGCCACACAGGCGGCGAAGGCCCGGTCGAAGCAGGCGTTCAGGAACACGAAAAACAAGGTTTCGCGGTGGTGACGATCCATGAGTACAAACACTGACGACCACGAGTACAGCGCGCGACGAATTCATCAATCCCTCGGCGGGACGACTGCGTTCTTCCAGGGGTATACCATCGGCGAGATCATGCTGTTCGTCGGCGTGGCGTTCGTCACGCTCATCGGCGCAGCACTCGTCCCGGCCACCTTTACGATCCCAATCCTCGGGATCGGCATCATGCTCGGACTCCTTCTGGGATTACTCCACAAGGTGAAGCCCTCCTACCTGTGGCTAACCGAGTGGCTGGCCGCCCGCCTCGGCTGGGCGGTCAAGAACAAGGAGTACACTCACGGTGAGGACAATAGCGAAGTCCGCTACCTGACCCGCGTTGGTCAGGTCTTCCCGCACGCCATTGAGCGGTCAGACGGCGCACTCGTCGGCGCAATGAAAGTCGAACCGGCGAACATGGCGCTCGAAGACGACGAGGCGTGGGCGAAAGCCGTCCAATCGCTCTCCGAGTTTGTCAATGCGACCATCGACTTCCACGTGAAGTTCTATCTCACCAGCCGGGAAGTCGACCAGGACGACGTCGTCCGTGGCCACCAGCGTCGCCTCGGTGACGCCGACGTCCGCTCGCGCCCCATCCTCAAGCGGCTGCTCGAAGAGTACATCACCACCAACACCAACCAGGATGGCGATATCGACTCCGAAAGCACGACCATCCGCGAATACTACATCATCACCGCCGTTCGCGACGCCGACGTCGAACAGCTCGACGAAACCGGTGATAGCGTCCTCGCCTACCTTGCCGACATCCCTGTCCTGGGGCGCGTGTTTGGTCGATTCCAGTCCGACGGTCTCTCCGAGGCCGAACGCGACCGCCTCAAAGAGGACAAGTTGGAATCTCGGCTTGGGCAGATCCGCCGGGGCGGGTCGTCGCTCTACCGCTGTTCGGTCAGTCCGGTTGACGCCTACGATCTCACTCGTGTGACCAAAGAATACTGGACAGGGCGCACTGAGGAGTACGGCGATATCACTGACGCAATCGGCACGTTCCCAGTCGTCGCACACGGCATCAGCGACGACGTGCCGTCGACACCAGACCCAGACGATGTCGTCGACGCGATGGACGATGGCCAGTATAGCAGTCGTGGCACTTCGACCAACGATCACGACCAAGAGAACAACGAGTGGGACATCTCCGTCGATGACCTTGACAGTGAAGTCGCAGAAACGGACGACAAGACAGACGTCGACTATGAGAATCACCTCGATGACACGTCGACGCTACATCAGTCGGTTATTGCGCCATCGACGGTCGACTGGGAGACGACCTACGCCGTCATCAACGACGATACGTACGTCCGGACGTTCTGGATCGAGCAGTTCCCGGAGGAACCTGCCGACGGGATGCTCGAGCGATTACTGCTGGAGACCGAACTACAGACGGACATCAGCATCCATCTCGATCCGTTCGGCAACCAGTCGGCCGAGGATATGATGGCCGACTGGATTTCGGATTTGAAGGTCAACCAGCACGACTCAAACAGCCTTAAAGCCGAAGATCTCCAGGAGGACATCGACCGTGGGAAGTTCATGCGGTCGCTCGTGCGGGCGAACAAGGCGTCGTTCTACCGTGGTGGCGTCTTCATCCGACTCTCCGCCGAGAGCAAGCAGGAACTAGACAACCAATCGACGCGCCTGCGCTCGATTGTCAAAGACGCGCCCGCGAACTGTACGCTCAAAGTAGCGAACCGCTGGCAAGAAAAGGGCCTTGCGACAGTCTCACCCCTCGGTCGGAATGAGCTTGGTCGCGACCGGATGTCGACGCTGACGAACCAGGCGGTCGGCGCGATGTTCCCGTTCTCGTCGAACTACATGATGATGGACGAGGGCGTCGAGTACGGCTACCACGGTCACAACGGTTCGCCTGTCCAGATTAACCCGTGGGAGCTGGAAACCGGCCACAGCGAACTCGTCGTCGGAATGCCCGGCGCCGGGAAGACATTCGGCGACATCATGCGCCACTTGCGGATGATGAAGCGCCAGCAGGAGACGATGCTCGTGATGATCGACCCGGTCGGCGGGTTCAACGGCATCGCCGACGCGCTGAACGCGAAGACGATCTCTGTCGGGGGCGACACACAGCTGAATCCCCTGGAGATCCGTGAGACGCCCCAGGAGGTGCTCGATTCCGAGGACGGTATCTCACCATTGTCCGCGAAGAGAGACGAGGTGTACGCCGTGCTCGAGAACTTCCTGACCGCTCGCGATATCAACCTCGGAACCGAAACGGGGGTGCTCTCGTACGTCATCGACGAAGCGTACCGGCAAGCAGGTGTCGTCGAGGACGACGTGTCGACGCACACCCCGGAGAACTCGCCGACGATGACGGATGTCCATCGTATCCTCGCGGATATCGCCGACCATCCCGAGGAACACAACATCGCAGCGTCCGAATCTGCTCGCGAGCGCGCCGCACAGTACGCCGACGAACTCGCCATTGCATTCCAGCCGTTCCGTGAGGGTGGCGCGTACGCGAATCTCTCAGAGCGGTCGGAGATCGACATCCTCGAAGGCGACAACAAGGTAGTCTACATCGACCTCGGCCAAATCGAAGGGAGTGCGTCAGGAATCGACCGGCAGACGTTCCTGATGCAGTTGCTCTTGTCGACGGTCTACCAGCAGGCGAAAAAGACCGATCGAAACGTCGAACTCGCCATCGATGAGGCGCACTACCTCTTCGAGGATCAGGCGAATCTCGATTTCCTCGAAACGGCGTTCCGGCACCAGCGCCACGCCGGCCTGCGGATGGTCCTACTCTCCCAGACTGCCCAGGAGTTCTACGAGACCGACCAGGCCGAGAAAATCCTTGGCATGTGCCCCATCAAAGTCTTCCACAAACTGCCTGACTTGGATGACGAGACGGCCGACAAAATCGGGCTCACGCGTGAGCAGCGCCAGTACGTCCGTGGGGCCGACGCCGGAAAGGAGGATCTCGGATACAGTCAGGCGCTCGTCCGCGTCGAAGAACACGGGACATACCCGCTGCACGTCGTCGCTGACGAGTTCGAGAAGCGCGTCATCGACTACGAGCCCGACGACCGCGAGTTCATCCAGCAGACGATTAGTGCCGAGCCCGAGAACCTCGTCGACTTCGAGGGCTTCGTGGAGGATCAGGCGCAGATGAACGCGCTCACTAACCGCTACGACCTCTGCGAGGACGAGGCGACTCGCATTCTCGATGATGGGTTCACCGAGGACGAGATCATCGAAGCGGTCGTCGCGAACGCACGGCGGAACGGTACGGTGGAGACGTCCGCGCTCGCTGACGGCGGAGACGACGCTGTCCAGTCCGATGAGGAGGGTGCTGACGATGTTTAGTCAACTCCTGGGTGGCAACCTGCAGTACGACGCAACACAGCTGGAGTTCGAAGAGCCGTTCGTCCAGCACCCAGAGAGTGCGCCGGGTATCCTGCTCAGGATTCGTCCGTTCAAAGAGAATCAGGGAGTCGTCGACGGCGCCGGACTGCTCCAGTCAGTTCACGACGTGACGACGAACTTCCGGGGGAAGAACACGAGCGACCACCACTCCTTCGAAGTCTGGTTCGACGAGGGGAAGGTCAAATTCTTCATGCACGCTGCAACTGAGGCGGCCGCCGACAAGTTCCGCCGTCGCGTCGGCAACAACTACGCCAACAGCGAGGTGTTCCCCGTCGAAGGAGGATCTGCCTTCCCCGTCATCGAGCCCGACGAGTACGTCGCCGGTGCGTGGCTAGAGATGGAGAAGCTCCCCTATTACCCGATTCGCCACCACAACAGCGAGGAGTGGGAGACGGATCCATATGGCGAGATCACGAGCGAGATGCTCTCGCTCGACGATAGCAAAGTCGTCACGCAGGTCGTCTTTCGACCGGCCAAGCAGTCTTGGACCGGTGGCGACCGGTTCAAGCACAACAGTGTCGACGACCTCGCCCACGCACTCCGCCAGGGAACGTCGGTGGGATGGCTCAATCCTCGCACGCGGCCAGCAAGCGAGAAGGACAAGCAGGCCGCCAAAACTATCGAGCAGCAGCGCGGCCAGCAGGCGTTCCACGTCAACATCCGTGTGGTCGCAATTTCAGTAGATAAGGACGAGGCCGAGGCCCGTGCCCGTGGGGTGGCCGGAATGTTCAGAAAGTACTACAACGCGATCACCGAGCAGGGTCTCGACGATACACCGGTATGGCATCGGAAGGAAGCCAAGCGTGCGCAGGTACTCCGCCAGCATGTCACCCGGATGGCCGACCGCGAGTGGACCGACCGGCGCATGATCATGACCGTCGACGAACTCGCCGGCGTCGCCCACATCCCGAACAACGAGATCGAGACGCCGAACATCGACTGGCGATACACGCAACGCGGTGACCGTGTCCCCGCCGACGCAGGCCAATACGAACCGGCCACCGACAGCGGAGATGCAAACGAACGCAATGCTGACAACAGAGGACACAATGGTGTTTGACCGATTTTTCGATCGTGGCGACTCCGAGGAGTCGCCTCCCTCGTCCGAGAAGCCCACAGAAGATGAGGAAGTAGATTCCAATTCGCAGACCAACGGAGACGAGCGGTCAACGTCCGATTCACGATCGGCTTCCCAGACCCGACTCGGCGAAACGTACGATATCAGTGAGCGAGACACGGCCTACGTTGGTGGGAAGTCCGTCATCACCGAGACAGCCAGTGAAGGCACCGTTGCGGGCTCGCACGTCCGTGAGATGTTCGAATCAGGTGTTGACACCTCGCCCGCCCCGCTCTGGATCGGCTACGACGAGGACGCCCAACGTGGATTCCGTGAAGCACCGCTCCGTTTCGAGTCGCTGTTCCGGCATATCTGGATCACGGGCACCACCGGCTACGGGAAAACCACGGAGTTGCTGAATATGATGATCCAGTGGTCATATTCAGAGTATGGCTTCGTATACTTCGACCCGAAAGGTCGCGACTCCCGCGAACTCCTGCGGAAACTCCCCGAAGACCGTCTGGACGATGTCGTCTGGATCGAGCCTGGATCGTCAGAGCACGACAAGACGGTCGGACTGAACTTCCTCGAGGTTCCCGATTGCAACACCGAGGAGGAACGCGAAAATGAAATCGAGAATCGCATCGAGAACCTCAAAGCAATCTTCGATACGGACGAGTACTGGGGGATCAACATGGAGTCGATCACCGAGTCGATGGGGCGAGCGATGATGCAGTCCGAGGAACCGTTCTCGGTGATCGATATGTACTTCACCCTCTTGAACGCCGAGCGACGCGAAGAGTTTGCCCTCGATGTCGACGACCCCTATGTGCGTGAATTCTGCCTCGAAATTGCACGGATGGACGACGAGACAGTCCGACCGCTGCTCAAGCGAATCAAATCGTGGGTCGAAAACTCGGTCATCCGGCGAATCATCTCCCACCGCGAGAGTACGATCGACTTCCGTGACATCATCGACAACGACCGAATCGTCATCGTCCGTACGCCCGTCGAGAACACGGACATCAAGAAGATGGTCACGCTCGGCGTGATGCGGAACCTCTGGAGCGCAATTCAACAACGGTCGTACGAACGCGATACCGACCCGGACCCCTACTTTGTCCTCTGTGACGAGTTTGACGACATCGCGAGCGACAACCTCGATATCGAGTCAATGCTCGCCCGTGCCCGGTCGATGCGACTCTCTGTGACGCTTTCCTCCCAGTACCCATCACAGTTCGATGAGGAGACGCTCAAGGCGATGCAGAACAACTGCGACAGCCTCATCGCCTTCTCGGTGAACGACGTCGACGACGCCCAGCTCTTGATGAAGCGGTTCCGAGACTATACGGCAGAGGACCTCATCTCGACCGACCAGTATCAGGCCTGGACGAAACTACCTCTTGACGGCGGTCGGTACTCCGAGCCCGTCCTCCTTCGCTCGTTCCCGCCATATCCACCGCTTCGGTCGGCTGACGCGGTCGACGATATCATCGAGCAGAGTTTAGACTGTTACGGGACCGACCCGCTGACCGACGCTGAGATTATGCAAAACCTCATCTACAGCGATGCCAACGAGGCAGCGAATCCGACGAAGATACTGGATGAAACGATGGCGGAGGCAATTCGTGCAGTGCAAATACGTGAGGACGTACGGACGGAAAACGGCTGGGTGGATGTCACCACCCTCGACGAGGAACTCTCGGTACGCCTTGAGAACAGCCATCCCGACATTGACTATGAGTACGAAGACTTGCCGGACGTGCGTGAAGCGTCACGGTTACTCGAAGTCGAACTGAAGAACGACGATATTGTCGTCCGTCTTTCCGACGAGGGGGAAACGACGGTACAGCCTGAGACTGGGACTGTCGGGTCGGCAGGCGGGACGAGCCACGATGCAGTACTTATTGATACCGAGACAGCGCTCACCGAACGCGGATTCAGTGTCGATATCCTCGAACAGGATGGGAGCGAGCAACCTGACGCCACCGCGACCCACCCAAACCACGACGACGTCTTCAACATTGAGGCCGAGACGACGACACCTGACCGGCCCGCGAAAGTTTTGCAGAACCTCAAACGAGCACATGAGGCCGACCGGATACCGCTCTTCGTCGTCCGTCCTGGTGACTCCGACACGAAGTGGGCCAAGCGAATCGAGAATATCCTCTCGCCGCCGCTGCAAGAGCGGGCCGACGGCACCGAACAGTTCTATAATCGTGACGAGATCGTGATGTTCGGCGGTGGCGCGACCGCTCACGGTGGAGTAACCGCAGTTCGGCCACACACCGCAGACACAAATCGAACTGTCTGGACACGCGATGACGGCGAGCGCGTACTTTCAGACGGCGAGACGGAGTTTTCCCGTGTTCCAGACGAGGGAACACTTTCCAAAGACGGCGTTCCGGCCTACTACAGCCACGACCGAGAAACCGGTCAGTACACCGTCCACGAACCCGGAGATACCTGCGTCTATGACTCGAAAGACGACTTCGAGAGAGACTGGACCCCGATCAAACGGCCGTTCATCCCCGACGTCGACCTTCCAAAGGCAGACGTTTCGCGCGAAAGCTACATCGTATTGATTCTCCCAGCCGACGGCAGTCCCATTATTTTCCAGCATGGCGAGACATATGCGCTGTCCGATAACCCCGACCACGAGGAGCTATGGCCGGGCGGTTCCATCGATAGCTCATCCCAAGTCGAAGTTTCGCCGACCGACCTTGGTGAGGATGCTCCGTTAGATGCGTCAGTATCTGATTCGCCGCGGAGAGACGAGTCGGTTGACGTCGATCCAGATGGCGACGGTGTTGAAGCGTTCACGGCGATGTACGTGAAGGAGACCGATGGAGCGCAGGTGCCGAAGAACGATTTATTTCAGGCGTACACCAACTGGGTCGAGACGCATGACATTGACGGAACGAACGACGTTTGGTTCGGTCGGAAGTTGGCGAATGCCGTCGACTATGATAGTGACCGCGTCAGAGAGGGCGACGAGAAAGTGAATGTCTACACTGGTATCGATCTGACGACAGAGGGATACCAGCTACTTGACCAATGAGTGATATCAGGAATATTGGGTATACTGGCTGGCGTTCCTCACGGTTCCATTCCGCTTGGACTCCGAGTAGGAATTCTACCGTATGCTGCTCGTTCTACCACGAACGCACGGTATCTGACTCATCCGTCCGGGGTAACTGGATGTCCGGGGTAAGCTCATCCACGAGTGTCCGGAGTAAAAACCACCGGACGGAAGCACTGTCCAGGGTAAATCCCGGCCAAAAACCAACTAATATAGAACGGGTTGCACCCGTTGGACAGGGTAGCGAACAGCCCATCGGTCACTGGGACTTCTATCAACATCGTGATGGAGGATGTGCGATGTCCAGACGGACTCTCACCACGAGGTATGATGATGGATTCTGAACCGCCAATTGATGCATCGGAACTTCCAGACGACCTGCGAGAGCGTGAGCAGTGGGTGTGCTGGCGAGAGGAAAAGCGCGATGGCAAACCGACGAAGATACCGGTGTCACCAGAGACGGGAGCGTTCGCGTCGTCGACGGATCCAAATACGTGGGACAGCTTTGAGACGGCACTCGAGTACGTCGAAACAGGGAACGCTGCTGGCGTTGGCTTCGTCTTTACCGACGATGATCCAATTGTCGGCGTGGATCTCGATGACTGCCGTGATCCCGAGACCGGGGAGGTCGACGACGCAGCGCTGGACATCATCGAGCGACTCGACTCCTATACGGAAATTTCACCATCCAGAACCGGCTACCACGTGCTCATCACCGGAGAACTACCGGAGGGACGAAACCGCCGCGGAAGCATCGAACTGTACGATACTGCACGCTTTTTCACCGTCACTGGCGGCCACGTCGAGGAGACACCAACCCACGTTGCGCGCCGACAGGACGCGCTCGTGGCGATCCACCGCGAGTACGTCCAAGACACTGATAGCGATGTGAAGGCCGAGTCCGGGCAACGTGGCGCTACTGACGACCAGTCAGAGACGAACGGTGGAGGCAGGGTTGACGTTGACCTCGAGGACGAGGAGCTCCTCGAGAAGGCAACGAACGCGTCGAATGGGACGAAGTTCGAGCGGCTCTGGAACGGGAATACAGTCGGATACGATAGCCAGTCGGAGGCTGACATGGCCCTGTGCTATTTGCTGGCGTTCTGGACCGGCGGCGACCACACGCGCGTAGATCAGCTCTTCCGCCAATCAGGCCTTCTCCGGGAGAAGTGGGACGAGGTTCACTACGCCGATGGGTCGACGTACGGGGAGAAAACCATCGACCGGGCGATTGCGAACACCTCGGAATTCTATGATCCAGACTCCAGAGACGAGTCCACGCAATCCCACGCCAGCTCGGGTACGTCGACTACCGATGCCGGACGTGACGACTCGAACCGCAGTCGCGCATATCTGACCGAGAAGAATCGGCTGTTAACCGATCGTGTCGACGAACTCAAGGCGACGCTTGAACAAAAGGACGAGCGTATCGACACACTCGAAGCAGAGATCGAGCGTCTCACGGCCGAACTTGCAGATCATGACCGAGAGACAGACCGGATTCACGAAGCGAGCGCCGTGGATGCTGGTGCGGACGATGACGAGTCCGAGACATCGTCCGTGTGGGGCCGGACGAAACGGTTGTTCGGGAGTGGCTCCGAGTAACCGCGAGACCACGACGTAGCGTTTATCATCCCGATAGGGGTGACGGGGTTTCGAACTGCCCCGGAGCAACGTATGCATTCTGAGCGACAGCACCAGCGAGACCGTCGTATCAACCGAGCATTAGCCGATCCGAACGCTTCAGTATCGCCGTGGTCTGACCTCCATCTCCCAGTCCCGAACAACCGGAGCAGTGCGTCCATCGTCGCGTTCGTCGAGTGTGTCCTCGTGGAACTCACGCATGCAGACGTCGGTGCCGAGTATCGATCGTCGAACGTTTGGGGAGTTAAACTGACGCAGTACATCGCAGCCGAGACGACCGGCCAGCTATTCAGGAAGCGCTATTACGACGAACGGCTCGGCTGGCACGAACAGACGATACCCCGACAGGACGTGCGCACTGAACTGATCAACCGACTCGCACGGCCCGCATCACTGGCGACGAATCGGAGCCATACTCACCCTGTTGGGAAACGAGACACGTTCCGGGTGAAGCCAACGTGGCAACTGCGAACAGGTCCACGGATCGGCAAGAGGTGATCATCAGCCGTCGGTACTCCAGCTCGTTACTGAACTTATCGATAAGGGAGTGGTGACGCCGGTTCCTGGCAAGCGGGTGTTCATCCACGAGCCAAGTGGGATTGCCTTTGACTCGAGTGCCCAGCTTGCCGTCTTCCATCAAGGCTGGACGGCTGCCCAAGATGATGTCACGGGGGAGGAGTCGTGACACAGCAGACACTCGCGGGATGTTCGTTCTGTGAGGCGTCACCCGGAACGGAAACTGGCACTGCATACACTTGGGTGAAAGACGAGCGGGTCAGTCACCTGATCTGCGTCGACTGTGCAATCCAGTCACGGCCAGATCCCGATAAGCACGATCACTCCGCTTACGACGGCTGCGGACTCATCGTTAACACGCTCGCAGCACTCACGCGGTTTCGCGTCCAACTCGGCCATCTCGAAGGGACGATACAACTGTGTGCGCGATGTAGTCCGGGTGGGCCAGCCATGTACTGGACGCGCAATCTCGAGGAGCACGTTGTGGCAGTCGAGTAGAGTACAGCTATACGAGGCTCTGAGACAGAACGAGTGCGCGCATACAGTGGGCTCCTGAGTGTTTATGTGCCATGAGACCGGATTTTTGCTCGATGAGAACCAGTGTGAACGCTGCTATCGATGGATCCCCCTCTCTCGAGGTTCTTCAACAGGTATTGCAAGAGCATCCGGTACAGCTGGCCATTCTCTTCGGTTCTCACGCGACTGGGGAGTCTCACTCTCGAAGCGACATCGATATCGCAGTTGAATTCGACACTGTCCGCCCGAGTGATCCGGCCTACAACGAAGCCTTCTTGGGTTGAGTGCTGATCTCAGCGAAGCGCTCGAGACTGATAATGTTGATCTCCGGACAACGTCACCGGAGCTAGCGGAGACGACCTTCGATCACGGCATCCTTCTCATCGGTGATCCAGAGCATGTGGCTGATATCCAAAGCCAACTCTCCGCAACTGAGAAGCAGACTCAGTCACCGCGAGAACGATTTGATGCGGCTGTAGCCAGAATTGATAGACATCTTAATGGGTCTGCTGTGACAGCAACTGATGGCGAGACCCGTGATCGATGACAGACGAGACCTTCCCTGCTGATCGTCTCAATAGCAAAGGGCTCGTCGAGAAAGGCCAGGCCGATCGTCGGACCAACTACTACACGATCACAGCGCGTAGTCAACGCGAACTCGAGGCCCGTCGGGAGTGGGAATATCAGTACGTCGGAGACGTCCTCTCGAGTTCGGAGTGAGACGATTATGACCACTGAGCGTGCGCGCCGGGGTAGACCCTCAAGCGTTCCATCACGACCACAGTCTCAGAATGTCGTGAATGATAAGAGAGTCAGCTAGCGGTATAAAGAACCGACTAGTTGGATCAGCTTACATCTACGTACGTATGGAATAGTAAATATCCTCTCGCCTGAATGACTGATCCATGGACGACCTCACAGGATTCCAACGAGACCTGCTGTACGTGATCGCGGGCGCTGACCAGCCATCTGGACAGGACGTCAAAGACGAGATCGAACAGTACTACAGTTCAGATATTAATCATGGCCGGCTGTATCCGAATCTTGATACAATTGTGAATAAGGACCTTGTCGAGAAAGGGCAACTCGACAGACGAACGAACTATTATGTAGTTACAGACGAGGGAGAACAAGCAATTGAGGATCGTTATGAGTGGGAATCACAGTACATCGACTAATCGAGATCGGAAGCGATCTGGATCACTGCTTTGCTCTCCTGAATCGGAAGTATAGGGAAGGGAACTATCGGTAGAGAAGGCCGTATCTGATATGCTCTATCAATCGGGCTGTCCGTCGTTACTCTTTCGAACAATTACTGGAACAGACCTCGTATATTTTTCCCCTTCCAGGACTACTGTTGCCTCTACCGACCGTGGAGTTACGTCAATAACCTTCTGAAAAGTCAATTCTGGCGGATAATTGTTTGCCTCACGTGGGGTTATGTACTCGGCAAAAATCACTGTGTTAAATAATCGGCTTCCAACACTTTTCCCTATTCCGTCGACAGGGATAGTCAAACGTTCTTCAATAGCCGATAGCACTGCTGTTGAACTAACAAATGCAGATTTACGTTTTGCCCAGTGTCTGAATTTATTTGTAGTGTACTCCTGTGGTTCTCCCTCAGCATATACGATAGGATACCGTACTTCATCCGACTTTTCAAGGTATGTTATTGCGTCGTCAGTGATTGTTTTTTCCACCGACACTTGCTCTCCTTTTCCACTCTTCCCTTTCCCCAACTCCAGAAGCCAGTTAGGCTTTCCAACTGCTACGAAGCCGATGAGCAAGGTCATACCCGCTCCGAGCGTGGCAACATAACCTCGACGTCTCATATTAAATCTCACATCGCATCTATACTAACGGCTTTTGGTGAAACAATCATTTGAACCTCCAATAGATGCACACGTACTTAGCAAATTGCCACTCTTCGTTGCAGCTGATCTCAGATTGATTCTCTCGGTAAGTATAGGCCAAAGAGTTACTGCGACCAACATCAGCGAACGAAGCGAGCAGTTCTCCGACGGTAAGGCTGAATGCCAGGCCATTGGCTTCTTTCATCGAAGTTTTGCGGCGAGAGGTTCGCCACCGGTGAACCCCGAAGCGGAAAAGTTCGTAGCAGCGCTACTAACAATGAATGTCTATTCCTGTGGTGCAGAACTAGCGACGGACAAATCGTCGTCCGCGGATTGTGACTCAGTGCGTCGTTCACGAATATAAACCATGATAACACAACAGGTTCCGATCAGCATACTCATAGCTGCAATAGCAAATGCGATCCGGTAACCGAGGGTCGTGTAGATCCGCGTGCCGTCAACCGCCTCTCCTGTCGAGAACGCATCCAGAACAGCACCTATGAGTCCCGGAAAAATCGCCGCGCCGATGAATCCGAGACTATTGACCGCTCCGATGGCAATTCCGCTTGATTCGGGGTGACGCTCCTTAACGATAGTATAGGTAAGCGCGATGATCCCGGAAATAACTCGGATGAACAAGAAGAGCGCTCCGACGACTAACAGTGGCGGTGATCCAATCGCGGCAATCACCCCGAAAGCGAGGGTCAGGAGAAGGCTCCCGACGACCAATATCTCGCTTCGTCTGCCGAGCCTATCAGACAGCCAGCCCAGAACTGGGCCCCCGAACAGTGCGCCGAAACTCGGCACCAAGAGATAGAGTGACGCACTTGTCACCGACAGCGTGTATACCTGTGTTAAATAGGGGATTGCCCAAAGTCCGAACAGAGTGATACTCACACCCAATATGAAGAAGAGATAGATCCCGATTAGCCAGATATCGGCGTCTCTAAAGATTTTCTTCGTATCCTCACGGAGCGCTCGTAGCGTCTGCGGTCGTGACTCGATAGCGCCCTCAACGGGGGAAAGTCCAGCCTTGGTTGGGGTAGAATGCGAGGCCAGATAGATGCCGGCCGCCAAAGTGAAGCTGAATAGACCGATGACAATGTGAGTCGGCCGCCATCCAACGGTCGTGACAGCTACTGCTAGCGGGGTCGTCGCCAGCAAGGCGCCGAGGCTCAACACTGCAAGGGTCATGCCGCTCATCGTAGCGAACTCGTCCGGTCGATACCAACTCACAGCGAATCGGAGGGCGGCGATATACATGACGCTCCCACCGAACCCCATGAGTGCGCGACTGACGACCGCTAGCAAGTAGGTTTCACTCAAACCAAACCCAATCGCGCCAATCCCCATGACTGCTGTCCCGAGCGCTCCGACCTTACGCGTGCCCAGCCAGTCGACGATAAATCCGGACGGAAGTTGCAGAGCGGCGTATATATAAAAGAAAGAGGCGTGAAGTAGGCCCAGTTGGGCGCCTGTGGTCGTGAATGTATCGACCAATTCTTCGGAAAGTACGGCCGTTGCGTTACGGTGGAAGCTAACGAGGAGGAACGACGCCGCAAGTAGTCCCCAGCCGATCCACCGTCGTCTGTGCGTGATAGTCCATATTTTCATATTGTATACCTATTGGCACACTACATCCATTATTGGAAATGTTGGATCCTTTGAGGGGATCTATGAATCCGCGCTTGCTTCTCGTTTCAAATAATACATCCTAGGCCGATAGGTGATGACCTCTTCATCTCGTTGGTTAGATCCCAAGATCTCGACAGTCAACAGTCCGCGACTGAGATCCTTCTTAGAGGGCCGTTTTTCAGCTACTGTGCGAGTAACTGTGATCGTATCATCAGGATATACCGGCCGCTCCCACGAAACACCCTCAACACCGGGGGATCCGATTGCTGCCGAGTTATCCCCAGTGTCTTGAACAACTAGACCGTGACATGAACAGAGTGTATGCCATCCGCTTGCGATTATCTCACCGAATGGCGACTCTTGTTTGACTCGTTCCTCGTCAGTGTGAAGCCAAAGTGGATCAAATTGCTCAGCGAAGTCAATGATCTCCGACTTCGTGAGGCTGAATGAACCAACGGTCTTTGAATCTCCGATCTCATAGTCCTCAAAGTAATTCATTGTCGTTGCTACTGCCTCTTGAATTCGGGAGGTCGGTGCTCAATCACTTCGAAGGTCGTCATCAAGCCTACAATTGATTCGTTATTCAAGTAATTACAATCTATAGGCTGGACAAATATAGTTCCGCCCCATTCTCTGTCGATATAGGCCTTATTCAGGCCTGTTCCAACATCTTTCATGTACTCTATGAGAGTCGAGAGTCCGTATTAAATCCCCAGGATTTGTAATTTACATAATTACAAATGGTTGTGCCCGTTCCTACTCACTCGTTAGTATCCTCGGACGAGGCGACGCTATTCAGTGCACGGTTCATTTCACGACTCCGAATCTCTAAAGAGAGTTGCTTAATAGTAACATCCGCGAGTTCCTCGGCAAGGGCCTTCTCAACCGATGACAACGCATCGTACATGACCGACCGGTGGTTATTTCCAATCGGACATTGGGGGTGCGGATCATATTCTGGTATCTGGATGATACGATCGGCATCAAGGGCCTGATGGACATCAAGCAGCGAGATATCTGCCGACTCCTTTGATAGCGAAAATCCGCCATTAGGGCCACGCTTGGCGGTAACAAGCCCTTCATCCCGAAGCTTCCCGATGATCTGTCTAATGAATGCAGCATTTGTATCTACGCTCGTAGCGATCTCTTCAGAACTCAAACGAGTATTTTCCGTTAGATCCAAGTGGACTAATGTATGGCTGGCGATTACGAACTGGGCATTCATGATAGACATAGATGAGGTCATACGCCTTAAATCGCGTCCCTCAGTCTTGCCTCCCTAATTCGAGTGAGGGGCATATCCGATATCAACGAAATAGCGCCTTCTCCGAAATCTCAGTGATCAGTTCGCATCTGTAGTTACCGCTAGCATTGTGTCCAAGAGTTCGATGAGAATCGGATCAGTCGAATTTGACTTAGCGGTAAGCACAGGGTAGAGACGTATTCACGTTGACCAAGAGCGAGAAACGATAGTGGCGGGAGAACTCGAGTTGGCTGCCACCGCTGACTGTGTACTATCCGCCAATCGGCACCCCACCGAACACGAGGATAGCGATCAGCCAGTAGGCAATATACAGCCCGCCGAGCAACACTCCTTGCCACCGCTTCAGTTCACCCTCGTAGAGGAAGTACGCGGCGAGAGCCGTCACGACGATCACCGATGGGAGATGAAACGTCAGCACAGACTGAGAGATTTCGAGATCGCTCAGCAGCATGATCACGCCGACGTTGCCGGTGACCGAGAACAGGACACTTCCGATGACGTTTCCAACACCAATTTCGGGAACGCCACGCCGAACCGGTTCGATCGTCAACATGAGATCCTCGAAGGTGAGGATCACCGTCAGCACAGTCGCGCCGAAGACGGTCTCGTCAATGCCGAAACCGTCGATGATGACTTCTGACCCTGCCTCCAGAAGCATTGATGCGAAGACGATACCCACCAACGCAAGGACCGAAAGGAACAGCCAGATCCATCCGGCGGCAGGACGCCTGCCGACGAGGCGGTCCTCAGGGATCTGCGTGACTGATGACGGGAGGGTGACACCGCCGTCGGCCTGTATCTCCTTGCCAAGTTCGGTATTCCGGAAAACAGGTGTGTCTCGCTGGTACTCACGCACAATAATGTAGCCGAACATCACGACGAACGCGCCGAGCAGCAAGATCCCGTGAACGAACGTCAGCGTCCTGGCGAGAACGAATGGGATCAACAGCAGCGGTGCTAGCGCGAATAGGACAACATAATCAGACGGGATATCGACCGGAAACGGCTTGATAATTGCCGCGAGCGCGAGCGTCACGCCGATAATCGCCAAGCCAGTTCCAAGTGCCGTCCCAAGTGCGGCTCCCTCAAGGCCGCCAGCAGATAGCGCGAGCGCGAGGATCGTATCGTCGAATTCGAATCCCGTGAAAACAATCGCGAGTGCGAACAGCGAAATTTTCAAGCCGAACGCCGTTCTTGTGAGATAGCTGATTAATTTCTCAACACAGAATGTTAACAAAATACCGCCGCCAATAAGGACGAGTACCGCACCGATCAACCCCTGTCCTTCAACGAATCCCTCGATGAGGCCCTCGATCCCTCCCTCTCCTTCTGCTTCTTCGTCCTCCTCTTGTGCAAGGGCAGGGGTGACTGAAAACGAGACAGCGACCAACACGACAAGTCCTACAGTGAGGATCTGGGTTTGATCCATATGGGAACACACGTCACGCCAGGATATGAAACCCAATTATCATGTATACATTTCCATTGGAGAAGTATACACGGAGACTCAGAACGAGGGAATGATGACGAGATTAAACCAACTAGAGGTGACACACTTACGCTGAAAGTAAGCATCTGTAGTGTACAGTCGAGTCTTGAACCGTACCCGCGAATTACTCATCTGGTATTGTCACACGAAGCTCACCGCCAACCTCGTAGAAGTATCCTCGTTCGAGCAACCGAGTGAGTGCATGGTTTGCGTCCTCGGGTTCGAGGGCCAGTTCATCGGTACTGCAAAGGACCTCGAGCGCTTGCTCTCGAGGGATCGACTGGACGTCTTCATGCTCAGCCGAGTTGAGACTATGAGTGCAAAGGACATCGTACGCGTCCACTATCCACTCCGGAAGCGGTGGCCGTGGATCAGAGAGATCGTTCATCTCGACTTCGTACTCCCAATCTTTGCTAACGTCCTGCTTAAGAATATCCCTCAGTGAGATACGGAACCGACTTCGTGAGGGACTGAACGAGCTCGGGTGTTACTTCGAACAAACTGAAACTGTGATCCTTATACAGAAAATATCTCCACCACCGACCATCTGAAAGCTGTTTTTTCGCATCTGACGGGTGAGGCGCGACGATGAGCGCGAGATACAGCACCACCGACTCCACTCGAGGCCAGTGGCTACTCGATCGACGACTCGCGAGCACGCTGTGTACCGAGCGAGGACATGGACGTCCGCTTCGCCACAGTGGACACTCTCTACGAGGTTGTCAGCGAGAGCGGAAATACATACGAGGTCAATATCGAGGGAGAGACGGGTAGCTGTCCAGATTTCCAGCAGTGCCAGCCCGACGACGGTTGTAAGCATCTTCGGCATGTCGACCTCAAGATCCGCACGGGGCTGGTCCCTGCCCCGGACGGAACATTCGATCATTAACTTCGGGTGACCGAGTCGCCTCTCGAGGTAGTTTATCGCCCCAGAAGGGGTACAGGGCTCGAATGAAACTCCCTGTAGAGATTTATGAGAGTAAACGACATAGCAATATCGTCGTCAGACGCTGAGGCGACTCGTTTTCTAAAGCGAGGTATCGACAGATGACCGACCACAACGAGTGCCGACTGCCGACCTGTACGAGACTTGCCCGCGATCGAGCAGGGTACGTCAGACGGTTCTGTTCGGACAGCTGTGAGGTCCGATACGGCCACCTGCAGGCGGACGCTCGAGACGCGGTTCAGGAGGCTGTACCCTGATGCTCGAGCAGATCGACCACCGTGGCAAGCGCTTCACGATCGATGACGACGATGTCGTCGACGATGGGAGAATCGACCGCTGTCGTCGAGCAGACGCCCTCGAACAGCAGGCCCAGAGAAAGCGCCGTGAACTCGAGCGTGCGAAAGCGGTCGCTGGTCCAGCCGGTGCGAATCCCGACGTCGAGGTGCTCGACCGATGACGCCAGACGAGCCCGATCCACAGGACGTCCCTGAGTTCGACCACGCTCTCGGTGTCGACGATCCGGTTCCCGACTCGGAGTACGGTGATCAGGTGTATCACCCAGAACGTGGCGCCGTGGATAGCGGGCAGATTCCCGTCGACGATCTGCATGAGGCACTCCTCGAGGTCGAACAGACTCTAAGAAAGATAGACGAACAACTTCCCGAGCCACTGACGCTCAACAGGTCACTCACTGAACTACGCACTACTGCAGACGCGTATGCTCGGCTCGATCCTGAGCACCGCAACGGTGGAGACTAAGTTATTGTACGTAGCGCAGCCGCTCGTTGGAGGTAGATCCCTGTCTCTCCCTCGGGGGTCTGTGTCCTCTTCTGCAGTTCTGCGGAAGAGTGACTGACTTTAACCAACAATTCCGAGAGTGATCCCAAACCGTTGGTTAATACTCCCATTGCCTGGGCCCTGCTTCACTACCCCACCTGCTACCGACGTATGGGTCTGTCGGCGCCAGGAGGCCCGAGGCGCGTTTGAGAGCGTTCCCAGCATGATTTCCCATGACAGGCCCAAATGCATTCAATGATACGGCTGACGATCACAAACGGCTTGAAGCAGATTTAGTCGCACAGGACCGGGATGCGGCCCGCGTCACAACGGCGGATGTTGACGAAACATCTGCCAGACACCTCGTTGGCGATCTTCTCGAGGACGATGTGGTCATCCCGGTCGCCGAACAACGAGTTCTCGTTCACGAACCAAGTGGCGAGGCGTTCGACTCAATCACGCAGTTGGCCGTCTTCCATCGTGGCTGGACGGCTGCCCGCGACGCCGACGAGGAGGAGTGATGCAGCAGACACTCGTCGGCTGTGCCTTCTGCGACGCCCCGCCCGGCACCGAGGCCGGTGAAGCCCATACCTGGGGGAAAGAAGAGCGAATCACCCACCCGATCTGTGTCGACTGTGCCATCCAGACGCGGCCGGATCCCGACGAACGCGATCATCACACCTGCGACGGCTGCGGACTCGTCGTCGACGCACTCGCAGCGCTCACGCGGTTCCGGGTGGAACTCGGTCACCTCGAAGGACCCCTCCAGATCTGTGCCCGCTGTAGCCCCGGTGGGCCAGCCACATACTGGACGCGCGACCTCGAGGAACACCTTGTCGCGACGCCGGCGGAGTGAGCTCAAACATTCGTTACCGTTTCATTGGCTCACAGCACTGGTGGAAACAGTTTCGAGAACTTACCATCACCCGCCTCACTCACAACCTCGACCGATCACTCTAACTGGTAGATACAGGGTACTAACTTTGCACTGTGTAACGTGCGAGGACTCTTTTACAGCTCCGTGGTAGACACGCACATGGTTGCAACAACCCAAATTTTCTCGGTCTTCATCATCTTCGCACTCTCTCTACTTGTCATTCGGATTGGCTCAATCGCGCTTCGGATGACCGGACTGTCGCCCGAGATCTCCACATTTCAGGCCGCATCGGCGTTCTCTGGGGCCGGGTTTACGACTGAAGAGGCCGAATTTGCGGTTTCCGAGCCCAGCAGACGATCCACGGTCTTATGGTTAATTCGCATCGGGAGTATCGGTGTCGTGGGTGCACTCGCGTCACTTCTCCTGTCGTTCATCAACTCTGGTGGCGAAAATTCGCTTACGCTCCTCTACGTTCTTGGTGGCGTGCTTCTAATTATTGCATCCGCGAAGAGTCAGTTGCTGAATGAAGCTGTTACACCACTCATTGAACGGGCTCTCGAACAGACGACAGACCTGGCGATCCAAGACTATACCCGGATGCTCGGACTCCAACGTGAGTATCGGGTCGCTGAAGTAGACGTGAACCAGGACGACTGGCTTTCGAACAATAGCGCGGACGCGATGAACCTCGCTGAAGAGGGTGTGCTCTTGCTCGGCATTCGGCGAAATGGCGACTACATCGGTGCCCCAGGATCAGATACGGAGATACATCCTGGCGACACTGTCGTCCTGTACGGAAAGGAAGGTCGGTTGCAGGAACTCTCTGACCGTGTCGAAGGCGATGTGGATGCTCACGAAGACGCGATTGAAGAACACAAAGATGTGCTTGACGAACAGGCCGAGCTTATCGATCAATGAGCACACCTACTTGACGGCTGTTCCAGCGATGAGAGTGGCGAACTAATAGGGTTTCAACAATACCTCGAACCAATATATTCAACACGAGAACATCCCTTCAGATGGATATGGACTGCCCGATGTACAGCGGGCCTGTTACTCTCGAAATCGGTCCAGAAAACCCGATATCGACATCTCTCACCGATGCCCTCCTGGCAGCTGGTGAAGCCGATCGCATCGGGATTACACGAGATTGTTGGGACTGCGGGTGGCACGAGGAACGCCAGCTACGTGTCGAGTCGATCGAGACGACGAAAGGAGACGAGCCACTCGATCTCGACGCGCCCGACAACATCGACGTCTACGACGGCGACGCGACGACGGTAGACACCACAGACGACGATCGGTGATTGGGCACCCTACGCTGTCGACGACGGGGGAGACCTGATTTCGACGGTTGAGAAACGGTTAACGGGCGGCGTGAGAAAGTCGGATACGTGACTGACGATCTCGCGTATCCCTCTGTCGAACTTATCCTCGATCTCCACCAACAGATCGTGGCAGAAGGCGATACCACGGAGTCAGGCGTTCGGTCAGAGGACGCGATTGCCTCCGCATTGCAGTATATCTCGGAGGGGTTCTTCGGAGAGGTGCCCAAGACGATCCATCACAAAGCAGTCCATCTGATGCGGTTACTCGTGGCGGAGCATCCGTTCGTCGACGGGAACAAGCGAACAGCACTCCGAACGGTGGTCGTCTTCTATATGCTGAATGGGTACACGTTCGACTACGGTGATGAAATTCGCGCCCTCTTGCACCGCTTCGCAACCGACGAAGCCGCGGTCGACACAGATACTGCGGCCATCTACTTCCGGGCGTGCGCTCGTCGCAACTGATAAAGGGACACACTGAGTATGTTCAACAGAACGATGGCGTCCAGCACCGATTCCTCGACGGCGGTCGACGACGAGGTCCGCCAGCTGTATGAGCGGTATCAGGCGGCCGAGAGCGACGCCGAACGCCGCGCGATCGCCCTCGAGATGGGGACGCTCGACGGACGCCGCCACGCGGAGATTTACGCAGCACTCGAGAACGAGTAAGAACTCCTCCTTTCAGTTCCCGTGTACGGAATCGTTCGTGACTGACTACTGGTCATTCGATGCCCTGGATTTGCCACCAGCTGAGTTTATTCGCCCTCGAGATCGCGAGCGTCGAGTTCACCGGTAAGATACTGCTCCCCCTCACGGGTGATGTCGTAGACGCCGTTTCCGAGGTGGATGACGAGGCCGTACTTAACGAGCGTCTTGCAGCGGGCGTTGATGTGTTGTCGTGAGAACCGGACGCGGTCGCTGTCAGCCATTTCCTTGGGGTATCAGGGCCGGCTTCAGAGAGATGCTCCAGAATCCGATCATCAGCGCGAGACATCCAGTCGGCGTCAAAGCGCATAATCATCCGTGGTTGCGCCGACACTATTCCACACGCGCTAAGTCAATTGTAGAAGCTTCAAGCAACTGTGGTTGACTCCCAATCCTTTAAACGCCAGCCATCCTAAGCGCCGAGTGTTAAGATGAATTACTCATCAAGGACTGGGCCTGGAGCCTCGCCTGACCTCGTCGTCGACATCATCGAGACGCTCGAAGCGTGTGGGTTGGACCGGGACGAGTATCAACTGTACGATGCTGTCGACGTCGAGGCGCTCGAGCAGATCCTACACTCGTCGAGTAGGGACGTAGAAGTACAGTTCACCGTAGAAGGAATTCGCCTTGTGGTGACGCCAGACAGCGTCGACGTCCTGATCGACGACGAAGCCAATTCTACGGATCAGTAGCGGAATCACGTTTGTCGACCGGGACCAGCGCTGAAAGCCCGCGGCCGCTCGGCATCCCACGACAACCGCTGCGCTCCTCGTGCCTGCGGTGCTAGCGGGGTCGGGGGACAACCGAGACGGCCTCGCCCTTTCTAAGTCCACCAGGACGTCGGCTGGATGGGTCACCGAGCGTCGACTTCAGTTGGACGGGTGGTTCGTAACGGCACGCCCCGCTCGCCGCGTTCCGCCCTCCGCGTCGCTCGCGACCGACCATTCCGGGCGTGCGGGCGCTCCCCACACCACGAGCGCCCGTTCCGGGCTAAAATGCATGTGCCCTCGACGCCAGCGGGTATCCCCGTCGGTTGCGCCCCTCGCGGGCTTTCGCGTTCCAGGGCTTGGTGCCGCTGCGCGCGGCGAGCCACCCCGCGGGCTCGCCATGCTCCCGACAATCGCCCTGGACACGATCCTGCGCATCGGGCCGGACACGAGCGGGCATATCCCGCTGGACGCTCGCTCCGGGCGGATCGGCGCGCGGTTCTGGATGGGTGGCCTCCTCGGGCGCGCTCTCGCTCGCGCCCAGGGGCGCTCGCGAAGGCGCGAGCGAGAGCGCGCGATGGATGAGTTGGTCGTTGTGGACAGCCACGGCTGGAGAGTCGTGGTGTCGGAAGAAGACGCCGAGTGAGCGCCTTCAGGATTAACTGCAATGTCGAGTAAGAACGTCTCCAGTGAAGTAGTTTCGGTCGATGAACAGGCATTCGAGAAACACGATGAAGCGGCGGTCGATGAGGATGGCTTCGAGGTCGTCGATGAGACCCCGGAGTTCCAGGCGACGGTCGATATGGAAGTGCAGGCGAAAGTCGATTCAAACCATCCGGACGCGCGCGTCGAGGAAGGACCGGATCACATGTTCGGGAAGACCCTCAAACAAGAAGAGCGCATCAAGGCGCGGGAAGCTGAGCTGGAGCGCATCAGTGCCCAAGCCGAACTCGGGACGCAGGAGGGTCGGGAGGCGCGGACGCGAGATATCGCGGCGAAACGAAGTGCGAAGCGGCGGACGGAGTTCCAGAAGCGGAGAGCGAGCGTGGATCCGATGGCGGACCCGGAGCGTCAAGATCCCCGTGCAGAGCTCGAGCAGGAGCAGTTGGCGGCTGTGAACGAACAGTCGATGCGGTTGGCCGAGAAGCTGGATGGGTGGTCGCGGGCGGCGATCAGTCGGCGGCTGGCCGAGGCGGTCGTCACGGGGAAAGACATGATGAGTGCGGTCGTCGGCGTGTTCGAGGAGCTACAGACGGCGCCGGGCCAGGTGATCCCGATAGGGACGGTCGAGGACGTGAACCGAAAGGAGGTGAGCATCGAAGGAACGATTACACAACTGTGGGAGCCGTCGAGTCCAGCCATTGCCCAAGTGGGACTCATCGAGGATGAGAGCGGACGCACGAAATTCACGAGTTGGAAAGCGTCGGACGCACCGTGGATGGAAGAAGGAGAACGTGTGCGGATTCACGGGGCGGCGCGGAACTGGTATCAGGGGCGCGTCTCAGTGGCCCTGACCGGGTGGAGCACCGTGCTGTTCCCCGAGCGCGGTCAGTGGTGGGAGTAGTCGGCTAACGCGGCTCTCTTTTTTGCTAATGCCCGTTCACCCGCTTCCCGCCGCCCCACCCAACCTCCACGTTCCGGGCGGTCACAGAGCCGCCGGGCTTTCGCCACAGCATCGCACTGCGCCGGCTCCGTACCGCTAGGTGTTTATCTGCCCCTAACGGGTGAGGGGCGCTCTAAGAGGTGCGATTCATTGTAATGTCCCTCGTGAGAATCATGGCAACCAAAGAGATCTACGAGACGACGTTCGACGAAGATGTCCAGACTGACTCAAGTGCAAAGCAGTGCCCCGAATGTGACGGTCGGGTCACCACCAATGCGGTCGAAACCGTCTGTGAGGACTGTGGCCTCGTCGTCGACGAGCACCAGATCGACCACGGGCCCGAATGGCGAGCATTCGACGAGGACGAGCGCGAACGGACAGGTGCGCCGCTCACGGCAGCGCGGCACGACCGGGGCCTATCGACCGAGATCGGCCGTGGGACCGATGCGAACGGGAACACGCTCTCCGGGCGGAAGCGTCGTCGGGTCGCCCGGATGCGCCGGGAGCAGACTCGTGGGCGGTTTCAGTCGAAAGCCGAGCGCAACCTCGCACACGGTCTGGGTGAGGTCCGCCGGATCGTGAGCGCGCTCGAGCTGGCCGAGACGATTCGTGACCAGGCGTGCCAGCTCTTTCGGAGCGCCCAGAACGAGGGTCTCCTGCCGGGCCGGTCGATCGAAGCGATGGCCGCGGCAAGCGTCTACGGCGCCTGTCGGTGCAACGGGCTCTCGCGAACCCTCGACGACGTCACCGACCCGGCACGCGTCGAGCAGTCGCGCGTGACGAACGCGTACAAGACGCTGAACACGGAACTCGGCCTCCCGGCCCAGCCCGTGACGCCCAGTGCGTTCGTCCCGCGGTTGGCCTCGGAACTCGATGTTCCCGATCAGATTCGGCAACGGGCACGTGAACTCGCAGACCACGCGGAGGAGGCTGGCGTCACCACCGGCGTACAACCATCGGGGTTCGCCGGGGCGTGTTTCTACAAAGCTGGCCAAGAACACGGGCTGGTGCTCACCCAGTCGACAATCGCCGACGTCGCGAACACGTCGCCGGTGACGCTGCGGACCCACTGGAACACACTCAACGAGCTACTCGAACAAACAGATCAAAGCAGTACTCCGCCTGCAGCCAGTGGTAACAACCCGCTACCTACACGAATAGGCGTTCAATCGACTGACTGAGAAGGGATGCATCGACGCCGATGAGCCGCGCTGCGCGGTCGTATACCACATCAGTCGTCGCGTCCCGAAAGGTCGTGATATCGTCGTCATTCAGATGCGTGTGGACGGCCTCCGTTATCTCGTCATACTCGGTGACGTACCAGAGGAGTGCGTGCAGATCAGCGAGGTCTTTCAGGCGCTTGTGGCTCTTATCTCGCTGGGGGAGAGCACGGACCTTCATCGCCGCGAGCAGCTCCGGTGCTGCAATAAGAACCTCCGCAGGCGCGTCCCACGAAACGTAGTCGTCGAGCGCCTCAGCACGTCCGGCCGTAAATGCGGGTTCGAGCAGTGGTTCTGCGGGTGGGCGGAATCCGAAAGCCTCGTGAAACGCATCAAGTGCGGTGGTGTCGGGGATAATGTCGATATCGACGCGAAAGATGTTATGCGGCGGGTGGTCTGTCGCCTCATCGTCACTCAGTCGCTCCCCGGTGTCCCGATGGAACTGCTGATAGAAGCCGAACCGACCCCGGGTATAGCCGAGTTCCTCCTCGATCTCCTGGAGCGTCATCGCGACCGATGTCGTGGGCATCTCCTCGGTCGTCCAGTCCGTCTCGATATGGATGCCGAGGTCGATGTCACGTGACCCGATGTAGGGCCGGTCATACGCGGCCCGAAAGCCCTCGGTGACGTGCAGGTGAACGGCCCAGCCCCCGAGTAAGCATACTGGTGGGCTCGCAGCCGCCATGATATCCTGTAGTTCCCGCTCGGAGAGCGTGGTCACCGCGTCGACGTACTGACTTCGGTCGCCGCTACTCATTGTGATACATCTCGATCAGGCGATGAGCAGCCTCGACTGCAGGGCCATCCTCGTCGAGGAGGTCGACGATCAATTGTGGAATCGATACCGTCCGGACGCCGTCGATAGTCTGGGCGTTGTAGAAGACGTGCTCGTCGGTTACCCGGAACTCCGTGTTCCCGCCACCGATGAGTCCTCGCTCTTCGATGAACTCAAGCCAGTGTTCGATGTCGTCGGGATCTACGTACAGGGCCGTCTCGGAAACGAAGAGAAATCCCTGGTGGATGTTCTCGGCCTCGTACGTCGTGAGGGCGTACTCACACTCGGTTTCTTGAATTCGGTCGCGTGGCTGCTGGAGCGACACGCTGAGTTCGTTCGGGTGAATCCGTGTCTCGCGCCAGTGCTCGTAGAGGCCCGTGGGATCGACAACCCTCGTATCGTCGACGAGACCAGCCGCTTCGAGCTGATCGATATAGTCGTAGCCCCACGACTGGGAGACGTCTGCGCGCTTGGCTACTTCGTAAGTACTCAAATCGTCCGTCGGGTGATTGAGGAGAACTCGATGCAGTCGCTCCTTCTTGAATCCGCGTTCGCGAGCGGGCGGTTCGAGGAGCATACTACCTAGGTAGCTCGCCATGCTTATATACCTAACCGGAATCCGGCAGCACTTATAAGCTCTGGCGTTACCGGAACATCCGGTAATTCTTGGTGCTTATATACACAACCGGAATGATGATGTGCAGCGAATATTTACATGCGAAACCGAAGCAACGCAGTTCACGACCACAGATGACCAGACAGAATGCTGATCACGAAGAGCTCCGGCCGCTTGGCGAAGCGACGCATATTCCCGACGACAAACTTTCCGGCAGTACCGACAGGGAGCCCCGACGTCAACGAACAGGCGAAGCCCACACAGGCTATCCAGACGACACGACAGCAACGACGGCCGAGTGTACTTCCTGTGGGACGTCGATTCCCGCTGGCCAGACGAAGTGCCGGTTCTGTCTCACGAATCATCTCGATGCACCCACCGATGACCAGGACACCCCTGATTCGGAGTGTGATATCCTCCATGTCATCCACGCGCTCGTCGAGTCGCGGACGTTCTACGGCGCCGTGGCAAAGGGCTCTGCTGCGGCCTCTCTCCTCGCAAAATCGGGTTCTAACCCCGCGGCCGACGACTGCCAGCTCATCTACGACCTCGACGAGGAGCCTGCAACGCAACTTGCCGGCCGATGGCCCTCACTCCCCTCGGCGGCGCGAATCACGTCCGAGAGCGGTGCACAGTTGCTCACGGCGGCGCGTGAGCGGACGACGTGGACAGACACGACGCAGTCGCGTCACGACGGCGAGCACGCGACGTTCCTCTACGACGAAACCGGGAGTGGGATTCACGACGAGGAACGTCTTGAGACCCTTCTCGAGGACGCAGATGACGACATCTGGCTGGTGCCGGCGATTGCACTTCAGCGATCCGTCACCGACGCCAGTACCGGGAACCCGCGACACGAGAGCCCGAATAGAGAGTCCCTCGAGTGTCGGGAGTGTACTCGAGAGACCGAGCATCGATTTCTCAAGTGTGAAGATGTGCCTGACGACGAGTGGGCTAGGCAGCCGATGTGGGAGTGCCAGGTATGCGGAACGCCTCGATACGGTCCACACTCTGCCGAGAAGACTTAATCGGGCTAGTGATGCCAGATACGTCCAGGTCTGCCCGTTCAGATGGACTCTCGATAGCAAACGGTGAAATCAGTTCATAGAAGCCCAGCGACGATGAGGAGTGCTATCGAAACAACACTCGCAGTCAGAAACCACGGTCGCGCCTCCGTCGCTGCAGTTGCCGCCGATTGTTCCGGTGGAAGACCGGTTAGCTGACGGAAGCCACCGTAGAGCACTATTGGAAGGACGAGCCACAGGCCGACCATCGTCAGGACGAGATGCCCCCGCCCGGTCGATTGGAGGGATTCGGCGGTGTAGAGCGTTCCTGCAAGATGCCCACCAGTGAACAGCAGTAGCAGCACCGAAACGATCGTGAGATACGAGAATCGACGGCCGATAAGAGCCAACGCCTCCCCTCCGAGCAAGTCTCTACGAGCTGCAGGGAGCACAGTGCCTGCAACCAAGAGTGTACCACCGGTCCACAATGCAGCAAAAATAGTGTGGATAGTCATAACAACGTCAAGCATCGTCGCCATTACTGACCCTCCATACTCAGGCACGATCCTTGTCCAGTAGCCGCGTTGTCATCAACAGATTCGCCAGCTTCGAGGATCATGAGTTCGGTTCGTTCTTTCGGCCAGTAACGGTATCTAGTCATCATTCACCCAAATCTGTGACAGCAGTAGATAAACAACGATGGAAGTGTCCCAGAATGTGGGATTGGAGACCGAGCGGCGGAGATCAGACCAGTATTTGGCATCGACTCTACCCAACTACGTATCGGACGTTCTGCTAGTCCAAGGATCTGGGAACACCCGATACCCCTATACACCCATAGTCGTAAGACAGAGCTAACTGACAGCGTACTCGTCTCGGAGTCGAGACGACCTGGAGAATGCGATATTCGAATGACTGAGGAATTCATCGACCCAAACCGGCTCTCGCTCATCCCATCACGGTCGAACGCGACTCAGACAGCCACCAATATGGTGCAGGATCCCTCGACGGATGACGACGATCCGCCCGTTTCAGCAGTCCTTCAATCGCTCGAAGACAGTAAATGCAGAGCGATACTCACGACATTGACCGAGCCGAAATCCGCAACCACACTCTGCAACGAATGCGAGTTGCCGAGTTCGACAGTGTATCGCAAACTTGAGCGACTCCGTGAGGCCGCTCTCGTCAAAGAGTACACTGAAGTCCGCCGTGACGGACCGAACGCCACGTTGTACGAACGGGATTTCGCGGATATCTCGATCAGCATCGACGACGACGAATTCACCGTCTCCGTCGAACGACCAGACGAGGATGCCGAGGACCGTATGGCGACGTTCTGGTCCGAGATGAAGAAAGAATCATGACGGACAGTATTATCATCCTGCTCGGCATCGTCAAAATCGCTGCATTAGTCCTCGGGGGTATCGTCTCCCTGTTAGCGTATCGAGCCTATCAACGAACGCAGATCGAGGGACTCCAGTACTTCGCAGTGGGTCTCATGGTCATCACCATCGGGACGTTTCTGGTCGGGATCCTCCACCACATCTTCGGCATTCCGAGCGTCCAGGGAATGCTCTTTGAGAGCCTCATCGCTTGTGGCGGTTTCCTCGTCATGATATACGGACTCTACGGTCAGTAGCCGCGGCTACTCGATCGGTTGGAACCACTCAGAGACTATTCCATCCAGCCCACCCACGCCGTCTGTTTCATTCAGAGTGGCCTGTTCAGTTGTCTAGTTACGAAATCGTTTCCAGAGAGTAACCGAACTTCGCGGTTGTCCCACGTTGTGGGAGACCTCCATCGTTCCATATGAGGCACACACGGAGAGTGTGACAATGAACGAGTCGAATACACCAGTCCGTCAGCCAACCTCAACGCCACAGCCCACGCGAATACGAAGCGGTGTCGGTGACCAATGAAACGGAATTTGCCGTCTCGATACGCGGACGCGCTCGTCTCGCGGAGCAAACTCATCATCGTCCTGTTGCTCGTCCTCACGGCGATCGTCGGCGCTGGCGCGGTGGTCGGCACCAGTGAAGACGGCAGTATCGGACGGGCGGGCATCGACTCCGAGGAACAGGCAGCGCTTGAGGAGATCGAATCGACGTACGGAACGGACGATGCGGTGGTCACACAGATCGTCGTCAGAGACAAGGGTGGAGACGTGCTCACCCGCGAGTCGTTACTGCAGAGCCTCCGACTCCAGCAGGAGATGCGTGAGAACGAAGCCATCAATACGACGCTCCGAGCGGAGTCGGGGCTCCGCGGTCTCGAGAACATCGTGGCGACTGCGGCCTACTTCGAAGCCCGAACGGCTGGGAACGGGACAAACGACACAACCTCCGCCGGTCGGAACGGGCAGCCACCAGCGCCGACACTCGACCAACAGATCGAGGCGCTCGAATCACGCTCAGACGAGGAGGTTGATGCACTACTCACTCGACTACTCAATTCGGATTCGACCGCCCCTGACCGTGACCCGACCACATTCCTGCCGTCGGACTACGAACCCGGCGCAACGAGCGCCGACGCGAGACTGACACTCGTCTTCCAATCCGACAACAGTGGCGGCGCTAGCGAAACGCCCCAGGAGGCGTACGATGCGCAAGTGGCTATCGCCTCCCTGGTCGACGAGCGCTTCGACGATGCCGACGCGTTCGTCTTCGGACAGGGCATCATCGACGAGGCGTCCTCGCAGGCCATCGGCGACAGCTTCCTCATCATCACCCCCGTCGCTCTCGTCCTCCTGCTCGTCGTCCTCGGTATCGCCTACCGCGACGTGGTCGACGTGCTCGTCAGCCTGTTCGGGATCGGCGCGGTGATGGTGTGGCTCCAGGGTATCCAGGGCTGGCTCGGAATCCCGTCCAGTTCGATACTCATCGCCGTCCCGTTCCTGCTCATTGGACTGAGTATCGACTACTCGCTCCACGTCGTTATGCGCTATCGCGAGGCGCGAACGGGGGATCACGGCACCGATACTGATTCCGATAGCCGACGGAATCCGACCACTGCAATGCGGGCGGGGATCGCCGGTGTTGTCGTTGCGCTGGCCGCCGCTGCGTTCACGACCGGGATTGGCTTCTTATCGAACTACGTCAGCCCGCTCGGGTCAATTCAGGACTTCGCGCTCCTGAGCGCGACCGGTATCATCGCGATGTTCGTTGTCTTCGCGGCACTCGTCCCGGCCGTCAAACTCGAAGTCGAACAACTCCTCGCTCGACTCGGCCGTGACCGCCAGCAGACAGCGTTTGGAGTCGGCTCAGGGCCAATTCGACGTGTGCTCTCGGGTACTGCGACTCTCTCACGACGCGCACCGATCGCCGTTCTCGTCGTCTCACTGTTGTTGGCTTCGGCAGGTGCCTACGGTGCGACTGGCCTCGATACGGAGTTCAACCAGGCGGACTTCCTGCCGGAGGATGCCCCAGGGTGGATGGAGTCGCTTCCGGAACCGTTCGCCCCAGCCGAGTACGACGTCCGAGAGAATCTCGAGTATCTGAGCGACAACTTCCGTCAACGCGGACAGGGATCGGAGGCCCAGATACTGATACGCGGGAACGTGACCGCGCCGGCAGTGCTCACTGCAACCGACAATACGTCCTCGTATACGAGTCGAGATGGAACGATCGCCATGCAGTCGGACGGCACGGCCGCGGTCGAGAGTCCGGCGTCTGTTCTCCGTTCGGTCGCGGCCGAGAATCAGACCGTCGCCAGCGCAATCGATGCGCGCGACTCGGATAGTGATGGCCTCCCGGACGAGGATGTCGCGTCTGTCTACGACCTCGTGTACGACGCCGCCCCGACCGGTCGTCGACAGTCCTCTATCGTACCGAGAACGGGTCGTATGCGACAGCCAGGTTGCTCGTCGGTGTGCAGACCGACGCGGCAGCCCAATCGATCGCCAGCGACGTGCGACAAGTCGCGGCGGGTATCGAATCGAATGCACCGGTAACAGCCGTTGCAACAGGTGGGCCGGTCATCACCGCTGTCGTCCAGAGCGCCCTGTTCGAGACGCTCGTCGAGGGATTCGCCGTGACGCTGGGGGTCATCCTGACGTTCCTTATTGGCCTGTACTGGTGGCGGTACCGCGCACCAGGGCTCGCGGTCGTGGTGCTCGTCCCCGTCCTCCTCGCGCTCGCGTGGTTGCTCGGCACAATGGCACTGCTCAACATCCCGTTCAACAGCGAGACAGTCGTCATCACGAGTTTGGCCATCGGGCTCGGCGTCGACTACAGCATCCACCTCGGTGAGCGATTCGTCGACGAGCGTGAGCGCCGAACGTCGCTCAACGAATCGCTGGTAGCTGCAGTCACTGGGACTGGCGGTGCGCTGCTGGGGAGTGCAGCGACGACGGCAGCGGGCTTTGGCGTCCTCGCACTCGCACTCTCCCCGCCGCTCCACCGTTTCGGCCTCGTGACTGGGTTGAGTATCATCTTCGCGTTCGTGAGCTGTGTCACCGTGTTACCGTCGCTCCTCGTGGTTCGAGAACGATTCCTTCGCTGGAAATAGTCACAATAGAGCCAGAACGGTACCGTTGCTTCTTTCGCTCTGTATCAGCCTGGAGTCGTCCTAGTGTCTCCAGACCGTAAATCGGTTCAGGTACAGCCGGGTTATCTCTGGTCACCCAAGCTACGACGGCCTGCGCACGTACAATAAGTTGTTCTATGCCGCAAATCGGCGGAGGCGTACACATGGACCCACGAAATACACCCGGCTACCAGATGCACCGCGCTCTCAGCAATCTCAGCAGTATCGACGCAGCGATGACGCTCCTGGAGCAGGTGAGTCTCCTTACTCGACCAGCTGCCACGGAAGAGGCCAACATCCAGATAGAGTCCTGACTATACAAACCGTCGAGCGGCGCTTCTTCCAGATTCACCGTAGAGGGAGAGTTTGTAATCCCCTGAAGGGTGAGGGGCAGGAAAACGCCCCCGAGTACAACCGATGGCAACACTCCAAGCAGCGACGACGTCGACCGGCGCGATCGTATCGGACGCACAAGCAGTCCGTCAGCTCTGTGAGAGCTATTGCTTCGAGACCCTCAACTGGGAGGTAGACGAGGAAGGCGAACTCATCATCTGGGGCTACGACGATTTCGAGGTATACGAAGCGCGTGAAAACGGTCTCCCCGACTACGAGGGTGGGATCGTGACCCACGAGTTCCTCCGGCAGCTCGCCGAGTACATCGATGGCGATGAGGAACTCGATATCCAGACGGCCGGGTACACGAAGTGTCGCTTCCCGGTCCTCGCCACACGATACGTCGTTCGCGACGGCGAAGTCCTACACGCCGATCTCAGCGGACTCGACCCGATCGACGAGTGACTGGTGACCAACCCCTTGGCGGGTGCAGAGGAGTCGTTTATCGGGGGCTGTAGGACTGAGCCCCTCGTGGGGCTCCGTGATTCCATGTCCGAACAACCACCCGACGACCCGTTCGAGGACTGTGAGCTAGGCCCCGAGACGATTCTCGGCACGCAGACGTTCGAAGACGTTCTGTTCACCGAGGAGACGGAAACCCCGGTGAACATTTTGACCGGCGAGACGCCCGAGCATTCGAAGACGAATGTCGACGAAGCCAGAGCCTTCGCCGCCGGAATCGACAGCGACACCCCGCAGATCGCGCTGCAAGCGTCGATCGAAGCACAGGTCGAAACCGCCAGCAAACCGTACACCGCAGCGGCGTTCTTCCACTTCAAAGCGACTGGGACACTCAAACGGCATCGCGCCTACCATGCCGCCTACGAGTCAGAGACGTTTGCGGTCGATTTCCAGGCCGACTACGAATCCGGTGACCTGACGATCACCGTCGAGGAGGTCACTGGGTCGGAAAGAGACGAAGCCTAGTAAACGCATATTCCGGCAGTGTTTATTGTGCGCCGGCGATGGGTGCCGGCGCACCAAGCAGTGACGCGGAGTGCAGTCGCGTGCGTCGGCAGATTAAGGTGAAAACCGATGCACATGGTCATTTACACCCTGGTAGAAGCATCGACCCGAGACGAAGCACTCGCCACCGGAAAGACGGTGTTCGATCGACTCGTCGGCGCCGTGCCACACGCCGGCGCTGTCTTCGACTACTACGTCACATTTGACGACGACGAGACGACAGTCGCTGGTACGGCGCGCTGGGGTGACCTGCCAGTTGCAGCCGCTGTGGAATCCGAGGAGGGTACAGAGCTGCTCGAACGCGGATGGGACGCCACGAAGGAGGAGTTCCAGCGGAATCTCGACCGCGTGAAGGAGGCGCTCGACGAACGCAGCGACGAGGAAATCATGCGCGACGAGGACCTCGCCCGACACGCTTTCCATCAAGTCGGCGCGTACGACGGGCCATCGGTTTGCCTGTACGATGAACATGGCAGCGGCATTCGGCATCGCGGCCAGCTCAATCGGATTCTCGACGAGAGCGAGGACCTCTGGATTGTGCCAGCGGACGTTCACTACTAGAGTAGCCACGATGCCACCCATCCCGAACTGGACGCGAGAGAGCCGGACACCGAGACTGGCGTATCGGAATACGGAAACCGGAGCCAGAGCAGTCCTGCATCGAGCGCTCGATTCGTACCGCCATACATGGCGGGCGGTAATTCTCGTCGATGGGTATCCCGTGTGGTCGCGGGGCTTCGAGACGAAGGATGTGACCGCGTTTCGGGACGTACTCCGAGACAGGCCAGTGCCCGACCTCACCTGTCCCGAGTGTCCGAACGACGACGTCCTCGTCGGCCAGAAAACTGCTGATGGTGCGAAGGTACAGCGATGGTTCGACTGTCCTGACTGTGGCTACGAAGGGCGGTCGAAAATCGTCTACGGCGCCGAGCGCTGACCGGTGAGCGCGCTAGTACTGGTGTCTATTCTGGGCCGGAGAGAGTGACCCGGTCCAACCGGGCGTGATTCGACAATGAGTCTTGACGTCATCGACCGACATAGCGAGGCGTTGTTCGAGTTCCTCTGGTGTCCGGTCTGCGGGCACGAGGTATTCAGCCACATTCCCTTCGAGGGAGTATTCTGCAAGCACTGCAATACGCAGGTCGAACTACAGGAATCGCGTGAGAAGCGAGGCCATGAGGAGGCTGTGCTCGCCTGCTTCGACACGGACACGGCCTGGAACCTTCACGTCGACGCAAAGCTACGTCGTGACCTCCCCGATGGCTCGGCACGGGTGAAAATCCTCGGGGCGCCGGGTGCCTTCGACGTCGATTGGTGGAGTCCGGAACCTGGCGACGATTGGGAGCCGGTTGAGCGAGACGAGTTCGACGACGTCGACGAGCCTGCAGACGTCTCCCACCTCGCGTAGGGAAACCGATTGTCACTATCGTGGCGCTGTCGAACCTCCTTTAGAGTCGGTTTTATTGTCTCTGTGGTAGGAGGTTCACTCTATGTACCCGACGCCCTACCGCTGGACGACTGACGATGGGCTCACACACGTCTTCTACAATAATCATATGCCCCCGAGTACCGGATTCGGATGGTCGAGTCTCTGTGATGACGTGCGCTTACCGATCGAGGGAGAGCACTTCGAACTAGATGAAGACGTGACAGCAGAGGACATTACGTGTCGACACTGTCGGGATCGACTCGATCGGCCATACGTGGATCTCAACGACGATTCTATCGCTGGCGTGAACGGCTGTCTGGTTCGAGTTGAACGGGATGAGGGAGGAGAGATCACGTGGGCTGAGCGCGTTTGCAGCGATGCACTCCATCATTCTTTATCGTTCGAACCGGACTCATTCACCGGGAATCTAGAGGATCAGGTCGAAGCAGTCTGTAGCGAGTGCTGGGAGACATACGTTAAAAGGCAGTGGGACAGTGACGTTGAGGGCGCAGAGTTGCGCGTCGAAGTATGGGGTGACGATGGTCGCTCGAAGTGCTTCGCGGCGAGTGCCCAGGCGATTCGTGGTGGGCCTGAAGGGGTATTACGGCTATTGAGTGAGAACGGGCTTGAGAAAGACGTCCGTCGTGAGGCAATCGAGTCTATTTCGCTTACGCCAGCTCAAAGGGTCGATTACTAGGGCCTGCTGCCCCCTTGGCGGCTGATAATGCATCGAGTTTCGACGATAATCCAGCCCGGGGACAGTTCGACGACATCCTCGTAGTAAGTGAGTCCTGGTAGCTGTTTGTCGCCCCCTGAGGGGTGCGGGGGTGATCGAACAAGCCTCCCGCGAACTGACCTATGAGTGGAATCAGCGACCCACACTCGCACGTACAGTCACGGGCCTCGGGTGACGGCGACGTCGTCTACGTCGGTTACCGTCGTCGAGGCCGCGCCATCGTCGAGAAACAATCGGACCAGGAACAGCTCACGCCAGAGCGGAGTCTCGAACTGGCGAACCACAGTCCCTCGGGCTTCGAATGGGGATACGGTGGAAGTGGTCCAGCGCAGCTCGCACTCGCGCTCCTACTGGACTACACGGATGATGAAGAGGTCGCACTGGCGCATTACACCGAGTTCAAAAACGAGGTCGTGAGCCAACTGGACTGTGATAGTTCCGACGAGTGCTGGCGACTCTCCGGGAGCGACATCGAAGCCACTCTCCTCGCCAGTACCGACGAGGAAGTTGTGGCTATTGCCTAAGGTCGATCATTTGACCTAATCAATGGATTGATACTCAACTCACGAAATCCTCAAAGCTCTCTGGAACTTCATCGTCCTCCTGTTCCTCATATTCGAATGAATTCGATTCCAGAACCCCGAGGAAGACAGGCCCCTCCTCGGTGACCGTAATCATGTGATCGGCATCGTTGATTATGATGCGACCTCCGCCTCGGAGCCGGTACACATACTCGGCCACTGATTCAATTTTTGGAGTTGTGATGAATTTGCGTCCATCTTCCGTATCTCGGAATGGCCGTCCCTCGGCGTTGACACTAATAGTTTGGCCACGTCGGGGGCCCTCATATGGATCGCCTCGCTCAAGGTCAGAGACATCGGGGATTTCAGGGGGCTGATATGGCGAGACGTCAGGTTCGAATTCAGGGCTTGGCCCAACGAGTTCACCCTTAATCACTTCCTCGCCGGTTTCCCATTTGTAGTACTCGTGAGTGCCGCCGATTTCAGCTTCCCAGTCAACTTCTTCAAAGATTCGTTCATCTACTGTATCCCGAGCATAGAGAACATGGAGCGTCGAGGGCATATCGGGATCATTACCCGTCCGAAGGATACGCCCGAGTGTCTGGATTCGCTCCCGAACGTTGCCTGACGAGACGCGGATGATTCCAACATCTGCTGAGGGGACGTCAACCCCCTCTTTCAGTGCTTGCACGCTCAACATGACGTTCGCGAATCCGTCGTCTCGGAACCACTCAATGGCCCAGTCGTTCCATTCGTCATTCTGATGGCCGGAATGGTACATCACAGGCGCGTAACTTCCCTTGAAGAAGAGATCCTCAAGATCTCGGTTTACCTCATCAAGTTCGTTTTCGTACTGTCGGTAGAGGTCTGCGCGTCCACTTTCCTTAGAACCGTACTTCCCAGTTTGAGTTTCTTCATCCCGGTGATCGTACGGAGCGACCATCTGTTCAAGCTGCTTGATGCGCTCCTGGAAGACAATCGACTTCTTGTCCTGCTCAATGGCGGATTCGAGGAGGCGATGCGTGATCGCCTGCCGAGAGACGGCCTCGGCGATCAACTCACGGCGGCGCTGCGTGTACTCGAAGAAGTCCGAGATTGCAGGCGTAGGCGTGTCAGAGGTCTGCAGGATTGTCTGGAGTTTTTGCGGATAACTTCCATGGAGTTCCCCTAAACGGTGGCTATACCGGGCTTCGATGTCCTGAACGGCTGAGGAAACCTTCTTCGAGAACTGTTCGTAGGTGTGTTGTTCGGCTGGAGTCAGTTCGAACCCGACGTAATTAATGGTGAACTCGGAGACAAGCCCTCGTTCGACACCCTCCTCGTAGTTCAGGTGATAGAACAGCGCTCCCAGATTGTCAAGTAGTAGTTCGTCGTCTTCTGTGAGCTCGTCCTCTTCAGGGTTAATTGTCGAGAGAGGGGTTGCAGACAGTCCCATCGTCGCCGAGTTCGGATACTTGAGCACCTGAGAATGTACGTCGCCGGTGTAGCGATGGCACTCGTCGGCGACAAGGAGGTGTTCGTCGGTATTAGCTTCCCTGAGTGATGTCCTAAGATAGTCGTCTTTGACGGCGGAGTTAACGATACTGACGATGATCCGACATTCACCGTGAGAGTCCTTATGCCCGTTACCTGCCCACCCAATGTCTGAGGGCGGAACATTCAGCTTCTCAATAAATTCTCGAAGCCACTGATGCATCAGTACCTTCGTCGGAACAACGATGGTAACTGCCCCATCAGGATGCTTCTCGAGCCATTCATTGATGGCACCGAGTGCCATAACAGTCTTCCCCGCTCCGGTAACTACCTGTGCGATTCCACTTTCAGCCGTAGAATCGTCATCATTGAACCACTGGTCGATAGCCTCTTGCTGCCAGTCAAACAGCGAAAAATCAGCTGGCGGCGTATAGGGATCGCGAGTTTCATCTACAAGGCTTTGGAGGTCGCGTCTAGATATACCCGGACTCGCTGTTGCACGAATTTCGCGGGCTTCTTGCTCAGTATCAGCTGCCAGAATGTCTTCGAGTGTGTCCGGATACAGACCCCCAAGTTCTTGCCCATCAATCCCAGGGAATTTCTCCTTAATATCGTCTCTCAAGTCTTCACGGGGGTCCTCGTCCTTATGATATTCCTCCGAAAGATGTATCTGGGGGTTAGCAACATCGCTCTTCCGAGAGGTCTCCCGGATGTAATCCTCGAGGAATCGGTTATAGAGCCGCCGATGACGTCCCCACCCACCGGACTCTCGATACATGTAGTACTTCATCAAGGCTTTCTTGATCGTATCTCGGGGAACGTCAACAGTCGGTCCACGATGGTGGAGCCACCGTTCAAGCTTGAAGAAAACATTGGCACGCCCTCGCCATCGACCCTCGAACGTACTCGAACGAGGACCGGGAACGTATCCATCCTCAGTTTGACGGAGGGCTTCGAGTTGAGTGAGTAATTCCGGGTAGCCCCGAATACCGGCGTCATTGTATTCGTAATCGAACTGTTCGGTCAATTGCTCGCGAATCTCTGTACTCGAAAGCGGAGCCTCAGCGTGAGTCACGACATAGTGTGTTTGTCGCAGTCCCTCGATTCCCTCCGGGAAGTTCCCTGCAAGAACCCAACTCTGTTTGATCCCACGCCAGAGAAATTCTGAATATTCGATTTCGTCGTCGTCAAATTCCTTGGCAAACTCCCACACAGTGATCGTTCCGTCCTTCTCACGCACGACGCCAAGCTGGATGAAGGTCGAGAGAGCCCGTTCGATGTAACTTGAAGAGTAGCGGCTTCCATCGGGTTTCCGACACTCCTCGCGGCAGAGATCCTCAAACTGGTCGCGTGTTAGCTCTCCGTCGTGTCGTCTGGCTATCTCTACGAGTGTTGGCACCCATTCGGGGCCTCGTTCAATGCCGAATACCGGGGTGGTAAAGCGTCGTCCCATTAGCGAATTTGGTTATGGCTGATCATTTCGAAGGGGTGTTAATCCAGCTCCATCGCAGTGTCAGTAAAGTACGTCTTGTCTTTGACGACAGCCTTCGGCACGAGACCGCTATCATACTGGCTGAGATGGCCGAAGTATACGGGGAGCAGACCGTCGGGCGCAGACTCGCTTTCCATCCGTTTCAGACGCCGAGTGACGAGTCGTTGCTCTGCATTTGAGGCAGTCTGTTGCCACTCTCCGTAGGCGTTTCCAATCCGATCCCGTTCGCTTGCCGGGACGTCTTCACGGTTGATGTTCCCCCACACGTGGCCATGCTCGTTGAGGTAGATCAGCCCGCCCGCTGGTCGGAATCGCTTGTAGGTCTCAGCTAATTCCGGATGGTCAAACGCTGACTCGAAGTAGTAGTCCTGCCAGCTCCATCGGAGGACGTCGTCAGAGCACACTGCCCACGTCTCGCCGTGTTTAAACGGCAAACCCGTCCAGACGCTTACCTCACCGATACCGCTAGGAGGCGTTGGATCATTCGAGAAGGCCTGGAAGTCAAACGTCCCGTCGATCTTTCCGACGTAGACCGGGATGTGGCCACGGCTGACAGGTGCTTCACTGACCTTCCGGTACTTGTCGGCGGGGACTTTTGTGAGAACCTCGCCCGAGGCCGTCAACCGGAAGCTCCCCCGACCATCGGCTTTCTCGAGGTTCTGCAGAGCGTCTTTGAGTCCGCGTGGCACTCCCGTCATTGCCTGGATGTCGCCCATATGGCTCCACTGCGCGACATCGCCGTGCTTTCGCGAGGAGACGATGCTGTACTCCGAGCCGCGATACGCTGATGGCCACGGGTTCCCAGGCATGACTGTTACCTGCCGGCCACCGTCCATGGGGACTTCGGTGGACTCACGTTCGAGAGCCGCTTGTGTACTTTGCGTACTCATTAGCGTCCCTCCTCGGTATCATCGAGCTGGTGGTCCTCTTCCGAGAGGTCGCTCTCCTCGTACGACCCCATGTGAGCGGCCCAAGCTTCGAGAGATGCTTCTTCCTGCTCATTAAGCGGATCCGTGAGTCGGGTCGGCTCTTCGACCTCTATCGGACGGTCGTTTGGCTCGAGATGGCCGACGTAGACCGGTAGCTTATCGACGTTTCCACGGTCACGGCGGAGCTGGAGAATCCGCTTCACCGGACGGGGGAGATCCCGGAACTGTTCTCGTACGTCCGGCGGTGACTTTGCCGTAGGAAGTTGTGTGAGCACATCCCCTACCGGCGTTATCTGAAACGACCCGCCTTCCGGACGGAGTTGCTTTAGCTCATTGACAATCCCGCGGGGGAGGGTGTCGGCGAACGAGTGCCGAAGCTTGGTCTCACCATTTTGCCACCAAAACCGGTCGCCGCTGAACGAGTATTTGGCACCATCGTAGATGCTCGTCCACAGATCGCCGGGGTCCAGGCCATTCGGGCTGATCGGCACGGAGCGCTCCGGTTTCTCTGGGGGGACGAGTTCTCCGTCGAGATCCAGCTCTCCGATGTAGACGGTTTCGTAGTCGTTCGAACGACCATCCGTCTCGATCTCGAGTTGAGCAATGACGGTGCCAGCTTCCGTGACTCTCACGGCACCCCCATTGCGCTTGACCCTGAGGAGATTCTCGACGAAGTCGGTCGGAGTGGGATCAAGTTTCAGCCGATCAGTGCCGTTATAGACCTGCCACCACACCTCTCCGTCTTGATTCGCACTCAGTCCATAGCCCCGGTAGTGGAAGGGCCACTCGTCTCCAGGAGAGAGACTACTTGTCATCGATTCGTTCGTGAGATTCTCGTTTCCTGACATTAGTGTTGGGGTTACTAGTTGTCGGTCGCAAACGCGGCCCCCTTATTGAGGAACGCGTCACCTTCGGCTGTTAGTTCGTAGGCGGTACCTCGTTGACCAACACGGCGCCGATCGACCAGCCCGAGTTCGTACATCCGGCTGGTAAGCCCAGATCGAATGGTCTTGGCCTGGGAGTTCGACCAGTTCGGGTTCAGATACGCCACGCGCTCCGTCAACGAAGTAGGACGATCATCGCCCTCTTCGATGGCTTGAGCAACCTTCTCCATCGCTTCGTGCTCTTCGGGCCGAACGTCCCGGACGTGCGAGACGTAGAAACGCCGTTCCGCACGCGAGAGTGAATTACTTGCATCGAACCCTCCGTCGAGCAGTGGATTTTCCAGTGAGGCGAATTCACGGCCGGCTTCAGTAAGCCCGATCGTTCCACCATCCTCTTGCTGCATATTGACGAGCAGCAGATGAGGAGGTGCCCCAGTTAGGTTGCCCCCGTGTTCTGCCCGTCCAACGAAATGCGTCTGGAACCGGTCCATCGATTTCTCGGCATCTTCTCCGGTAGGGAGCCCCGCCGCGAGTTTCTCTCCCCGTTTACGGCCTTGTCGTTCATCGTGAGATGCGACCTTTTTGCCGACAGTTCGAGCGATGTCCGCAGTGTGATTATCGAACTGGGGTAAATTGATCCACTGGGACGATTCCGCACGCTCATCTTTGATACGCTCGAGTTCGTTGGCCAGGCAACGTACGACTAGTTTTACCGGGAATAGACGGTTGTACTGTCCCCAAAGCGGCCCCTCGTCGAGTTGAGCCGTATTCGGTTGAGAGACCGTCTCGATCTCGTCGTACTGACGGCGTCCAATCGGGGTATCTGTTGGATTGGATTCTCGTTCTTCCTTCTGGGCGTCTACCTGTGGCTTTTGACCGGAGTCGTTATCGGAACTATCCTCAATGTTGTTCTCGACAGCTATCTCACGACTCTGGTCCTCTGCTACTGTAGCGATAGCTTCCTCAAGCGTTTGGGCCTCCTGTTGGCTGGCCTCTTCTGACTCAAGTTGGTTCTCGACGGCTGTTGTTACGAACTCGCGGGCATCGTCGTACTCGCCGCTCTCAACAGCGAGACGGATCTGCTCCACGAGCGAGTCGGGCACCTCGATGACGACTTTCACCTTGGATTCCCTCGTACCCATCACGTTATCATATGTCTACTAATAACTTTGGGTGAGTTTGTAGGGGTTTGTATGAGTTGGTGTATTTGGCCTTGTTCCCCTAGTTCTGGAATAATCCGCATGGATGAATTCGCAGGCTAGACCACCCCATTCAATACCATTACTGAGTTGGTGATTTTGTCCACCCTCGGGATGGGTTCGAGGGCGTTCAAGAAGGTCCTCGTGAGTACCATATGTCGGGACACAACCAAAAATCGCATTCGGAAGGTGAATCGTCGGAAAACACGGAACACACTTCAGAAACCGAGTACGTCGAGCGCAGCGACGTCGGTGTCTCGCTCACCGTGACGCTCACTCGCGGAACCGGCACCCGTGACCAAGACAAGATCGTCGCGAAGTCGAAGGGCAAGACCCTCGAGGACGCCCGCGAGGACATGGAAACACTTCGAGCATATATCCACGACCTCGCCGAGGACGCCCGCCAAATTCAACCCGAGGAAGAAGACGAGTAACTCGGCGCTGTTTTTTCGTCGCCTTAGCAGGAGCGGAGGCGACACTCAGTGAGTAACTCGTCAGAGCAATCCACGGTATCGAGCGGCCTATCACCAGAGCAGCGGCTTGAGCCACCAAATACGGGGCTTCTCAACGCCGGTATCGTGACGATCAACGATATGGAGACGTTGCGAGCCTGCGTCGCCTACGAGAACGCGAATCTGAAGCGAGTCCAGATCCTTCGGCGGCTCGAACACCGGGCCAACGAAATCCGCGCTGAGGAGGATTGAGACGATGCTCGTAGGGCAGTTTTTTGGAGCCTCCAATGGGTGGAGGCTCGATTCACATGAGCGATCGACCGGACATCGAGATTCAACAGCAGACTGCATTCGGCGAGGATGGCCAGCTCGAAGTCACCGAAGCGAGCGTCGAAACGTCCCTCGAGGACTTCGGTGCGGACGTAGATCACCGCGACCGCGATTCACGGCTCGATCGGCCAGCGGCAAGTGAGTTCGGCGTCGACGACCGGCCCGAAGTAGAACGGTCAGCCGAGGGCGACCAGTCGACCCTCTTCGCCGATACAGATAAGGATCTGCAGACGCTCGCCGGCGAGCAGGCTGCCGGACAATGTCTCTTCGAGGACGGTGAGGCTAACGACACCTGCTAACTCGTCTTCGACCGCACTGGTGACGAACTAGAGATGTTTCCCCGTCGCGGCTCAGGTCGTCGCTGGGTCACCAGTCGAATTCCTCGTGGATCTGCCGTCCCTCGTCGTTCAGAACAGGCCCGACGACGTCGCTGACGCCGTCGAGGATTTCTGCCGACCGAACCGACGGCTCGTCACCCGTGAACTCCGCGATCTCGTCGCTGCCGACGCTGTAGACGACGCGGTCGAATCCGGCCTTGGCCATTCCCCCGGCACACATCGGGCACGGCTCCGTGCTCGTGTACATCACCGTCTCGGAACGTTCGTCCGGGTCGAGTTCGCGACACGCGCGGTAGGCGAGATGCAGTTCGGGATGCCGGCGGATGTCGTTCTCCGTGACCTCACGGTTCGAGTCGGTCATGACGATCGTATCGCCGCGGACGAGCACGCTGCCGAACGGCTTGTCGCCGCGATCGGCGGCCTCACGAGCGAGGTCGAAGGTTTTGCGCAGATGTGAGTCATGGTCGAAGCCGTCGGCGTTCGTGTCAGTCACATCTGTATACTGGTCCGAGCCACCAGATAAGTCGTTGGGGTGACGCGTAACAGCGTGATTCGAGAGCCGTCGAGCAACGATCGTTTTGTGAGCCCCTGAGAGGGGCGCGGGCGCGAGCGAACGTGCCCCCTAGAGGTGACCACGATGGAAAATACAGACGAAACAGCAGCGCATCGGCTCACAATCACCGTCGACGGCGTCGACCTCCCCGTCGACGAGGACGTACGCCAGGTACTCCTCGAGAATCTCCGCACAGAGTTCCGAGATCTGCTCGTGAAGAACCACGGTGTCGAGGTGGACCAGGACGACGTCACCGTCGCGACGGGCTACCGATACGTGCAGGTCGCGGCGGAGTGTCCGCTCTGCGGCGAGCGACTCGACCTCCTGAGCGTCCATCTGGACAACGAGAACGGTGCATACGCGAGCGCGAGGTGTTCTGATGAGGACTGCGAGTGGAGCGGCGACGCCGTCTATCGCATCATCGATCTCGAAGGCGGCGAGAGCAACGCCATCGAGAGCAGCGTCCTGACCGGCGATATCACGCCGAGTTACGACCCGTACTGATGAATTCAATGGAAGACACGCCCACGTTCACGCGTATCGAACCGATCTGCCCTCGCGGCGACTGTGACTCGCAGCTTGGTATCGGGGAATCCGTCTATGCAGGCGAGCAGACCGATATCGCCTACGCCGATGTCTGGTGTTCAAACGAGGAGTGTTCATTTACAGCCTGTGCGCAGTTCGCACTCGTCGATCTCCTTCACGAAGAGGCAGACTCACAAGCGAGTCTCGTCCGGGCAGGTCAGATCGAACCACTCGAGGCACGATATCAACGGTGAGTTAACCAACATCAGGAGCGGCTAGGTGCTGTTGTTGGTTAAGATTGGCGTCCGCTGCTGGTTTTTTCTCGCCCCGAGAGCGGCCGCGGGGCGGTCACTCCCGCGTTTTCTGGGTGATTCAAGATGGCGCTTTCAGCACGTCCAACCAGCAGCATCGCCGGCGAGATTACGGACGCCCGGCAGGCCGACCAGATTGCGTTCCTCCACCGCGTTCCATTTGCGCTTGACGCATTCCGACTCGGCTTTCTCACGGGCTTTCGCGAGGACTGTACATACCAACAGCAACAGTACACAGACTTGGAGTCACCAGTCGGAATGCTGGATAATGATTTTCGTAATCCCGATCTGAATCGGTATGTCGAGCGCTTTTTCGAGTACAAACCGCAGGTCGTCGTGATCGGTGACGCCTACGACGTCGACGAGGTCGACGAGTACGTTGCCGCTGCGCGCGAGATTCAGGGGAGTTACCCGGACGCGGACCTCGTGATCGTCCCGAAGTGCCGTGCAGCAATCCAAGCTATCCCCGATGACATCGTCGTCGGGTACTCCCGCGGCTACGCTGATCGACTCGCGCACGAGTTCTCTGATCCTGCTGATTGGCGCGGGCGACGTGTCCACATTCTCGGCGGTAGTCCACCCAAGCAGCTCGACGTGATCGACCAGCTCACCCGCCCGACGCTGACGGGTGACCCACCCGCGGATATCGTCGGCGTTGATTGGAACGGTGTCCATCGTGGGGCGCAGTTCGGCGAGTTCTGGACGCCGGACGGCTGGGACGACAGCGGTCGCGACGCCGAGCACATGACAGTTCGGAAGACCGTTCGCCACGGTCTTGCCCGGATTCGTGAATTCTGGCAGGCACACGGTGTCTGGCCCGAGTCGACGCCCCAGGAGGACGGGCCCGAACTCACATATCGCGGCCCGTCACTCGGCGATCTCGGGAGTGCTGCGTGTACTGAGTCTGAGGAAAACGTCTGGACAACCGAGCGCGGTCCCTACATCGTCGAGTACGATACGGGCGAGATCTATGGCTACTGCAGCTATGATTGCTACTTCGCGCACCGGCACCGGAACAACCTTGAGGAGGTCGCCGGCGAGCAGAGCGTGTACCTCCCGCCCGCGTGACGCCACGAACGGTTTTTCGTGCCCCCGGAGTGGGCGAGGGCTCGATGGAGAGCCTTCATACACAGGTGACCTTCGTGAGTCAACAACAGAGTACGAACGACGTCTCGATTGATGAGATTCCAGTCGATATCGCGAATACGCAATCCGGTGAGGTTACCCCCGACGAGGTGCCCGAGGAAATCCGGTCGATTACTCGTGGGCTCGCCGGCGACCAGCCGCCGACGAATCCGCTCGTCGTCCTAAAAGCGGCTCGGTGGTGGTACATCCACGGGAAGGGCGGGACCGACCCTGCGTTCCGATGGGCTATCGAGTGGGCGCGACACCTCGCGACCGACACCCCAGCGACGTGGAACAGTTCGATGAGTTCCTCGAGTACCTCGTGGCGGTCGGCTTCGCTGACGAGAAAGCAGCCTTGCGGTGACCGCCGCCGCGAGTTTTTGTGCGCCCCCAAGGGGTGCGGCGCGTCCTGAACTGACGCAATCGCCGTGAATTCGATTCGGTGAACACTATGGCTACGACCAGTGACCCGTCGGTCTCATTCGAGAAGACCGACACCCGACATGACGAGATGCACAGTACCATCGAAGACTGGATCGACGAGCTCGTCGACCACGTTGATGATGCGCAGGCGAGCGAGGAGTTCCAGGAGTGGCTCGACGTCCAGAGTCGCTTCCACGACTATTCCCATCGAAACACGCTCCTCATCAATCTCCAGTGTCCCGAGGCGACGAAGGTCGCCGGCTACAACACCTGGCGGAATGAGTTTGACCGGCACGTCAAGGAAGGCGAGTCAGCCATCTGGATTTGGGCCCCGATCATTACCAAGCAGTGTCCCGAGTGCGAGAACTCGCCTAGCTACCATGAACAAAGCGACTGTGAGTACGACGAGACATCGCCCGACGAGTGGTCGAAAGGGCTTGTCGGCTTCAAGCCAACTGCTGTCTTCGACGTGTCTCAGACTGAGGGTGAGCCGCTCCCCGAGTTGGAGACTGAGGCGACTGGCGACGCCGACGACCTAGTACCCGCACTCGAGGATGCAGCCGCTGATATCGGTGTGACGGTCCGCATCGTCGACGCTGTCGACTGGGAGCATGGCGACGCCAAGGGCGTCTGCAAATACCGGAGTAAGCGTGATCTCCAACCAGTCGTCGAGGCGAAAGCCCGTACGAATCAGGCTGATCTCGCCGTGACACTCATCCACGAGTACGCTCACGCGCTCCTCCACGCAGACGTCACCGACGAGACCGAGCGGGCGAAACGCGAGGTTGAGGCCGAGGCAGTCGCCTACATCGTCGGGCGGTATTTCGAGCTAGATACGAGCAGGTCCGCGTTCTACCTGGCCGCGTGGCAGAACGACGACGCAGACGCAGTTCAAGAACGGCTTGGTCGAATCGGATCGACTGCTAAGGAACTCATCGAAACCGTCGATGGGTAACGAGTCTGTGTCTCTCCGGCAGACGAAGTAGCGGAGGTTTCTGCGGTAGTGCATTTCAGGAGTTGTTTTTCTCGCCGCGAATGGCGGCGGCGTGACTGCACTCGTCACGTCGGATAGACCCAGAATAATCCATGTCCGGACGAAACGAGACAAGCGAGACTGAAGCGATGGATCGAGACGAACGAGATGGATTCGCCGCCGATGGCGGCGTTGTCGCTGCCACCTCCACGACCGCGACTCCCCGTGGAGATATCCAACAGCCGTCGGTTGGCGATGAAGACCACCAGGAGGATAGCGATCCCCGTACCGAGCGTGCTCGAACTGAGGAGATGGACGTCTCATTGCTCAGGAAAGGTGGTGTGTACGAGGTGCAGTCGGCGTCGGGGAACACCTACGAGGTCGACGTCGCGAGCAAGACGTGTACGTGTCCAGACTTCACGAAGCGCCAGCCGAGCGGTGGCTGTAAACATCTGCGTCGGGTCGACATCGAGATTCGGAGAGGAAGCGTCCCACGGCCAGATGGTAGGCTTCCGGCGAGAGTAGGCGTGGCGGAACAACTCGCAGAAGCAGTTCACGATCTTGACCGAGAGATAGAAGAGCGGGAAGCGAAACGTCGAGAGCTCCAGACAGCAATGCAGGTTCTCGAAGAGTATTCGAACTAAGGAACGGAGAAACGCGGTTAACCAACGAAAGTGATTATACCCGAGGGATGTTGGTTAATCATCATTGGGAGTACAGAGTTGGGTCGGACGCACGTCTGACCCCAGCATTTCCACTAATACACTGATAAGATTCGGATGAAGAGTTACGGCCCGACACTCTCCCCCCATCGTTTCCAGTAAACCTAGAATTAGAGCGGAAGCGGTACCCGCTAAAGCTGATTTCACTAGATTCCTCCTCTAGTAAATTGTTGTGTTTTCGAGGCTACGGACCAATTAGAAGATAAGGATGATAAAACTTTCCACTTTTCCACTAGTTTAGTGTTATTTTCTGAATTGGTCGGATACCTCTACATCCTATTACTGGAAATAGTGGGGAGGGGGTGTTCCGATACTCTTCTTCATTATTGCTATCCGCTTTCCCCGATTCTATTCTGTTAGTCGTTTAGTGGAAACGGTGGGGTGTGTCTCTTCACGAGAACAGAATCTGGATCATTTCGCTCCTTCCCTTCAATGCCAAACCCAGTGATAGCCCTCCTTTATCGGAAACAGCGGGGCCTTGATCCGATACCGGGACGCGTCCCCCATGGTGGTTATACTGGAAATAGCGGAAACGATGGTCGTAACCATTATCATGCCACAATGAATCATTGAGGACATCATGGGTCCTCGGTTCCAACCCGACGATACGCTCTATAAACGACGCAACACGCTCAAGGTAGAGTACATCCCGGATGACATCGTTGGCCGGGATAACGAGATCGAAGAGTACGAAGCCGCCCTTCAGCCAATCATCAATGGGGAGTACCCCGACAATATTTTCATCTACGGGAAGACTGGTGTCGGGAAAACTGCCGTCACGAACTTCCTTCTCAATGAACTTCGGGACTCCGCGGAACACTTCGCTGTCGACACTGCCTTCGTTACCGTCAACTGTGACGGCCTCAGCACGAGTTACCAGGCCGCAATCAATCTCGTCAACAATCTCCGTGACCCCGAAAACCACATCGCCGAGACCGGGCATCCCCAGTCCAAAGTCTATCGTCTTCTTTGGGACGAACTCAACAAACTCTCCGGGACAGTCATCATCGTCCTCGACGAGATCGACCACATCTCTGACGATACGTTTCTCTATCAGATCACGCGTGCCGACAACAACGGATACATCGACAACATCCAGCTTGGTCTCATCGGCATTAGCAATGATTCGACATTCCGAGAGCAGCTCGATGCGAAGGTTCAGTCATCGCTCTGTGAAACCGAGATTTCGTTCCCGCCATATGGAACAGAAGAACTCCAGAAGGTGCTTGAACAGCGGGCCGAAATCGCGTTCCACCAAAACGCACTTGAGGAAGATGTAATTCCACTCTGTGCTGCACTCGGCCGACAGGATGGCGGTGATGCTCGACGGGCAATCACGCTTCTCCGGAAAGCTGGCGATCTCGCCCGAACAGAGAACGCATCCACAGTCACGACTGATCTCGTCGAACGCGCCCAAGAGAAACTTGAGGCCCAGCAAAGCATGGATATCATGCGTGATCTCACCGAACACGAACAACTTACACTGTACGCGCTCACAACGCTCGCCGCCGAGGACGAAACTCCGGCGCGGTCACGTGTCGTCTACCAGCGATACAAGGAACTCTGCGAGTTTCAGGCTCGGGATCCCCGTACAGCCCGTCGGATGCGGAGCTTCCTTTCCGACTTCGAGATGCTCAATCTCACACTCTCCCACAAGGAACATCGTGGCCAAGACGGCGGTACGTACCGCGAACACGAGATCAACCGCGACATCGCGACCGTTGTCGACGCTCTCCAGACTACAATTAGTGAATTCGGTGCTCACCGGAGTATTGTCGACTATCTTCCCGATTCCGGTGAAGAATTCGCCACGATGTAGGCCGAGGAATTCTCCGTTTTCCGCAGGATTTCCTATGAGTGTGCTCCGTTCTACTGGCTTAACCAACAGCACTATGGTAATTAACGTCGGTGTTGGTTAATACGGTCGTGTTCCATGTCCTACTCTCCACCGACCCCGCCGGAGGAACTCCCCGTCGACGTCGTCGAGGCGCTAGATGAGTATTCACCCGACCTACTCCGGCACATCGGACGTTACGCCGAGGAACTTGCCGAGTATCGGGAGCGCGAAGCACGCCTTGCTGAATACGAGGACGGGGAGGACCAGGTTGAGGAGCGACTTGAGGACCTCCCAGACGATGTCCCCTCTAAAGCCACGATCACAGTGAAGGAGATCAACGACAACCGCTACTATTACTGGCAGTGGCGTGAAGGAGATTCGATCAAATCGGAGTATAAAGGACCAGTCCAATCGAGCGAATAGGACTTCGATGTTGAAGTAGGCCAGGCATCGGAATATAACTCACTCGTCAATTCCGAGTTCAGCCCGGAGGTCCTCTTCATTCTCAAGCACTGTTCGAACGACCGCCGGATAGAAATCCCAGTGCTTCTCTAAATCATCGCTTTTCGATCGGGAGTACTCGAGGTCCATGAGTTTGAAGAGATCGTTGAGATCTCGCTTCAGTTCAGGCGGGATGTAGATATTCACATTGTCGTATTCGTCGACGAGACGCCCACGAGACGAATCCTCGCTACTCGTGGTAGCGTTGTCCTCAGTTGACTCGGACTCCCCTTCAGTATCTGCCGGTACATCTTCGCCAGTCTGCTCTGGTTCCGCTGACCCGTCTCTCTCTTCTATTTCTGGCGTACGGTCTCCTTCTACTGTTGGGGATGTTTCTGACGTTTCTAATGCTTCATCTGCTTCTGATCTCTCATCCCCTTCTTCGGTAGTGGATTGCTCGGCGACGCTTTCGCTCGCGTCTTCCTCGGTATCAACGTCTTCCTCGTCTTGGTCGTCCGTCTCGCCACCCACGCCGAACGCAGCTGCTCGCTCTTTTGTTCGCTCCATTTCGTCTTCGAGGTCGCTCATGCTTCGATCTCTCGTGATCGGATTTCATCGGTGGATTTCTGACGCATCGCCTCGACGTCGCCGTTGAAATCAGGCGGTGACGTTTGATCTAACACGCGCTTGACCACCGTATCGAACTGTGGGAACTGGTCGTTTTGGAGTGATTCGTCGTGGACATAGATGGAGCCAGCTTCCCATTTTGCGCGATCGAACGCGGCGCGGTCGTCGATTTTCACTCCTTTCTCACCGAAGGTATCGTCGAACCAGTCCAGTACCTCGCGCATTTGCTTCGTTTCCTTTGTCGAGGTGTACGTCATCGTGAAGGCGAGATACTCGATGTCGAGATCGTGCATCATCCCGAGGGTGTCGTACATGTCGAACAGGAGGTTCGTCGAGTGAACCATCTCCGACCGTGGCACCATCGGGACGACCACGTTTTCACCGGCAGTGACGGCATTCTTTGCAAAGGCGGAGAAATCGGGTGGACAGTCACATACTACGTAGTGATAGTCAGTTTCCAGTCGCGTGAGTATCTTCCCGAGTCGCTTTTCTCCAGCGTCAGCAGAATCTAGTGGGGTCTTGTTACCTGTATATGTCGAGTTCGCGGGGATCACATCGAACTCGTCGTGTTCGATTACGAGATCGGTGATCTGGTCCCACTTGTTAACGTCAAGCAGCACTTCGTCGAGTGAGAGCTTGTCGAGATCATCAAACAGCTCACGATGTCCGAGGTTTGCAGTAAGCGTTCCCTGGGGGTCCATATCGACCAGGAGAACCTCAAAACCTCTGGCAGCGAGACCGCCTGCGAGATTCATCGCTGTAAACGTCTTTCCGGTCCCTCCTTTCTGAAACGACACCGCGATCACCTCTGGGATTGAATACGCCATTACTAACGCCTCGAACAGTACTGCTGTTTCTAACGTTAAAAATCCACGTCAGACGATTGGCAGCGTTTCTAACGTTAGAAATGAGGCTCCGTCGCATGATACTGCCCATATACTGCAATTCTAGCACTGACAAGCAAATCCTTTCTGGTGTTTCTAATGGTACTTATAGAAATAATAATTCTAATATTAGAAACACAGTACACGCTTACTCAATTTCATCTATCACTTGCATCTCCACCATTAGAAATATTTTCTATGCTGGGGATGTTAGTAACAGTGGAGATATAATCCACGTTCCTAATATTAGAAATGGTGGCAACGTTGCTGATCTGGGGAGCGGAGATCTCCTTCAATATCGCTCTTGTGTAGAGCTACGGAAAGGCCCTGTTGTTACACTGAGCCGGTGCTAATTTGGGAGTATGTCGTCTGCTCAGCCGGCGTTCGGCGCGATGTTTCAAGAGCTGATCGAGCTGGGCGTCGTCGAGATCGACACGGAGCCGCTCGATGCCCGCATCGAGCGGCGACTCAAGGACTTCTGGGAGAACACGTCCTGTCCTCGCTGCGGGCACAACGCCGTTCAAACGTGGCCGCATCTCGACCGCGTGTGGTGCCGAGACTGCAACTTCAAGCCGGTTTGCACCTACGGAACACCCTTTCACGAGAAGCACCTCACCTGTGGCGAGGTACTTCTCACGTTCACGCTCTACGCCGATACGTTGTTCAGTATCAACCAGATCGCGCCGTTGCTCGGTCGAGCCTACAAAACCGTTCACACGGCGATTCGGGAGGTGGAAGTCGCGATCCATCGCGGCTTCCCCGTCGTCTGGAGCCTCCTCAACCAGACCATCGATGGCCCGACGCAAGTCGACGAATCTGGCAAAGTCTGTTCGGGCTACAAAGGGCAAGAGCCGCCGCGGAACAGTCGTTCTCGCGGCGGCTCGTCCCAGAGAGGACGCTCACGCTGGCGAGGGCGTCACGGTGATCAACTGACGCTCGTCGCGGCATGCCGCGACTCGCTTCGCGTGATCCGCGGCCAACTCGGCATCGACTACAGCGGCGATCTTGAGCCAGTGATACAGGAGGCTGAAGACCTCTTCCAGTCGCTGGGAGAGGTCTGGACCGACGGCCTCCAAGCCTACCGAGAGATGGAGCGTGACCATCGAACGGTCGTGCACAAGGAAAGATACGTCTCGCCCGACGGTGTCCACATTAACCAGGCTGAGTGCCTGTTTTCGCTTGTCCAGCCGTGGCTGCGGAAGTTTCGCGGCCTGTCCAAGCAGGGCTTGGAACAGGCCGCTCACACCTTCGGCATCGTTCGGCCACTCTCTCTGGCTGTCGAATCCGTCGAGTCAACCATTGATTGTCTCGTTATCGGGGCCTTCCGCAATTCTACATAAGAGCGTTCAATATTAACCAACATCAACGCCGATCGTGCTGGATGTGTTGGTTAATCTGACGTACTCGATTGCGATGTTACATCGGAAACATCATCGAAGAGCGGATTAGAGGCTTGGTGTGGCTATTTGTGTATCGAAAACGCCCACCAGGAGGAGGGAGATACTCGAAGCCCTGTCGGAGAACGGACGAGCGGTTACGTGTACTGTTCAGCGAGGTCGCCTTCCTCGGCGATTAAATCGATCATGGGGTCGATGAGTTTCTGGCCGAGGATCGAGAGTGTATAGACTGACCGCTCTTGCCCGTCGACTCGTTGCTTCGACTGCGTGATGAGCCCCGCGGACTGGAGCGTATCGAGGTGGTGATTGAGCGCGTTGCCAGCCTTGTCAGTCGCGTTGCTCAGCTCTTTGTACGTCGTGTCGCCGTCTTCGTAGAGGAGGTAGCAAATCACGAAACGGGTCGAATTGGCGATCGCGTCGAGCTGTTCGAGGTAATCCTCGAACGTGGCGATGCGCGGGCCCGTAAAGAAGTCGTCCCGAAGCCGGGCCTCGCCGGCGGACGACGCCGTCCGCTCGTCGGTTTCGTTCTCGTCCCGGTCGTGTCGGCGTTCGTCTGCCATGCTAAGGTAACTCTGGTTACCTCACATAATCAATATTACTCCGCTGAACTGGCGAGAGACAGCGCGTCGGATTGCTCGATGACACTACTTTCCACCCGCAGGATAGGTAACCCGCCCGTTTGCCACCTCCGCGAATCGAGTCAATTCGTGCTCGTCAGCGTGGTCGACGTCATAGATATTGACGATGTCGCAGCCGCGGGCGAGGAGCCAGTCGGCGATGATCCGCCGATGACAGCGCCAATAGACGGCTTCGGCGCAGACAATCGCCGGCACGTCGGTCTCGGCGAGCGCGACCAGCTCGTCGAGCGCAGTTTGAAATTCGTCGGTGAGCGCGTAGTCGGCGTACGCCTGGAACGAGTCGTTGTCCCACTCGTCGTTCGGTGAGTCCGCCTCGGGGCTCGAACGCCGGCCCCCAAGCGCCTCGAAGTGGCGGTATCCGATCCCGTGCTCGTCGAGGGCCGTGGCCAGCGCGTCAGCACCGAACTGGGGGTTCCGCCGCGAGCCGGGAAACCGGCGGACGTCGACTACGATGGTGACGTCGTAGCTGTGGAGCACTGAGACGAACTCTTCGATCGAACGCGAGGAGTGTCCGAACGTGTACACGCGGGCCATGGGGACCGTAGGGGCTAGAGGTGGGTAGATGCCCTGGTGTTACCCCTCATTCGTTTCGAAGGCGGCAGCCAGTTGCTCGTGCATATACTCCCGGCGGAGCTTCCGGGCACATGTATCTGAATTGGCGTAGATTAAGGCAGTATGGGCTTTATTTTGACCAACTCATAACCGATTATATGATGCCTTTTGTCGGTTAATCTAGTGCTTCAGCTATGTATACATCCTCACTCAATAGACGGCGTCACTGACGGTCAAGAGACTCGATATTACGTGATCTCTGCAATCAGCTCAAAGCCATCTTTGAATGTGATTTGCCCGTCGAATCCATGAGCTTCGATTGCAGTGACGACGCCGTTCCCTGCATCGTCATCCGTCGTGAGAACACAGATAGACGCGGCCTTCCCGCTCTCTAAGAGGTGGGCTGCGACGCCACCAAGTGCGGTATCCGCTTTCTCGATGTTGTCCTCGGAGCGATTCGACTCACGTGCAATGAAGCCACGCACACCGTCCATAACGCTAGATACCGTCGGATTCGTGTAATCTAATTCATCAGCGACGGTCACCCATCCAGTATCAATCGCACTGTTAATCGGTGTCTGACCGGGCGTACTGCGGTCTGGCGCACCGCCAAGTTCCTCATACACCCGCTGTGGAATCACGAACGTAATCTCGTTCCGCTGGGCGAACCGTTCCAGCGCTGTATACTTGTTCCGCTGTTGGCGGCCACAGGCAATGAAAACGCCTGAATCAGCAATCCATACCGCGTTCTCAGGTATCGACTCGGTCGTCTCTTTCATGTATGAGAAAATTCCTACGCTTCCTCGTCGACCGGCTTGTCACGCGCATTCCGAATTTGGTCGAAATATGGATCGCACTCCCGCATATCGAGAATCACCTCGCGGAGTGCCTGGAGTACCGCAATCCCGAACGCAGGTTGAAGGTTGAGTTCGCGTGCTGCGAGGCGTTCGGTCATGCCGCCCTCAACATACGGAATCGCGTACGTGAGCGCTGCAGCGAGCTTGCCCATGCCATGTTTCTCGATCAGCAGGTCGAGATCCTGATCCTGGGGCGACCGGCCGATTGCCTCGACGAGCGTGGGCGTGATCGTGTACGTATCGCCATCGAGGTTCGCAGTGAGCGTGATCGGGATGCCCGTGTAGGTGTGGGTTTTCTGCGCTTCATCCCGCGTGAGTACCCCGAGATCGACGAGCGTTCCCGTATCCGCGTACGCGGTCGTGCGGGGTGTGTCGATGTCGGCGACGATTTTATCAATCGTCACTTCGCCTTCACGGAGAATATACGTGTAGAGGCGAGCGAGCCGTGGCTCTTCAAGTAGCTGTGCCACTGACATTAGGCCATTAATGGCGCGTTCGGGGTCCCCCGTCGCTTTCGACATACAATACATGATTCGTGTACTGAGTAATAACACTTGGGTTGTGACCGAAGTCGGAGGTGTCCAAGTATCACTCTTCGCTTGGTTCGAAGGCAGCAGCCAGCTGGTCGCGCATATACTTCCGGCGGAGCGTCCGGGCGCGTGTATCCGAGAGATAGTTCTGTAGGACGATGTCGGCGCTCGCGCTTCCCTGTTCGGCAGCGATTTCATCGAGACTGCCGAGGACGACGTCGAGCGACGCAGAGTACACGTCGTACCAGTACCGCCGTCCCATCTTCGGCGCCGGTGTCACTCCGTCGATCTCGTCGGGAAGGCCCGCCCGGTCAGCGAGCTGTGTAAATCGATTCCAGACCGTCCATCGTGAGATAGAATCGCCCGAGGCATGGGGTGACGGAAACAGGTAGCCGTCCCAATCGTCGTGATCGGCGAACGTCGCGAGTCGGTCCTCGAGGACATCCCGACCGTAGAGCAGCGACACCTGTCCGGGACCGTTCTTTCGCTCCTCGAACGCAATATACGGGACTTCGTCGGTGGAAACGTCGAGGACGAACTGGCGCGTGTGGAGGCGGGCGACCTCGTTCGGACGAAGGCCCCACGCACACAGTGCGAGGACCAGGAGGCGGTCTTCCGGTCCGTCAGCCGCCTGGTAGAGTGAACTGACGTGCTCGGTGGCGAGACATGGCGTATCGGCATCGTCATCGGTGTCGTTCGACCAGTCGAATTCTTCCTCGAGGCCGTCAGCCGGGTTGACGGCGGCCCATTTGCGCCGGACGAGATGGGCGTACCAGTTCGAAACGGCAAGATGAATGCGGCGTTTGGTTTGCCCGCCATTGAGATCCTCGTGCAGGCGGTCGAACGCTGCCCAGCACGCATCAACGGTCTCATAAGCGGGAACATCGCTATCGCGAGCGACGGCTGTCACGAGGTCGTCCGTGTCGTTCTCATCGCAGTAGGCGGCGGCGTAGCGGTTCAATCGGTAGCGGAGCGTGTCGATCGACGAGTCCGCGAGGCCCTTTCGCTCTCGACGGGAGGTAAGGAACGATTCGAGCGCCTCGATGGTTCGGTCGTGGTCGGTCGCCCAGTCGTAGCCCGTCGCTTCGGGTTCGAGCCCGAGGTCGGTCGACCAGAACTCCCCGAACGTCGTGTCGTGGTACTCCCGCAGCGCGTAGAGGAGCGGGCGGAAGTCGTGGTCGCGGAGCCAACTGTGCGTCGGCTTCTCCTGGTCGGGATCGAGCCCGTCAGCTTCCATTGCGGGGGCGATGACCGCCCAGTAGGCGTCGACGAGTTCCTCGCGGTCAAGCAGCGTCCAGGAGACGTCGTCGACCTCCTCCCAGTCGGCGTGTGACGCCGGCGTCGTCGCGTCACTCACAGGGGACACCCCACCGTTTCCAGTATTCGGTGCGCTGGGAAGCTGCGTAGAGGCCTCGCTGAGTGTGTTTCCGATTCTAAGTCCGGCATCTTCGGGCAGTAGCTAGTTTCTCCCAGTTATGATATAGGTTTTGGGTTCTTACTGACCGCTGGAGTCTGTGTGAATGCCGATGGAAGTCAGCAAATAACGCGATTCAAGAGTAAACCCTATTCTGCTATATCTAAATCTGGCGTGTAGTTGCGAATGCCGTCGAAAGCGTTCACGGGAAACAGATAGTCGCACCAAAAACGGATCACGACTGGGCAAAAATGCTGATCAAAGCAATCAGTTTACTGACCACCTAGGTCGGATATTCAAAACAAAGTCAGGCCGTGTTTAGACGCCGCTCAGTAGACGCCTCCACCGGGATTATGTAGAGTTGAGCGAGGAAGCGGCGAGTATGCCGTCTCAACTCGCCCGCTTCACCGACCGATGTGTCGATTTGTCCCAAAACGCTGTCATCGGCAAGCCAGCGCCGGCGATCAAGAAGAGTGACGGCGGCTATGCTGACTGGGTGATTATCTCGATCCACTGCCTCCGAGAGTATCTGAACCAGCCTTACCGCCGGTTGCTTGACATTCTGTACGAGATGCCCGGAATCGCCGCGAAACTCGGACTTTCTGTGGATCAGCTGCCGGATTTCACGACCGTCTATACGCGGAAACAAGATCCAAAACGCCGATACCTGGAATCCCTCAGTGCGTTCTTCTCCTGGGTGATGAAACGACCCAGATACGACATCACCGGAAACCCTGCCGGTGTGCTTCTGGAGGAGCTGTCGAAACAGATCAAAGACCAGCGGACTGTGCGACATGGGAGAACGCGAAAAAGATCATTCACGCTATCGATGATCCGCGGGACAAACTGGTCTCAACAATACTGGCGAAAACCGGGTGTCGAATCGATGAAGCCATCTCAATCAAGTACGATGACTTGCTCTTAGAGGACGGATTCATCCGGCTCCGTGTACGGAAAGGCGGGAAACAGACCGTAATACCGATCGATGAGGAACTCAAGCAAGCGATCGAACGCTACCAGTTCGTATCCTCTCGAGACGGTGAGTATCTCTTCCCATCGATCTATGGGAACAAACTGGGGAAGAAGTGGATGCGGCGAAGCATCCGCCGTGCAGCTGTCAAAGCAGATGTAATGGAGGAAGGTGAAACCCGGTTCCAGAAGAGGTTCACACCGCATACCTTCCGAACCGTGTTCACCTCACTGATGCGAAATCAGGGTATGAAGAATCACTTCCTGCAATATATTCGTGGAGATGCTGAACAAGAGACGATGGATCTCTACACCCGTGTCGACCGGGATGCAGCCCGTATAGAGTACTTGAAATACATCAAACCGCTAGATCTAATGACCATTTCCTGACTATCCTCTTCAATTTTCGAGCTTAGAGGTTCTGGGAGGACGGTAGATAGGAAAATATGTCTCTAACACGGCCGGTGGACGGGGTATCTCTACAGCTATGCGGTTTTTTAACAAGGTTTCTAAAAGGGCTTAAATCAAATATACAGACAGAAGTTTTGATGGCTCCGAATCTCTATTGACACTGTTCTCGTACTACAACCGTGCTACGTGGGTAGTCGACCCCACCATGCACATTTAGAGGTGAAAACTCATGACTATCATCGCCAGATTCGAGGTCATCCCAGTCCACGACGGAAGTCTGTCCGAAGACATCGCACAGGCTATCGACGCACTAGACGAGTTCGATATCTCATACAAAATGACCGCAACAGACACGGTCATCGAAGCCAACGACGTCGATGAGGTATTCGAAGCAATCCAAGCGGCACACAATGCAGTTGAGGCCGATCGAATTATCACATCCGTTGAAGTTGACGACCAAGGAAGTGATCAGCACGCCGAGGATCGCGTTAAATCTGTGGCCAGTGTGCTTGGCCGCGACCCAGAGAAGAACATGTAGCGTGGATCCGACAGCCCTGAGAGGCCTCGTTCAGTACGACGCTGCTTATTTCGACTTGCATAAGATGGCGTGATCGATTCGTGATTAGACAAGGTTACGTCTGCTCTGACGACACACCACTTCCAACCTGTAGCTCTCGATAAGTCATACAGTTCGGACAGCCGTGGACCTCGCCATCAATACCGAATACTCGGATAAAGTCCCGGGTGATAAACGCGTCACAGTCACTACAATGAGGCATATGTTATCCTTCCGCGTCGGCCCTTGTATAACGTGATGAGATTAACTGCCACAGTTATATTCGTGTCAAACTAGACAAAATACAACTCATGAGTTATCATCTTCCTCCACGGTATTTTGTTCCCGATAGATACGAGAGCAATACGACTTCAAAATACTTTTCCTGATCCTTGTTGCCGTGTCACACGCATGGTGGCAAGTTATATCGCTGAAATTACGGTTAAACATCCAGACCTTACATTAACTTCGACACTTGATGCCGTACCAGACCTCCATATCGAAATCGAATCTCAGCCAGCAACATTCTCTGATTCGCCAGTGTTATTCTACTCAGTAAAGACACCCTCATATCAAACATTTGAATCAGAGCTTGACTCGGATTCTACAGTAACTGATTGGGAATCTATCTCCAAATTCAATGACCATCGTATCTATCGTGTACGTCTTAGTTCTGAGGTGAAAGTTATCACGCCGGAAATGGCTGAACGTGGTTTGCGTATTCTTGATGTTGTAAATGCTGATAGCGGATGGCGGCTTCGATTACATGCGGCAGATAGGAGCCAACTTGCGAACTTTCAGACGTATTGTGAACAAGAAGATGTGGAGTGTGAAATAAATAAAATATACGGTGACGATGATCAGAGTAAAACTGCAGGAACAGGTGTTCATATTCAACTAACTGACCGTCAGCACGAAGTCGGTCAAACTGCAACGGAGATGGGTTATTTTGACCCGGAGGGGGCCGACGCTGAAGAGGTTGCCGAGGAGCTTGGCATTACACCATCAACCCTGTCCTCGCACCTGAGAACAATTAAGGCAAAGATGTTCAAGCAACACTTTAATTCATGGTAAGTAGTTGGTAGAACTTCTTCTCTTTTTACCCCTATTTAATCGACCGCATAATGCTGCGGTAGATTTGAGAGTGACGATGCCGAAATATCACCTGTTAATGCCTCAAGCGACGTATCACCAAGAGCAGTCTACACCGAATCTGGGTACGAAAATCGTTGAAGAAATTGCTAATCGCGAAGGAACAAGTCCCACTCAACTATCGCCACCTCTGCATTCTGTAATTGATCCTGATGCATTGAATTCACTTTTTCAGTCGACGGCTTCGGCAAGTCTCGAACGTGAAGGGAGTATTTCTTTCACCTATTGCGGATACAACGTACATGTTGATAGCAATGCTAATATCACCACGGAATTGATTGATGGGACAGAGTGATACTGTCGTGAAACAAGGAGAATCTGTTTTCTAACCCAGTCTCCGGCTGACATCACTCAAATAGGCCTAAGTCCGTGAGCCTTGTCTCAACAGCCTTAGTTGCCTCGGTCACATCGTCAGTGGTCTTAGCCCCAGTGACGACGGCTTTCCCACTTCCAAAGAGCAGCACGACGACTGATGGCTCATCAAGACGGTACACCAGTCCAGGGAACTGTTCCGGTTCATACTCAATATTCTCGAGTCCAAGACCGATGGCGATCGCAGTCAGGTTGAGACGGTGACCGAAGTCGACGCTTGCAACAATATTCTGCACCTCGATTGGTGGTGACTCAGCGACATCAATTCCGAGATCACGTAATTCATCGAAGACTATGCTAAGTGATCCGCGTGCTGTCTCTTCGCTGTTTGCTCCTGTACAGACAATCTTTCCCGACCGAAAAATGAGGGCAGCAGCTTTCGGGTCCTGTGTCCGGTATACAAGTCCAGGAAAATTCTCAGGGTCATAGTCAGCTTCCCCAAGATCAAGCCCTAACTGTTCAAGATTCAGCTCTTGCTCGATACCCGTCGATGCAACAACGTTCTGAATTTCAATAGTCTCTACTGGTTCAGTCATGTTGTAAAGGTATCTCTAGCGGACCAGTATCAAACTAGCACTCTCTAATTATGAAAGATGGTTCTGAAAGCTACTTTCTTAGAAAGGCTATCAAAACCGTAGCGTGATGGCTTTCTCTGTTATCGGCGATGCTTTCAAGACTTCTTCCTCCCTGTCAGGAACCAATGGTTTCCCCACCCATCGGAATCGAGGACAACGAAAGCGCCGCGACTTCTTGCACAAACTCTCGAACTACTACGCTCGAGAGTACGATCTCGTCGCCGTCGAAGACCTCGACGCGAAGGGTCTGATGGAACTCCCGTCGAACAGCCGGAACCGTGCCGGAGCAGCGTGGGGAACGTTCCTGCGGATGCTCGAGTGCAAGTGCGAGCGCGAAGGCACGCACTTCGTGGCCGTCGATCCGGCCGGAACGACCAAAGAATGTGCGGCCTGCGGTGTCTCGACCGACAAACCGCTGTGGGTTCGCGAACACTCCTGTCCCTCCTGTGGCTTCACGGCGGACAGGGACTGGAATGCGGCCTACAACATCTTGGTACGCGGTCTGAAGCAAGTAGGGACGGGCTGTCCCGAATCAACGCCTGCGGAGACTGCGCTCCCTACGGGAACCTGTTCGGTTCCTGCAAAGCGCGTCGTGGAAACAGGAAGCCCCATCCTCAAGGAGCGAACGGCGTCAGCCGTGTGCGAGTAGGGTGGAGAGGAAGTCACCAGACCACACACAGCAACTGGAACAGCTGAACGCAAAGCCAGAGATCGATGGCATCCTCCCCCGTCACTTAGGCAATAGTGATCTTGGCCGATTCGTACCCGGGTTCACACTCGTAGCTGGTCGAACAGTCCAGTTCCACTGCCTCGATACAAACAAACGAGATGTATCATGCGGCATTAATTCAGTCCGACACTTCTCCGCCAGAAGAGCAGGCCGAGAATAAAGAGCAGTCCCGGAAGCAGGACCATACTGATCCTGGGCCGCCAGTCGAAGTAGGTGAACAGCAAACAGTTGAGATCGAAGATATCGGTGAACAGGGAGACGGCATCGCCCGCGTCGAACGAGGATACATTGTCATCGTCCCTGATACCGAAGTCCATGAAAGAGTGACGATCGAGATCAAGACGTCAGCCCGAATGTGGCCTTCGGCGAAGTCGTCGAACGACATGATCACTATGAGTAGTCTATATGAATTTTCCCGGCTTTAGGTCGGAGATATCACTCTTGAGATACACCGTGTCATTTTCTTGGGAGTATTTGAGGAGATTCGCTTCCTCCATCCTCGGGATATGCGAATGATAGAGGTGCAAGTAGATCTCCTTAACGTCTTCACCTGAGACCTGAAGGGGTGTTTCAGCATCATACTCTAACCGTGCTACTTCGTCCGCCAGATCGACGAGTGAAATCGGGGTTTGGTATCGCTTAAGACAATACAGGGCGAATCGCCGCCGTTCATGCGATAGAACATCAAATAGAACGTCGTTGGAAAGTTGATTATCTTCATCTTCATGGGTGACATTCTCCATCATGCAATTCCCCCTCATTACTCGGCCTATTATAATATTATCGATTTATACAACCGGGTGCAGTAGGTAAGAGACAGAAAGAAGAAAATAGGCGATGCTGCTGGTAGCCGTCGCGAGAAATATGAGAGAGAAGAGTGGTGGATGAGCCTTATCGGATTTAAACCGGGACCACTCAGTATCTTACACATCCTCAGTTTTATCAGGATGTGTTATGAGCCGAGGGCTCTCACCAGACTAAGCTAAAGGCCTGTACAGGTGATAAGTTGAAGGAATTCCATAGCTGTTGCTATTGACGATTCAAGGACCGACTCTCTACCTATCTACCGGTCAGGGACGCCGTAATTGACGTGAATGGTCGGCGTACTCGCTGACTCAGGGACTTCAACACCATTCCAATCCACGGCTCGGATATTTGCACACTCACCGGAGAACCGGAATCGTTGGACCCCGACATCAATCAAGCCTTCTGCTACCCCACCAGAAACAACTATAGCTTCTGCAATAGGATTATCAGCAGCCATTTCGATCTCACCAGAAACCGAGATCTCAAAATTCGAGGGGACACCGCGTCCAACAACCGTTACAAGATTTGGGAGTTGTCTATCCTCAGAAGCATCGGTCTGATCCTTTTCCGTAATGGTATGGGACATACACCAGGAACTCGAGCAGCTCAGTATAAGCTTTCTTGTCGAAAAAACAGTGAAATAGCAAGAAAGTCTGCAATCCCAAAATTGGGAGAACACCAGTAATTAGCCTTGGGAAGTACGTTCTATCTATAAGTCATACACTGGCATGTACAAGGGTGATAACAAATACTCTAGCCAGTGAGAACGGATTATGGACGATCTGACAGGGTTTCAACGCGACCTGCTGTACGTGATCGCAGGCAACGAACAGCCATCAGGCCAAGATGTGAAAGATGAAGTAGAGCAGTACTATAGTTCAGAAATCAACCATGGCCGGCTCTACCCGAATCTTGACACCATCGTCAACAAGGAGTTAGTGGAGAAAGGGCAACTGGATCGCCGGACCAACTACTACGATATCACGGATGTTGGTCTTGAACAACTGCAAGAGCGGCGAGAGTGGGAATCACAGTACGTGGATTTCTAAGGATTACTCCCCTGTTGCTGGCTCGAAGTCGACGATAAAGGTTTCGTCGTCCTGAACCCGGAACAAGACACCGAACTGGTTGCCTTCAGGATCAGCTACTATAGTAGTCGTTGAAACGATTTACTCACCGCTCGCAGTGAAGCGGCCAGCGAGTCTTCGCTGGCCGCGAATTCGCGAACGGGATGTGCACTGACTTTCAACGACTACTATAGGTACAGATGCCCTCCAGTATCAAGTGTGAGGACGGGCGGTCGATAATCAGACGGATCCCAGTCCCGGTACTCCATCGCTTCCTCTGACATTGGAGCTAGATTAGTGATCATGGAGCCGGTGAGATCGTCCCAGTCATCAAATCCTTTTGTCTGGAAGACTCCAGGCCTGTTGCCCTCAACATCGTTGACAGGGATCAGCAGTGATCCATCACCGAGCTCGAGAACCACCAATTCACTGGATACGTCAACTGCCCACTCTAATGCTTTGTGCCCCCCCAACCAGGTCTTCCACGTTCAGGATCATCTGGCCCTGGATATCGTCCATACCTCGTCCGAGGGATACCTTCCGGATAAACATTACTGGCACTTTACGGCCAATCCAGGAGCAGAACGAAACTACCTATAAACTGATTTTCCAATCGGCTGTAGTAATGTTATATTATTAACCAGTGGTGGTATGGAATCGCTATGGGGATCAAATGTGATGACTGTGAGACAGAAGCAAAATAGACAGAACGGGAATGCCCGATTTGCGGTCGGCCATTTGCGGATCAGCGTTCTGGTCTAGTGAAAAATCTCCATTCAAAAGTTCGCAAATTGAGCGATATATTGATTGAAACACCCTCTCTTCACTATAAAACTACTCCTCACTGGAGAAAAGCCTGGGAAAATTATGACTCATATGAGGTATCAAAAGCAAAATCCTCCAGTCTAAAACGGACGTTATATGTCACCTCTATCTACACTATTATCGCCTTCTTTGCTTTCTCAGCACTTCTAATGGTTTCTCTACCGCTCCTATTTGACGCCCCTGAGGAAAATGCCGGGCCTGGAGAGGCAGAAGTAGATGGTGATCCAGAGGCAGCGGAAGCTACTGGGGGTGATACTAACTCAGCCGAAGCAACTGATAGTAGCGAGAGAACAGACACAGGTGAGAGTAGTTCTGCCGATTTAGTTAGTGATGTAACGTCGCTTGATGATCTGGATGGTCAGTTACGGGGAGACGGACTCCAAGTTGAGTTCCTTGATGGCGGTAGTGATTATGTCTGGTTAGATTACGTAACTGCTGCAAATTCGGATCAGGAGATGAGGCAAGAAGTAGAAACTGTCGCAGTTTCATATGCTGAACTAGTGAATTCAGGGTCACCACATGGGTCAGAGCTGATGCAAGCGATATTTATGGACGGATCTGGGAACGATCTTGGTAACTTTTTCATTATGCATGATTGGGCACAGCAGTACGCCAACGGGAGATATCCTTAGAGGAGTACATTGAGCTGACAATAACGGAAATATTAGAATACGAGTAGCGAAGAGCCTCCGTCTTGCATCTCCATCGTGTGAGAGTTTGCCTATTTGGATACTGCCGTCTTCTTTTTTAGGCAAAATGAGACATGTTGTGTATGGGTTTCTTCCGGAAAGGAAAAACTACGAATCTACTTCTTTCTCAAAGCCAGGATCACGAAGATCCTGGAAGGCAGCTAAACGCTATATCAAGAAGCTCACCTCCTTCGCGATACTGACTACAGTCTTCAGAATCGTCTACAGTCAAAACACACAGACTATCCTCGACTTAGCATGGCGGGACCAGATCTCCTGGGGAACCGCGTTCTCCCAATCATTGATCAAGCCATGCAGTACGGAACACTCAAAGCCCCTGAACTAGCGATGCACGCGGTCGAAATGCTACTGCACGCCCGTGTGTTCACCGCGTTAATTGAGGGAGTAATCCCGTTGTTCGTCTACTTCATGTCCCAGTTCTATCTCGTTTCTTTCCTCCTCGATATCTGGGACGGCCGCGAAGGTGAGGTCTTTTGCTACTGGATGGTCTTTATCGCGACCGCGATCTGGATTCTGATAGTGTTCGGCGTGATGAACGGGTACGTAGCTGTCACCGGTGCAGAGGTCACGTTCAACGAAACAGAGGTCATCCATAACCTGAACCAGATCGGATCCGCGGACCCATTTCAAAATACCACAGCACCGGGAAGCACCGGCAACCAAATGACGACCACTGCTGGGACAATGACCGGTCTCCTCGAGAAGACGAATCCATTCTCATGACCGACGATCCAAACCAGAACATCAAGCAGCTCGGGTAAAACCTACAGCTTTCAAGCCAAGACTTCGGTGAAGACGAGCAGGATACGAAGAAGGACCGTGTCGACGACATCCTAAAAGAGTCGAACAAGCTCCAGGACGACGTTCGTAACGGTTACTACTTGATGAGTACACCGTCAGAGCCGACATGGCTGGGCGCCGGCTGCCTCTACGACAAAGCATTCGAGATTCTGAACATCATCCCCACCAGTTAGAGAACGAAGGCGAGGCCGACTTGGCCGACAAGTTCCGTCAGGAAACACAGCGTGTAGCCAACCAGCTTGCAGCTTTATTGATCAATATATGACTCATGCAACCAAATCGGGAGTTGATAGAAGATGCCTGAATGCCAGAATTGTGGGACGCACGTCACTGAACGATATGCCCGTGTATTCACACCCGATGATGTTGATGAACCGCGCGCCTGTCCACAGTGCCCCGATAAACTCCGGGACGGAGCAGAGGTCCGTGGAGCAAAATCACAACGACGGTGACCAAAAACACGGATATACCATTTGTAAGCAGGTAGCTACTGTAGAGCTCTCAACCGGCGTTCTGAACCTATATGGCCACGACGGAGCTCATAGTGACGGACTTGCGTAAGTACTGAGACTGGAGTCTATCTGTTGCTGTGTTTGAAGACCAGTGTGGAACCGCTGAACAATCTCTGACTGATGCTTCGAACATGCCATAGGTACAATTGCTCCCTCTTGAACCGGTATCATTGTCTGAGCGGAATTATACGGTGCAAGGCGGCAGCTAGGACAAGAGATACCGCCAGCTGGACGATGATGAAGGAACTCAGCAGTATCTTCAGAGGTTAACCCACAAACCGAAGTGAATCGCTTAAGGTGGTCGTCGCAACTGATAATAGGGATCGTAAGCTGATCCAACAGTAGAAAGGAAAGTGCCTGCTGACTACCAGACTGGACGGCAGACCGGCACTTATCGCAGTGAATCGCCGACTGTGGATGCTGGAAATCTGGTGATGGCATCTATCTATTTAACAGGACGCCAAACAGGTAAGTGATGGGTTGTCACTCACCTACAGGATCTAAGCAACCAACCTAAAGCACTGTCTCTGCCGTATTGAGGGACTGGATCAGACAAAAATCCACTCGATATACAGCTGCAGGTGACCGTTGAGCATTCAGAGGGGGATGTATGATACGGAAACACATGCCTCATTGTCGGTGGTTTATCACGTTTTGCAACGAAGGGGAAATTGCCCTGGGAATCCGCTCGAGACATCCGTGGACATCTCTGCCGAACCACCAGGGTAAACAGGTACTCCTCCCCACTGACGTACCTGTGAGCCGGCTTGTAACCGGCTTTTCCGTCATCAACCGGCTTACTATAGTAGAATCCGGAAGTCTTTGTAGTGGTACCCGCCGAAGATCGGCGTGTCTCGTTGTCTCTCGAGGATCGAATGATAGGTGTGAGTAGACACTTCTGGAAATTACTATAGATGATCAGTAGAGTGGGGACCGTTATCAGTCGCCAGTCTTTTACGGTGAAAGGAGAGAATCGGATGTATGGCTGACGAAGACACCGGTAACAGTAACGAGCGGACGCAAGAAACCGCAGAGAACCAAGACGGATCTGAAGATCAATCTTTCCGTGAGCGAGTGGAGGAAATCCGTGAAAAGCGAGCCGAAGAGGGTGACGGTGAAGGTGAACCCCCTGAAAGTCCGTTCGGCGGTGGTATGGGTGGCGGCCCCGGAATGGGTGGCGGTGGTATGGGCGGCGGGAATCCAATGGCGCAGATGATGGGTGGGATGATGGGCGGCGGTCCTGGTGGCCCTCCTAGCGGTGCTGGAGGTCAGGAAACCAGCAATGAGGAACTCGTAAGTGAGGTTCGACAACTCCGCGATGAACTGCGTGATCAGACCCGCGCTCTCAAGCGTATTGCTGACGCTATTGAGGACTCATAAAGCTCGGCTACTGTCCACTCTATCGAAGAACTGTCGGTCTATGGGCCTTACCGGATTTGAACCAGTGACCACTCGGTATCTCACACGTCCTCACCCGGTGCCAGATCGTGTTATGAGCCGAGGGCTCTCACCAGACTAAGCTAAAGGCCCAGCACACAGACAAAGAGAAATAAGTTCCATAGCTCTTCCTATTTATCGTATACCGACCACTACGCAAAGCAAGAAATATCGGCCTATACCATTTCTCCAAAACGTAGTCAGTCTACCAACAGAGCGATCTCAGTATCGAGGTACTGAATACACCATTCGAGATCATCCATTGATGCTGTCGCCCCATCTCGCTGGATAGAGATCATGAGACCTGATTTCTTGGGGAGATCATCCGTCCACGATAGAATCCAAGCATCATCGAAGACTCGCACAAGTGCATGGAGATCACCTGTCTTGAACGCCTCCTCGGTATCATCGAGTCCAAGCTGCTTAACGATTGTATCATCCACCACAATCCGGTCCTCTTCGCAAGTATACTTCGCACGAACATCGTCCCGCATCTTCGTGTCAAACTCTGTCGGCTTGTACCGTGTTACAACTCGAAGATCGTCTCCGACTTGTTCAAAGAGATCATCCCAGATACCTGCCACCAGTGAACCGGTCATACAAATGGCTATATTCATCTGATGATATTACTGTCAATACTCCTGAATAAGCCATAATCAGTTTTGATGATCTCTAACCTCGATTGTCCCATCGTTTGCCACGGTAACAAGCAGGTCTTCAATCGTAAATGCGACAACTAACTCTTCAGTAGAAGACTCGAGAAGTGAATCAAGCGCATCGGGATCAAGATAGTCACTAAATGTGAAGTCGACCTCGGTTGGATCCTGATCAAGATGATCTGCGATTGTTTTAATCACCTGTACACTATCAGGAGTTGGAGCAGAGGGAGTCGTAGGCCCTGTATCGTGTTCAGTCATTGCTATAGAAGCAAGTCATGTACCGCGTGTATAATGGTTGCTATATTTATTAATCTCTTTCGAAGGTAATCTCCACTGGTGATAGCTTCTCTCCAATGAATTTAGTCAGTAGTTCCGAAGGGACATCTGTGATCTCTCCTTCAACAGAAAATTCTATTGTATCTCCATAGATATTGATATCTACATCATCAAGTTCGACATTTGCATCATCTTCCACATTGATAGTAAGACCCATATCTGTTCACAGACGTGATACGATATAAATAGATGCCGGAACGCTGGTGATCGCTATAATTCTCATATAAACATCACCATTGGCGCAAGAGAAGCGTCAAACCGAAACTATCTATACAAGCCATGAACGACTGATAACATATAACATGAACTCTTCAACAGAAGCGTCGCTTGAAGAACTACCTCCAAGCTCGAAACTTGTCTACAAGACGTTAGAACACGAGGGCAAATGTACCCAAAAGGAACTCATTGAGAAGACAAAACTCGTTGCACGGACCGTTCGATATGCACTTAATCGGCTTGAAGAGGAAGAGTTAATTGAGAAACAAGTATCTTTCCAAGATGCACGCCAGCAACTCTATATGATCTCTAAATGAGAATCCTGATTCATTGAAACTCTCTCATCCAGAACAAATTCTGGTTACCTCTGTTCTTGTCAATTCCTCAATCTTCCAGAAACCAATTGCCTCACCGATCTCCGTGCCGCACTCAGCAATAACCTTCACACCCTCATCCTCGTCAGTATACAAGAGATCGTAGCGTGTACTCTCACCGGTTTCTATCGACGCTGGCATTCTCGTCAGAAGACGGAGTCGTGCGCCGTCTGTGGAGTGGGCCATGCAGTCGAGCTTACCCGACATGAACTGCCTACGTCGCCTGTGAGCGCCCGCGGATGGACACGCTCGAGGAGACCGATGAGTAGCCAGATTCCCGACGGCCGCTACGTCAATCTCAACTGCCCTGAGTGCCAAGCCCATCCGGGTGATATCGAAATCGTGTTCGACCGCAAGGGCTGGTTGGTGCTGCGATGCACCTACTGTCTGGTTTCGTTCAACGCGTCGATCGACGCCGACCAGCCGGTCCAAGCACGCCACCCACCAAACGGGGAGTTCGACGACCGACTGTTTCAGACCGACGACTAACCGACAAATTCTCATTCAGCACGCGGGGTGTCTCGAATACGCACCACCTGCGAGTCGTCGCTGGATTCATAGCGGCACTTGTGAACTTCTCACATGGTCCCCGCAGAACAGCATACAAGACATCCTGCTCATGAGTCTGGGGCGGCTCCCCCATCCGCTCCATTCAGATACCACGAGGAAACAGCGCCCAGCGAAAGCGTCTGACAACGACTGACGTCGAGCGGGATGATGAACGTCGCGCATACCTCGGACGCGACCGTTGGGGCTATCACGACCTCAGATAAGTACTTCATGGCCCACAGTTACTCGCAACGAGGTGAGCGTGAAAAGACCGCGAGCGGCACGGGGGAGAGGAAACGCCCACTCGCGGGACATGGGGATTCGGACTGTGTCACGTACGGGAACACGCGACAGTACGATCTTCGTCGGGCGAGCGCTGTCAGTAGCACGCTGGCAGTTGCCGGGGTCGCGTGTAGTCGCTATTCGTAGATTGATGGTCTGGAAAACCGCCCGCCTAGATGATTGGAGATCAGCGGGCACGTCGCATACTGGGGGGATGACGCAACAGATTCTCTCGCCGGGACGAGAGACACCGCGCACGGCTTCGTTGCAGTTCGAACAGACGTAGTTCGCGCCGACATCGGCGGGCATGATCGGAACGCCGAAGGTGCCGACTTCGCCACTCGAGAGCATGGTGCCGTTCCCAAAGCGGTACTGAAAGGCCAGCAGCGACAGGGCTAACTCGGTGACACTGTAGGACCGGTAGGGTTCGATCTGTTCGGCCAGTATCGGAAACCCGAGGCCGTGGATCTGCGATAGGATACAAACGGACGTGGTGGCACTCTCTGCCACCCCACCGAGTTGATATGTTTCGAACCCCGTCGCGTCCTGCGATTTCACCGGCTTCGACCGACGAAACCATGACGACCACTCAGACCATCGCAGTTCGATTGAACTGACCCACAAACGCCGGAATCGCCGTCATCGGGGTGTGTACCTATGTCTGAGCCCGAGAAAGTTGAAGGTATCGTTCTTATTCCCGGTCCCTCGCGAAAATATCTCAACGAACGGCAATTAGTTGCCTACAAGGGTCATCGGAAGAAATACATTAAATGGCTCACTCGCATGGGCAAAGACCCCGAAAAGCTCGAGAGATACGCTCATGACACCGCGCGAAACTACGCGAGTATCACCGACAAGTTCTATCGGTGGGCTTGGGATCATCGAGGCGGTTACACTCTCGATCTCGAGCATGATGACGCCGACGAATACCTACAGGAACAGGTATTCTCTGATGATGAATACTCAGGATCCCATCTACATAATGTAAAGTTCACCCTCAAGGCGTACTTCCGATTCCGAAATGACATAGATGAGTGGGAGTCTGAAATCTCTATCAGTTCACCATCAGGTGCCACTCAACCGAAAGACTACGTAACAATGGATGAACGAAAGGCCCTTCGTGAAGCTGTTCTCGAGTTCGGAACCGTTCCCGCCTACGCTGCACTTTCACCGGAAAAACGGTCCGAGTGGAAACGATTCCTTGCACGTCGATACGGTAAACCGATGAACGAAGTATCGAAAGACGATTGGGACCGTACGAACGGTTTCAAATATTCCAGTATTGTCCACACGTCTTTTGACGCAGGACTTCGACCTATCGAAGTTGGGCGAGCTAAAACCTACTGGGTAGACGTGGAAAACGCCGCACTTCGGATTCCGGAAGACGAATCATCAAAGAATGAGGATAACTGGACTGTTATCCTCCGGCACGAAACAGCAGAATATCTGGCACGGTGGCTCGAAGAGCGCGAAATGTACGATAAGTATAACGACACGGACCAACTTTGGCTGACTCGCCATAGTAATCCATACAGTTCGTCGTCACTCACTTACCTGATCGACAGTCTCTGTGAGATCGCTGAGATTGATCGAAGCCTATCGTGGTACGCTATTCGACACTCAACTGGAACATATATGGCTCGAGAGGAAGATTTGGCCGCAGCAAAGTCACAGCTGCGGCATAAATCAGTAGAGACAACGATGAAGTACGATCAGGCACCTATAGAGGATCGCCGAAACGCGCTGGATAATATGGGTTAGTTACCTCTGTTGCTTTCTCAGAGACGAGTCGCGCAACGTCACATAGTTTCAGTGATCCCGAGATTGCCGCTAAGACATAAATACGATCAGGTCGCTTCCTGCTTGTTAATAGAGAGCCAAAATTTCTCGATATCCTGAATAAATCGAGCAAAGTCGTCAGGTTCATCGGGTTTTCGAATATGATGGTCAGTATTAATATCGTTTTCCTTGATGATATCTTCACCGAAATCCGAAGTAGTGAGAACCACAACGGGTATCTCGCATAATACCGGATCATCATTTAGCTCAGATAATACTTCTAAACCACTCTTTCCCGGTAAGCGAGGTTCAAGGAGGATAAGATCGGGAGAGGAGTTATTAGCATGTCCATCTTGCTGCTGCAAGAAATTGAGCGTTTCATCACCGTTAGAGACAGTGTGCGCGATATTGGCAATTTCTGCATCTTCAAATGTTTCCGCAAAAAGACGTTCATCTCCCGGATTAGGTTCGATCAACAGAATCTCTATCGTCGTTCTCCCCTTTTCGTCTTCGGCAGCCATTGTCATCTATATTCATTGAAAGCTTAAAAGGCTATCTCGCCGATACCCAAGACATTTACTTACAATTGAGTTAATCCATACCGTCCGAAATGCCCCCAGAAGTGGAGTCAGAAAAGGGCCTGTACTCATCACCTAACAGGAATATCCTTCCGCTATCGGGATTCCACTAAAGGGCACTGTCTAGTTCTGCACCTCCTCGACTGGTACGTTTCCATCGAGAGCCTGATGCGGTCTCTGGTGACTGTAGTAATGCACAAACTGTTCAAGCCACTCTCGGACGCTCGCCCGACTGCCCACCCATGAATTATGGAAGCGGCCGATACGCATTTTGAGGGTGTGAAACCACTTTTCGATCTGTCCCGTTTCGAGTTGATAAAGTCACCGAGCAACCGACCAACAGAATTCGTCGGAAGACTGCACCTATGCTTGAATAGTACACTATTCTCAAGGGAATAGCCGAGAGAGAGCGTTCAACTTGAACTATCCACTAGATGTAGACGTAAAACATATGGACTGAGGAGTGCCGCCGCTCATAGCGGCGGCGCTCCAGTCATCGTGAGACGGATTTAGCCATAGGTTCGCAACGTTGTGTTCCACCGTGTCCGGATCGTGCGGATCGCTTCCGGCACGCCACCCCGCAGTGGGTGGCGTTGCCGGAACCATTCGATCAACACGTACCCGATCAATGTACAGAAAATCTCGAAGAGAACGCCATTCAATGACCGAGAGTGGAAGTTCCCGATATTTGTGTACTGCTTGAGTTCTCGGAAGAGGATCTCGATCATTGTGCGAAGCGTGTAGATGCTCATCACTTCAACAGGCGCGTACGCTGACGACAACGTCGTCAGGTACGCGAGTTCCTCGCCATCAATATCTTCGAAGACGACGCGGCGGAATTGTTCGCCAGTCTCGGCAAGCTCAATCAGTTCATCACGGAGAACTCGTGTCCCCTGCTCGTCGGTAATCTCGACGTCCTGGATGTGTTCCAGGACGTCGACACGAGCGTCTGCTTGGAGGAGACAGATGAAGTCCGTTTCATACTCTTTGAGTTCACAGAACCGGTCATAATCAAGGTAGCCGCGGTCGAAAACGTGGATTGGCGAGTCGAGGTCTGCAAAGACCTCGACATCGCTTTGGAGATGGTCGAACTGGGTTGGTTCACGCATTACGCCTGGCGTGATGGTGACGCCAAGCGGGTGCTTGGCGTCGCCATCGACACGCGCGGAAAGATTGAGATGGAGCCCTTTCTCATCGGGATCAATCTCATGCAGAATGTCGGTGTCATGGCGTTCGCTTGGAACTGCAACTGACCTAGTCAGGGGGAGATTAGTTGCGTCAGTTGCTACAACGGCACGATCAAGCCAGTCAAGTCGTTTTCGTTGAACACTGCGTTGGTGATAGAGCTGTGGTGAATGAAGCAACTCTAGGAACAGACGAACGACCGCGCGATAGTCGCGGTCGTTCGTCAACCTCGAAAATGTCGAGCCAGCCATGTACGCCAATTCGTCGTAGACAGCTGTTTTCTCGGCGAGTTCGGCAAGTGAATCGGATGGGTGAACACCCTCAAAAATGGCGACTTTGAGGTGGTTGTCAAAATCGTGTCTAGCAGTGTGTGTTCCGATTTCGAAGTCGTCGGCAATGAACTCGCTGTCGACTGCGTCGAGCAGCGAGTAAAACTCGGCTCCAACAGTTGATGGAGAAACGCTGTCGATCTCTGTACCCATTGCTCAGGGCTAACGAACTCACATCAGATTTAAATACTCGAAACAGGACAGATCGAAAAGTGGTTTTACACCCTCAAAATGCATGTCGGCCACTTCCATAACTCGTGAGTAGGAAGTCGAACCAGCGTTAGAGAGTGGCTGGGTTTGAGAATTCTTCAGTGATGTTACTCAAACCGAAACAAATTTGGATGAGATATCAGCTAGTATCGCTAATATAGATCTCATGCCATCAAAAACCTGCCCCCTCTGTGCGGAACAATTTCCGTCAGCCAGTGCTGTACGAGACCACACATGGGATCAACATCACGCATGTCATTATTGTAACGAACAGTTAAACGACGATGTCTCTAAACATGTGCTGTTCAAACACTGGCTCACAGCCCACCCTGACGACCTGCGGCGAGTGGATCGCAAGCAGGCAGACTCAGCTGTCGACTCAATAACGTTCTCGGACCGGCTCTCCAGCCAGGGTGTTGGAGCTGCCGTGGCAGGCCTCCCTCGACGATATTTTCTCCTCGCGGGTGCTACTTCGATAGCAGGTGGAATTGCTAGTGCTAGCGCATACCTAAACTCCCAGTCCAACGGCGAAGTGGACAACAAGGTGAATTCAGTCGACGAGTACAAGTATGCGACAATCGGGGCCGAGGATGCTGGGACGACTATCACCTACTACGGCAGTTACAAATGCCCGTTCTGCGCGCAGTTTAGCACTGGCATGCTCAAGGAGCTGATTCGAGACTACGTTGAACCAAGCGATCTTGCAATTGTCTACCGCAATCTTTCGTATTTCAATGGTCAAGCATTCTTAGGAGCAGATGCCCCGAATGCCGGTCACGCAGGACTGGCAGTCTACAACAACGAGCCTGAATCGTACCTCGATTATCACGATTACGTATTCGAAAACCAACCGCCAGAAAGTCAGCAGTGGGCAACCGCAAACCGACTGACAGAGTTCGCCCGCGAAGCCGGTATGTCAGATTCAAGTATTGTGCAAACAGCAGTCCAAGAAAATCGATATAGGGGTGCACTCCGGGAAACGGAATCCGCAGCTATGGAGGCAGGTATTAGAGGAACACCAGCACTCATCATCGACGGAGAAATAGCTACTCCGGGCCAAGATCCAGTCCGAGAACTTATTGAAAATGCAATCTCCAATCCCTGACCGAGTAGACAATATACAGCTCTGGCTTGCAAGTGGAACGCTCATCGCTACTGTTGCAACTGCTGGAAGCCTCTATTTCAGTCTTGAACTCGAGTTACTCCCCTGTGAGCTGTGCTGGTATCAGCGAATCTTAATGTATCCTCTGGTGGTTGTGCTCGGCGTTGCGACGCTTGAACGAAGGCCAGACATCTGGCGGACTGTTCTCCCACTGTCAGTTCTCGGGGGTGGCATTGCGGCGTATCATTCTATTCTGCAGGTAACGACCGACTCGTGTTCGTTCAGTGGGTCCTGTGCAATAGTGCAGTGGCAGGCTCCGGTCGTTGGACTATCGATTCCGAATCTGTCACTGCTTGGTTTTCTGTTTGTGACGATTACTGTATTCGGTGCGAGCGAGACTGCACGTACAGATACGACAAACGCGTGAAAACTTTCAGAACAATTCTCGGGTGAGGCGACCATTTGAGGCAGTCTGCTACCTGGAAGGACGACTCCGGGTAGCTGAGCCCCAAATTGATGTTTATTGAACCTATAGTTAAATCCGTCTTCTTGTTTGTAGATTCCTACAATTATGCACAAATCATCTTCTTACTGACCGATTTAAATTGTTCTGCTAACAAGATAATCGGACGACGCGCTGATTTGACGAATAGATAGAATTTCTGACAAACAGGACACTACTCACAACGATGAACAGCACACTGAGCGGGTAGCAGTATCAACAAGTACTCAACCAGCGGTGTTGTGATGGAAGGTCTAGCTGCTAACTCAAAAAGTGCCATCAAACAGTGAAATCCACTGCCTCACGGTGATTCAACAGGGCCAATCAGGGAGACATCGAACGGTCTTTACACGAGAGATTTCGAATTTGACTATGGCCGATGACGAAGTCAACATTACTAGGGACGGAACTGCAGATGAGACGACGATCCAGTGGCGGTGGGATGCCAGCACCTCACGTACCGTTCGACTCCTATGGGCGTTCGGTGTTGGTACCTTCTTCGCCGCGATCGTTACCGTCATCTGCTGGCGACTGTATAGGATGGCCGGTGAGGTCGCTGGCGGATTTGGTCGAGCCGTCGTTATCGCCCTCATCATCGCGCTTGCCGCGACTGTTCTCGCACTAGCTGCCTCGAGCGATACCGAACGACACCTCAAGCGGATCACACGCCAGCTCCCCATCAATGTACCGTCAGAAACGAGTCTAGACAGGGCAATGGACGCTGCCGTCGGCACAGTCGTAATGGGGGTGATCATCGGTATGCTGATGGGTATCGGTCGATATGTTTCACAAAATGAGCTGCTGGCCGTCGGTGCTGGTCCCTTTACTGGGCTGGCTGCGCTGTTGCTTCCGCTTGCGCTCGTCGCGCTCGTCCTCGCTTCGTTCCTCCAATCCGTCGGTGCACTTGATTATGGAGAACAGATAATATACCTCTATGAGCCGGAACAGACAATCGACCTCGCAGTAATTGAAGCTGTTTCGACCCGGCAGTTTGGGGACGTCGTAGTAGTGAAACTCAGCTACGCCCAGCCAGATAATCAATACATCCAAGGCCCACGTCGAATTGTTGTACCGCCGGAGGTTGCCCATAAATTACAGTCGCCCATCGAACACCGCACGGCATAAACAAGCACATCTGAGAATGTTGATCCACTCGCTGCCAGGGGCTAACCTACCTTTTTCTCAATCATGATTATTATTCCCGTTCTCTTGAAGTTTATATATTAATACAACGAGTCCTGATATAACCACTACCTCTACAACACCAAATGTCCAAGCCAGGACGTTCCCCGTAGATAATGCGTATACCAAGCTCACAAACAAAATGGCGGCGACAGCTACCCATTTAATCGAAACTTTGTTAGTAAGATAATTTAATGACATAAATGGCTATTCATGGGCTATGGGTAAAGGCCCTTGGATCATCCGTCTTTAACTAAGAGAAGAACCACGTGACAGCGGCGGCTTATCGAGGCTACTTTTCGAGAGGAGTGAGGAGGCAACCGCAAAGGGGAATATTCTGTGTGACTTTTGTCACTGTATTTCTCGGCGATTAAAACGCACTAACTCAATGGATACCGCAAGATCCCCGGCGATAGCAATGCTTATCGCCCTATATCAGAGCGCTACGGTGAGTGGCGTAGTGGAAGAAGCAGTATTTTCGTGATCATGGTTATTATGTGTTATTTTAGAAACTCCATGCACGTTGAACCATTCACTGACGAACGATCTATCCGGCGCGCCCGTGAGCTGGTGCGATCCGAACGAGGGGAACAGTACGTCGCTATCACCGACGGCGGTAATCAGGTCGACGAAGAAGGCAACACGATCGCCGTCTGCTCGCTGCAGGAGCAGCACATCCAAACCGCGAACCGTCGGCGGAATTTTTCGCGTCGGACCTGCGAGCAGCGGCCGTCGCGTTCCGACGCGCCGACTCAAGAAGGAAAAAGGTCGAGTTATCCGTCCGTCTCGTTACCACCGGTTTCCGTTTCGTTTCCGCCACCAGCGGTGTCGCCGGCTGCGCCACCGCCTTCCTCGCCCTCGGCAGGGACGAGTTGGTGGACCGCTCCGTCTCCCTCGACCGTCCGGGTGGTCGTCGTGAGAACGTATATTTCGCCGTCGGCACCCTCGCCGAAGGCGTACACGAAGCCGCTCGGTCGCCCGTCCTGTGCGGCTTCGCCCCGGAGCTGGATCTGTTGGATCGGCCAGAGGCCAGTCTGGGGTTCCTGCGCGGCGCCACCGTCTCCTTCGGTCTCGTTGCCTCCGGTTTCGTTACCGCCTTCTCCTTCGTCCGTCGGCGGATCGAGGAACAGATCCTCGAGGTCCCCCCCGCCGGCTTCCTGCCAGCCCTCCGGCGGACGGGAGAGGAAGACGGTGCCCGGGTTCTCGCCGTCGAGGCTCCAGTCGCCGAAGACGTACGCGCCCTCAAGTTCGCTGATCGCGCCGCCCTCGTAGAGGTAGCCACCGGTGATGGAGACGCCGATCTGGTCGCTGACGACACCGCCGTTTTGGCGCGTTCCGCTTGCCGCCGTTTTGCCAGCGGTGTCGCCGTTTTCGGTCGCGTTACCGGTGGGAACACCACCGGTATCGGTCATGTTCCCGGTCGTATTGCCGCCGTCGTCGGTCGCATTGGCGGTCATATTGCCACCGTCGTCGGAAGCGTCGGGCGGAGACTGGATGATCCCGAGTCGATGGGGATACTCGAGTACCGGATCCAGCAGTTCTTCGCCGCCCCGGACGTCGTCGGGGGTGGTATCCGGGCATTCGTCCGGCGGCGTCCTCGGCGTTTCCGTGCTGAAGCAGTAGGTCCCCTCCTTGACGTTCCAGCTGTAGTTACCGCCGGACCGGACGTGGTTGACGCTCTCGATCAGATTCTGGCCGACGTCCGCAGCGAGCAGTTCGCCGTCCGGGGTGAACGACATTCCCCAGACGTTGCGAAAGCCCCAGGCGTATTGTTCGTCGAGGTGGCCCTCCATGTCGACGAGCGGATTGTCGTCGGGGATGCCGTACGGTTGGTCCTCCGACTGTGCATCGACATCGATCCGCAGGATGCTTCCGAGGAGGTTCTCCTCGGTGTCCTGGCCGTTGCCGCCTTCGTTGTCCTCGTACCAGTCGGAGACGTGACCGAGGCCGACGTCGTTGGCCGCGCCGCCGTCGCCGGTGCCGACGTAGAGGTAGTCGTCGGGACCGAACGCGAGCGACCCGGAGTTGTGGTTGAACTGCGGTTGCGCGAACTCGAGGAGCCGGCGCTCCGACTCGGGATCGGCCGTCTCGTTGGCATCGCTCGCGGTCCGGTACTCCGCGAGGACGAACGTGTGGTCGTAATCGTCGGGCATGTCGTCCTGTAACGGCGCGCTGTACCGGATGTAGAAGCGGCCGTTCTCGGCGAAGTTCGGATGGAACGCGAGTCCGAGCAATCCGCGCTCGTCGAACTCCATGAACTCGACGAGCCGGTCCGAGATGTCGAGGAACGGCTCTTCCTGCAGACCGTCGGGGCCGTGGACGTAGATCTGTCCCGTCTGATCGGTGATGAACCGTCGGTCGGAGTCGTCGTCGGGGACCGTCAGACTCGTCGGCGCTGTCAGGGGGCCTTCGGCGACCGTCTCGAGGCCGACGGTCGGCCCTACACCGATGTACTGTCCGGGTTGTTCCGCTGCACCGTCGGCAGGCGCCTCATCGGCGAACGTGATGTCGCCCCGCATCGAAACCGGGTGCGGGCCGCAGTAGTACTCGGCCATTCCCTCCTCGGCCGTGAACTCGAACGTCTGCGTCTGGCCCACCTCCGAGACGATCTCGGTCGGGCCGAACAGTTGCTCACCACCTTCGGTTTCGATGTTGAAGTTGTGCGGTGCGCCGTCGAGGTTCTCCCATGTTACCGTATACTCTTCGCCCTGAACGAGGGTGAGGGTTGGATTTCGTTCGTCGGCGATCGCGTCGGGCGCGATCCCGACCCAACCGCTTATCCGACCGCCGAACCTGATCTCGCTGGGGAGGGCTTGCCCCTGAGCAGCCCCTGGAAGCGCGAGCCCAGCGACGGAGAGCGCTGCGGATGACCGGAGAACGTTTCGCCTCGAAATCGTCGAGTTGTCATCGTTTCGTGACATGATAGTCTCAGTACGCCGCACCGGATGTCGGTCCGGAGTACCCTGTGACCCGGATAGCATAGTGTCGATATCGACCAATAAACCGATTCGATTGTTCCTTGCTCAAGATCGACTTATCAGAATGCCATATTCCTAATACATTTTTACCACATACTAACGTTGTTTTTCGGTAAATGGTCTTTCATGTACAGGTCGGCAACCCCGTCCCCACATCTTTAGAACCGTATCTCAGGGCGGGCAATAATCTGATCTTGCCGGTGACTCATGACCGGGCAGCGATCAAGCCAGCTTAAACAGCGAGCGGATGTCGCAATGAACGATGGGCGTGAATCTAGTCTCTTTAGAAGAAAAATTTCCTCCCGTGACTTTTTGTCCCGAACTATTCGTACTCAAAAAACGCTCGTCACTGGTACCGGTGAACGGCGAGTGATCTTCTCAGCAACGCTCTCCAGTAGGACACGACTCGCTCTGGTTCGATCATGGCTTCCAGTTATGATCTAATAAATGTCATGGCTGTCTACAAACTCAACGATTGAATGTCCAACAGCTCTGTCATTTGTTTCGTATCGATCATCTGTCCGTGTTGGTCAGCTTATTCCGCCGCGATCTCCAGGATCTGTTCAGCAGCATCCTCTTGCCCTGCCTGAAAGTTGGCATACAACTCGGACTGACCGATTCGAGGGCAACACCCCTTGGATATCAGTGGAACCGATCATGTGTAACGCTGTGATCTGTGTATCTGGATACTCCGAGAGCACAAATTCATGTGCACCGTCGGTCTACTCAGACTGATTGACCGGGACAAGAAGCCGAGATGTCATTACGTGTTCTTTCGCTACAATATACAAAACTGCTCAACAGGCATGTGTCAAGAATAAGATACACTCTAAAATTTACGCTCTTAGGTAGAGGATTGTTGGTCAGTTCTCAGCAGTAGCTGGAAGTCACAGAGGGCAAGGGTGACGCGACCGCGTCACCCGACGAACGATGTTCCCAATCAAGACGTTCGTCTCGGAGCGTCGAGCCGCGAACCTGCTGTCACAGGTTCGCTGGCGTAACGGCGTCTATTGCCCACGCTACCGTGCCGAATCGGTGATTCGGTACGGCAGCTATCGAGTGTTTCAGCGGTATCTCTGTAAGAATTGCGACCGCACGTTCAATGATCAGACCGGTACTTCTTCGAACACTCGGCGGTTGCACTCAGAAAATGGTTTCTCGCCGTCTACACTTACATCCGGTTCAACACCAGTCTCAGACAGTTAGACGTAGAGATCGACGTTTCTTACAAGACGATCTACCGGCGCGTCCAGCGCGTCCAGCGCTTCCTGCGAGCGCTGGACGCGCCTCGGCCACAGCTCGAAGGCCCGATCGAAATCGATGAACTGTACGTGAAAGCCGGTCTCAAAGGCCGCGAGCGCGACGGCCCGTCGCGCTCGCGTGGCCTGTCCACGCGCGGAAGAGGATCAGTACGAACAGGACAAGCTTCCCGTGTTCATTCTCGCAGATCGCGGGAGTGGTGCACGGCACGTGATCCCAGCGAAAGCCGCCGATGAATCGACGACTCGACTCCTCCTGGCTAACCGCCAGCAGGAGTTGTTGACCGTCTATACTGACGGCTTTCGGGCGTACGAACCACTCGACGAGGACGACGCATTCGACCGCGAATACGTCGTCCACGGCGACGGTGGGTACGTTGATAGAGACGTACACGTGAATACGTGCGAGAGCCACGCGTCGCTGACGCGACGGTGGCTCTCGCCGCATCGAGGCGTCTCCAAAGACAGACTCACGCCGTATCTCAGAGCGTTCCAGCTCCGCCGCGAAGTCTTCCGAAAACCAGGAAAAGAAGCACTGAAAACCATCCTCGAAACAGCACTCTAATTCACCAACAATCTACGCCACAAGAGCGAAAATTTAATAATCTGGTTAGAATGCCGTTCCGATGAAACATCATTTCCTTTTCTTTTAGGAGATTCTCCTGACTATTTCTGTCGGAACGATCAGCGGAGGCGGTGCACGTATCGCTCAGCGAAGATACGAATAGAACATAAATCTCGCAACATACTCCATATTTCATAAATAAATTATTTAACTAGGGTTGGGGCCTGCATTAGATGGGTGTCTGATGATTCGTCTTGAGCCCCAAATCAACCCAATGACCGATGGTAAGCAAACATCTCGACGGCGGATGCTCAAATTGACAGGTGTCGCAACATCAACGGCGTTCGTCGCCGGCTGCGGTGGTGGCGGCGGTGGTAACGGCAACGGTAACGGCGGCAACGGCGGTGGGATCGAAATCGAGCCGGGCACGCAAATAGAGTTCAACGGGCAGACGTCTGGCTGGGTCGGTATCGCACCTGACTCGATCGCGGACCAAGAGAACCCGACGCTCATCCTCCAAGCAGGAGAAACCTACGAGATCGGCTGGACCCAGGGCGACGGCGCCCGGCACAACATCGAAATCCGCAACGAAAACGACGAGGTTGTCAATGATCTCACGACCGAGGTCGTCACCGAACCGGAAAATCAGTGGCTCGAGTTCCAGGCCAGCGACGTAATGACCACGTACATCTGCCAGGTCCACCCGACAACGATGGTCGGCGATATTCAGGTCGAAGGTGGCGGCGGTGGCGGCAACACCACTGACGGGAACACGACCGGAAACGAAACCGGCAATCAGTCCGGCTAACAGCGACACTTCCGGCGGCTCTCGGTAGGTGCCGTGGTGAAGGTGCGGACTACTCATCCGTGTTACAATCATTTGCTGCCAAGATCAAACTCCTAATATCGGGGGCAGGGCCTCGGCTACGAAGTCGCTGTTGAAGACCGGTATATTGGACTACCTTTCATGTGAGCAGGGCCGGGGCAAGTTATGATGACACGAGACGATGGCGGTACTGACTTTCCATCGTACCCCGGCAGTGAACCCACATGTTCACCGTTAATAGTTCAGACACCTGCAAAAGCACGGTTTGCATCCGTCTTTAGCTAAGCTAGAAACCGCGTGACAGCAGTCGCCTATCGTGGCTACTTTTCGAGAGTGAATGAGGAGGCGACGAGTGTGCACAACGAAGCCTCCTCATCTCGAATTATGCGTCGGCTCACTACACTGTTTCCCTCTGAGTATCTCGAAGAGCACGCCGAGGAACTCGGCGTGGTCGAGCGAGAGGGCAAGCTTCAGATTCCAGTCCTCGTGTGGGCGCTTGTGTTCGGCTCTCGCCTGCGGCGAAGCCGAACACTCGCTGGATTCAGACGCAGCTACAACTCCACAGCCGACGAGCTGATCTCTCCCGGTGGTTTCTACCACCGGCTGACGCCGTCACTCGCAGAGTACCTTCGCGACCTCGTCGAGCGCGGTCTTGACGAGGACACCGACGACTACCATCTGTATATTACAAATCTGCCGAGAGACGAGTTCCTGCCGGAGGATCTAGCAACGCTGTATCGGTGTCGATGGGAGGTAGAGACGTTGTTCCGTGAGCTGAAGACGCAGTACGAACTGGATGAGTTCGACACGAACAACCCTGTTGTCGTGGAGATCTTGCTGTATGCGGCGTTGCTGTCACTGTTGGTGAGCCGTGAGTTGTTGGATCTGGTCACCGAGCAGGCTGCCGATGAGATCGTGTTCCCGCCAGAGCGTTGGGCGGCGACCTTCCGGTCGCACGCCCAGCTCATCCTCCACGAACTCGGTGAGTATCTCGGCTACTCGCCACCGCCGCTGTTGGAGCGGCTAATCGAAGACGCACAGAAGATTCATCAGCAACGACCGATCCTGCAAGAGACGCTTGCTACCGCTACAAACCGAGGTATGAGTCTTAGCTAAAGACGAATGAGGCCCTTGGATAGAGATATCACGGAGAGTGTTATAGAGCCAATGCGATCGTCATATTACCTTTTCAACCGTAGTCCAATTAAGTCGTGGTCTCCATAACAGTAGTTGTGAATATAAGCCGTCATAATTCCGCCATATCTGTAAAATATACGTGTGAAATAAGATATCCAGATTTGCATAGAAGCGACACATAAATGGACCACCAGTATCAACTACTAACCAATGAGTGACCGTTCGGCTCTTGCTCGCCGGACTAGTATTGCCTTATTGCTTACACTTGCAGTTCTCGCAACTGGTGTCGGTGTCGTCGCTGCGAGCATGACTGCTTCAGGCCTCTCCGCGGGTGAGGCTGACGTCAGCGTCCCAACATGGTTATACCTTGCGACTGGCGGCGGTACCGTTGGTGCCTCGGCACTATTGACCATGCTCGTCACTGACCGTGAGGTGATTGACACATATCATGATCGTGCAATTAGAACGTCTATGGATCGACTATTAACTGCAGGCTCACTTTTGTTCGGAGTGATCGGTATCCTTGGCCTTGTACTAATTTTTGTCGCCGGTGTTGCCGGGCCGAACATTGGGTTAGTCAGTGCGACTGTCTTAGTGACATTTGTTGGTGGGCGTACTCTGTTAACTATTGGTGCCTATACCATCGGAAACCCATGGCCGGCACTTAACCCTTGGAAACAGATTGCCAGAGCACTCCCAAACAGCTATAAATCCTATCCTCCCTCGTTCGCCTCCTGGCCCGCCGTAGTGGCACTATTGACGTTTGTTGGTCTCGAGGTCATCGCTCCCCTGACTTCGTCACCGACTATATTGTTGCTTGTACTTGGCTTCTACTCGCTATTTACACTCTCAGGTGCGGTCGTGTTTTCGCCGGAAACGTGGTTCCGACGTGGTGATCCGCTCTCAATGTGGTTTCGGTGCTACGGGGCTGTTGCGCCGATCCAACTGACTGATGAGGGGTTCGAATTGCGGTACCCTGGATCACGGCTGAGCGATGCTGACCTCGTCACCGACACTTCGCTTGTGGCATTTGTACTTGCGCTGGTCTGGGAACTAACCTACAGCGGATTCATTGTCACGCCACTAGGTGTCCAGACTATCGAATTCCTCGTCGGACTTGGTGCACCTCCCTTATTTGTCTATTTGACGCTTCTCGTCGGTGGCTTCGGCCTGTTCTGGAAGGTATATTGGATCGCGATTGACCGGACTCGCCAGCGGGCCGAGACCTATCTCTCCCGTCGATACCTTGGGCTGCGGTTCGCAACGCCATTGCTGGCCATCGCGGCCGGCTACCACCTTGCGCACTACGTCGGATTCGGAATTTCGCTGTGGCCATCGTTGCTTGACGCCTTGGCGATGCCGCTGGATCCACCGCCGAACCCAACCCGGTACGCTTTGCCAGGTTGGTTCAACTATGTTGAGATCGCTGGCATCCTGCTCGGCCACGTCCTCGCAGTTTGGATCGCCCACACCATCTCCTTTGAACTATTTCCTGGGAAGCTCCAAGCAATCAGGAGCCAGTATCCGCTCATCGTTTTGATGGTCTTTCTCACGATGGTGAGCCTCTATCTCGTTTCACAAGGAACGATGAACCCACCATACATCTCGAGCTGACTAACCCACGATCGTAAACGGGGTGGCTGCTATACGAGTACGATATTGGATTTTTGGCTCTGTTGAAATTATCATAACATGATGGGTTTGTCACTCTGTGCAGTCAGTACAGGGAATACACATTCCGCTTAGTACGAGTGGCTATTTTCTAAGTTGCATCAGAATATTCTCCATCTGAAGAGATTTCAGGCTGTATTGTAGAAATAGGCCCTGTCTTTGCAGGTGTTAGATCTATTTGAAGAGAAGATGTGCGTTCTCTGCCGGGGTGCGGTGGAAAATCATACTCCATCGTCTCGTGTCATCACACTACCCCGGCCTTGTTACTATTCAGGGCCGCTCAGAAGAGTAGTACTCAACGGCGACTCAGTAGCCGAGACCTTGCTGCCTAGAGTGAAAATATTCAGCCCAGTGACGACTGCTAAAATCTTCCCGAATAGAGTTGTTACCCAGTTTGGTTTCCGGTTTCATTCCCGCCAGTTTGGTTCTCGGTCTGGTTCCCACCGCCGCCACCTTCGACCTGAATATCGCCGACCATCGAAGTCGGATGGACCTCGCAGATGTACGTGACCATCTCGCTGCTGGCCTCGAATTCCAACCACTGGTCGTCGCCGGGATCGGAGGTCTCCTCGGTCGCAAGGTCATTAATGACCTCGTCGCTGTCGTCGTAAATCGCGATATTGTGGTTGGCACCGTCGCCTTCGGTCCAGCCGATCTCGTAGGTTTCTCCCGCTTGGAGGGTGATTGTCGGGTTTTCTTCGTCTGCGATTGAGTCGGGCGCGATGCCGACCCAGCCGGATGTCTGCCCGTTGAACTCAATCTGCATGCCAGGCTCGATTGCCTCGCCGCCGTTACCACCGTTACCGCCGCCACCGCATCCGGCGATGAACGCCGTTGATGTTGCGACACCTGTCAGCGTGAGCATCTGCCGTCGGGATACATGCTTATCTTGTGTCATCAGGCTAGCTTGGGACTCAACACAAATAGGAGAGTACCTGTCAATGCATGGGGATCAAGCCTAACCGGAGATCCAACTCTAGACAATAGCTGATAGCGGTCTTAAATCGACGTTTAGTTTGCACGCATAGTTACTGAATCTCCCCGATTCGATTTCAGAAATTATTCTGAATAAAGAAACCGTGCGACTATCTACAGATGAACTGTGAGTTGAACTGGTCGTTCGCTCGAGATGGTTTGTCGTCCCCAGAGGGGTGCGGGGGCTCGACTGAAGTCCGCCGCAGCAATCCATGCGAACAACTGATGTAGCAACAGCGTCGCCAGACGCGGAGACGACTCAATTCCTGAAGCGAGGTATCGCCAGATGACCAACCGCAACGCATGCCGAATGCCGAACTGGTCAGCACTCACTCGCGGTCAGGCAGGATACGCTGGCCGGTTCTGCTCGGACAGCTGTGCAGTCCAATACGGCCACCTGCAGGCGGACGCTCGAGACGCGGCTCAGGAGGCTTCAGCCTGATGATCGAACAGATCGACCACCGTGGTAAGCGTTTTACGATCGATGACGTCGACGATGAGAGAATCGACCGCTGTCGTCGGGCAGACGCCCTCGAACGGCAGGCCCAGCGAGAGCGCCGCGAACGCGAGCGTGCGAAAGCAGTCGCTGGTCCAGCCGGTGCGAATCCTGACGTCGAGGTGCTCGACCGATGACGCCAGATGAGCCCGATCCTCAGGACGTCCCTGAGTTCGACCGAGCTCTCGGTGTCGACGATCCGGTTCCTGACTCGGCGTACGGTGATCAGAGGTATCACCCAGAACGTGGCGCCGTGGATGGCGGTCAGATTCCCGTCGACGATCTGCATGAGGCACTCCTTAAGGCTGAACAGACGCTAAGAAAGATCGACGAACAACTTCCCGAGCTACTGACGCTCAACAGGTCACTCACCGAACTACGCGCCACTGCAGACGCGTATGCTCGGCTCGATTCTGAGCACCACAATGGTGGGGCTTAAGTCACCGTCTGTAGCGTAGCCGCTCGTCGGTGGTAGATCCCTGTCTCTCCCCGGTTTATGTCCTCTTCTGCAGTTCTACAGAAGGGCAACAGATCCGAAGGATGATCCCAGAACCTTCAGCAGCCAATATACACACATTCGGATATGTACGATCTCACTGCGTTTCAGCGTGACCTGTTGTACGCGATCGCCGATCAGGACGAGCCACATGGTCTCGCGATTAAAGACGAACTCGAGGAGTACTACGAGAAGGAGATACACCACGGGCGGCTCTATCCGAACCTCGACGAGATCGTCGACAAAGGCCTCGTTGAGAAGGGTGAACTCGACCGCCGAACGAACTACTATACGATCACGGCTCGCGGCCACCGTGAACTCGAAGCCCGTCGCAAGTGGGAAGACCAGTACATGAGCGGCTTCCTCTCCGAATCCAAGTGACGGAGCAACATCTTCACTCCGCAGATGGGAGAGTCACGCGGAGTTCAGCGCCGACTTCGTAAAAATACCCGCGCTCGAGGAGCCGTGTGATTGCATGCTCTGCATCCGCTGACTCGAGTGTCAGTTGGTCAGTTGTGCAAAGGATATCGATCGCCCGATCTCGATCGATTGACGGGACCTGCTGGTTGCTGTCTTCGGTGTTCGAGTTCGATATCTCAGCAGAAAGGACAGCGTACGCCTCAATGATCCACTCGGGGAGCGGGGGACGAGGGTCATCGGCCAGATACATGTATCACTTCACCCGCATATATAATGCTCAATACGATACTGCTTAATTGTATTCCCTGTTGGAGATGCTATGAGTTCTTGGAGATACATTCGGAAGTTAGGAGTCCGCATGAGAGACCGATTTCCATAGCATATAGGTAAACATACAGGCTGAACACTCTGTGAGCCTCTCCGGCCAACTTATAAAGAGAGTCTCTAGCGTTGACATACAGCCATGTACGGATCTGATAACAAACATTAGAACGATTGAATTGCCACAACATGGATGATCTCACAGGGTTCCAACGAGACCTGCTATACGTGATCGCTGGTGCTAACCAACCGTCTGGTCAGGACGTGAAAGAAGAGATTGAGCAGTACTACAGTGACGAGATCAATCACGGCCGGCTGTATCCGAATCTCGATACCGTCGTCAACAAGGACCTCGTCGAAAAAGGGCAGCTCGATAGGCGAACAAACTATTACACAATCACGGAAGACGGCGAAGAAGCTATCAAGGACCGACGAGCGTGGGAATCACAGTATATCGAGTAGCTACTGTACCGGTGACGGCTTCGCACTGGCACAAGTAGCGAATCACGCGCGACTATCCAGCGTTCTCAGTAGCTTGACAGAGGCGGTGAGCAAGAGGGTGATAGTGACGATTGAACTCGATAGAGTAACGTCGGGTATGAGTAGGACAAACCGATGTTCGGCAGTTGAGACCCTGATATTGAGTAGTGGGAGACGGTCTCACCACCGACTGGAATCCAGAACAGGTATTTACAGCCGCATTCGGTGGGACTCTCAGGGCCGCCCTTCCGCCAGTTCCGGAAGCAATTCGCAGTTTTCGACAGGGTTTTGTACAGTTTTGGTGGATATAATATGTTAAACGAACGGTAAAATGCATAATAGCTCTATTTCAGCTTAAATTTCTCAGTCTGGATATATGAGATGAAAAGTGCCGGGAGCAATCATTTAGGCATATTTGACGTATTGTGAGGAAATAACGGTGGTTGGCTGTCTTGGTGGCTTGTTCGTGATTGGTGGCAGGGCAGCCCTTCTGTTTGTGGACGGCCTGCGTTCTCCACCTGGTATCTGGTACGGGGTCGTAATCGCCTCCGTTGGCGCGGTGATGGTTGCATGTGCAGCTGTATCGTCACCGTCTGCCCGGCGTCCTCAGCCCACTACCGAACCCTCTTCGCCAAGTCCATCCCCCGACTTCACGACATCGACGCAGCCGGCCGGTTCAAATCAGACCACCAAGTCTCCTGAATCGTCAACACAAAAGGCGGCTACGACAGCGAGCGACAATGACCCGATCCCGCTGACCCACCACTGACGGAAGCGAATCCGGAGCCGTCAACGACGGTGAAGACCCGCTAAGATCTCTCTACCACGACTCAGCCAACACAGCGAACGATCACTCGTTCCGGATTCGCTCGGAGAAGGACCGCTACGAGAAGAATGTGGCTATCTGCGTCGACTGCTTTTTCGAGATTCTGTTCTCCGTTATTGAGTCAAGGAGAAAAACCGTGTCCCCTTGATGAGGTCTCTGTACCGCCCGTCATCGCGATACGAACAGAAAGGGCAATTGTCCTCGCGTCCCTTCTCGTACCGTGGCATCGGTACGTCGAAGTTCGTGAACATCTCCACCTCTATAAAGCTCTCTACAGAGGGATAGTCATCGTACTGCGTTTTCACAAGTTCACCCGCGAGTAGAACCCCCGCAAGACAGGATACAAACGGTAACGCTGCATCCCCACTATCGGCTCCATTCTCATCTTCATCAGTAACTCCCGGAGCGTCCACATCAGCCATTGCACAGGCCGGCGAATACGATGTTTCATCCGGCGGGAAGTGACACAGCAAGCACGCTTCCTGGATCGGAATCTGCCGCCGGACGTTTACTGCCGTCCCATTCGTCGTCGTTTCAATCATCAACGGTGGACGACTGTACTGGATGTCCTCACGAGCACGGTCATCGTCGACCTCCGGAAGGACGATATCGGGATAGGGACTGTCCTGCGCTTGTGTTGCCCCATATCGTTCTGGGAAGGTTTGCACCGAGATCCCATCGTGCGCCGCGAGGTACTGTTCACCAACCGCAACCTTCGTCCGATCACCTACATCTGCGTCTGCAGCAGTAAAGATCGGTGACCGATTCAGGTTCTCAAATTCGACGACGTCGTGATCGATGAGCGCAAGCTCCGCCTGCACAGGAAGCATGGCGAGTACATAGAGCAGGGCCGACCCGATGGATCCCACGCCCGCCAGTTCGACCATCCCGAGGTCCACGGCTGATGGAAGCCGGGGCTCCACCGTATGAAGTGACCCGTCCGGGTTCGGTGTCAGGCTGAACGCATCGAACGAGAAGGCATCCGGCTGTTGGTGTGCCGGCCGCCCGATGAGCGCTTTAAACAACTCGCCCACGCCGAAACACGCAGCAGCCGCCGGACCGATCGGGTTCGACGAAGAGTCGGTGAATTCCTCGATAGCCGCGTTCCGCTGGATACGCGCGCTCCAGCCACACGCCGCGATCCGAATCGTCGGCTCGGTCGGTGTTGGAGCGTTCCCGATTGCCAGCACAGCCTCGTACGCATCATCATCTGCCGGTGCATCGCGAACGCGAACCGTACCGAACGGATCTGCAGCAGCCATCTCGGCCCATGCCCTGGCTGCAAGTGTTGTCGGATAGTCAGCGTGCTGTACTGCCGTCTCGAGGGCAACATCGGAAACAATAACGTCGATGTTGCGGTTGAACCGGCTCGTGATGTTGCAGGCAGTGAGCGTCATTACCTGTCCGGCGAGTGTCGCTGCGACATCGTCGGCGACAGTGATCAGTATGGGCGCTGTCTGATAATCCGCGGTATCGACAAGTTGCTCGGTCCGGTCATCCCGGCGAGCATAAAACTCCGCTCGAGTGCATGAAATATTAGGTGTCATGGACGTGTATCAATGTGGGTGGGTGCCGAGAGCACAGTAAAGTCCTCGTCAATCTCGGACGTATTGAGACGGCGGAATTGGTCTATCTCGTAGCGATAAATGCCACAGGACGCCAGCGGTAGCATGCCCTCGTCCGCGTACTCGGGGACGACGATGGAATAGGAACCGTTGTACGGGAAGAAGGCCTCGTCCTCGTCGGTCCCGGAATGGATGGTGCTAGTCCCGGGATGACTATGGACGGTCGCGAGAACGCCAATATCGTGCTCGTGCACGGTCTCTGTCACTCGCATGTTTGCGAGCCCAGAAACTTCGAAATGTCCTGGTTTAGTCGAAGCTTCAGGAACGATACAGCTCGTTACGAGCAACCACTCGGGAGTGGGCTCGCCAAGTTCCATCCCGGCCCAGTAGACGACGCCCTCGTGGTCTTCATATGCGGGTGAGTGACTCCGTAGTCCGTCGCATGTTGCTTCGCAGACTCTTTTCGGAACGAGAACGGTCGGATACATCTGGCGGTCTGCTTGCTGGTCCGATTCACCGCCGGTTGGAGGCGATTGGTCCCGGCCCAAGAGTCGACGAAGTCGTTCAAAGAACTCGATCATTCTGAAAATCGCCCCTGGTAGTGGTCGTTATGGAGTCGCCGCTCGACGAGGAGAAGGAATCCACTGATCGTCCGGTGGAACCCCGCCTCGTCCTTCCACCGAGAGATTGTTTGCGGGTTCCAATCGTTGTGCACCTGATCAATTTCGAGATAGAACTTCCGGTTGAATGCGTGGCAGATTCCCGGCCCATTTTGCCAGAGGAGCGAATGGCTACCTCCGCGGTCATCGAAGAATGCTCGGGGTGTTCCGGGTTCACGCGTCCTAGGATCAAGCATCTCGATCCGCGGCGGAGCTTGGTCATAGTCAGTGCACTCGAATTCGATGACGTACGGTTCGTCGTCACGGGCGGTCAACTCTACCGTGAGCAGCAGCTGATCGAACTCTGGAGAGACCGTCCAGCCGAACTGCTCCGCCCGATTTTGGATGGTTGTCGTCTCGTCGCGGAGGAGCGCTTCACTAACCCGACGTTTCATTCATTCGCGCCTTTCCCACTATCGCTGAGGATGACGGTCGTGCTGTCGAGGTCGTAGCTCACGAGTGTTCGATTACGCTGGAGTTCTTCGCGCTCGCCGTCCTCGGTGCGGAAGAACGTCGGGTTGTTCGCGTTCTGATAGTCAAACGCGTCGGCCACTTCTTTGGCCGCCGCGCCGACCTTCTTGTTCTGGTCGAAGGTGAATTCGTCACTGTCTCCCTTCGGAGATTGGACCGTGAACGTCAGTTCAGGGGGCATGCACGTGGACGTGAGAACGCCATCGGGTTAAGTATGATCGAGAGAGAATCGGCACTTTCGTGACTCTGCTGCTAGTCACAATAGTTACGTGCTATCGTAACTATAGATACGGTGAGGCAAACTGATGATTGTTCCAAATCGCGTTCATATTATTCCGCTTGGATACGAACGAGACCGGGTTGTGGAACCGCCACTCCAACTCAACGCGGATGTCGTGGTTCTCCTCAATCACGATGGGGCAGCGGACACTAAGCCAGCGTACCACCAAGAGGTTCGACAGAAACTTGAGGGGGCTGCACCCGAGGTCGTGAACCATACTTGCGATATCTTTGATCTATATGCCAGTCTCGGTGGGATAGCCGAAACCATCACCGACTACCGTGGTGATGAAGTGTACGTAAACCTCGCAACAGGGAGTAAGGTCACCGCAATTGCAGGTATGATTGCCTGCATGGCGACCGGCGCGACCCCCTACTATGTCCGTGCGGAGCGGTACGGTCCGGAGACGGAGCACCCGCCAGCAGAACCGGTTAGTTACGGCGTGGCGGGTATCGATGAAATGCCAGCGTATCCCATCAAAGGGCCGGCGCCAGAGCACATCGCAATTCTCGCCTACCTCGACGAACAGGGGCGTGCCTCGAAAAAAGAGATCATCGAATTCAGTGAGGACGTGAACCTACCGTTTATCCAGACGTACGAGTCCGACAACATCAAGGGTAAATACCGGTTGCTTGATTCGCATATTCTGAACGCACTACAAGAGCGGGAGTACGTGGAAATCAAAGAGGTCGGTCGGCAGAAGTACGTAAGCCTGACTGAGGAAGGGCAGAATACACTTCGCGCATTCAACTACTTAGCCGACGAAGTGTAGTCCGGAATGCCGTAGAACATGGTGGTTCCGATGTCCACGTTGGACTATTAGAGGAGCCTCGTAGGCGGATCTTGAACCTACAGTTCCGAACGACCGGAGTCACGAGTCGATCGTCACACTCGTGGAGTGTGCTCTCGTCGAGCTGACGCACGAGGCCGTAGTGCAGTGTTCGTCTCACAGCAGGTAGGAGGAACGAAGCGGACGCAGTATATCACCGTCGACGACATCGGCGAGCAGATTCAGAAGCGGCACTTCGACGACCAGTTGGGCTGGCACGAGACCACCATCCCTCGACGAACCGTTCGAGACGAGCTCATCACCCAGCTCACTTGGTCGGCATCCCCGCTGGCGGAGCGCCCACGTGAGGCTCCAGCTACAGAGACAGACACGTTCGCGGTAAAGCCAGTTCGAGACCTCCAAACACCATAGTGGATAGCCTTAACCAACGTTTCGGAGTGACTCCGGTATAGTGTTGGTTAATTACTGATCAGGCGGCAGTCGTAGTTCCAGCGCTGGTCGGTCTCTCCTTTACCGCCGACGGCGACTTCCGAGCCGTAGACGTGAAGTTCTCAGACCAGCGCCGTGTCCTCGAGTTCCAGTTGAACCGGCCGTTCGGAAGTCGGAATCGGCAGAAGCCGATGAGCAGGTCCTTCTCGGAGTCCTTGAACAAGATGAAGTGTTCGGTGTCGCCTCAGGTCTTGTAGGTCAGTATGTCGAGGTCGACGTTCTCGGACACCTCATCGTTTATTCCGGCCTCACAACAGCAGATATACTTGCAGCCCAGCCGTGTTCATCCAACCGTTGATCGGCGAGTTTGTGGAAATTTGACTTCCGACGCCGGCGTTGATGAGGTCCGCCGGGATGTCTCGCTGGACGCGCTGGAGTCGTGTGTACCGGGGGATCGTCGACCTGATCTCGGCGATTAGCTCGGTGACCTTGTAGTTCGACAGGGATCGTACTGTCTCTATGCAACCAGCCGTAGGTCACGTCTCCTGCACCACGGGAGTCGGGTTGACATTCAGGTAGTCTGGCCTCCACTGCTCGGTCTCGAAGAGCCGCTGGAAGTCCTCGAGACACATCTCTTTGCTTAACCCGGGCTGACCCGGTATCATGTGGAATCTGACCTTGAACGCCGAGTCACGCAGTCGCTGGTTGGCGTCAATCGACTCCTGGACGCCGTGGGCGCGGTGTACCTCCCGATTAACACGCTCGTAGGCGGTTTGGACGCCGACCTTAGGCATCCGGTTGAGCTACTTGGGGCCGTACCAGTCGGGTTTGGTCTCGAAGGTCGTCCCGATGTTGTGGACGTCCGAGGTCTCGTTCTCTGAGATGACGTCCCCAAGACACTTCTACTCGTACTCCTCGGGTCCTGCGCGAAATTGACACCCTCGGCCGGTTCGGGCTCCTTATCGATGTCGAAATCATTCATCGCCTCGAGCATGCTTGACAAACTACCCTTGGTAGTCATGGTTGTGGGCGATATCGTCCCGCCCATCAGGATGACCTTGTCGACGGGATGGCCGATCTGACGCAGCTACTCGAGCCGGAGCGTGACCTGCTCGTACGGATTGTAATCGTTCTGGCTGCCAGGGGCGGCAGGCTCCTTGCCCGTGTAGCTCTGGGACGACGAGAACTCGGAGTCGGGACCGAGGGACAGTAGAGACACTCCTATGAGGACACCGCTCTGGCGAGGTCATGATCGTGACCGGCGAGACGCCAGAGACTGTCCAAGCCGATTTGCGTCAAAGCGCCGTCCCGAGGGTCTCGCGGTGCTCTTCGGGCGTGTAGTCCAGCAGCTCGGATTTCTTCGGCACTTTGGACGTGGAGTATCCCAACCAAGCTTTGAGCTTGGCTTTCTCGACCTCGTTGTGCTCGATCTCGCCGGCGAGGATTCGGTCGACAAGCGTCTCGTAGACCCGCTCGAACGCCTCAGTTTCGGTCGGTTCGGGCGTCTCGGTACTGACTGTGGTAATTCGTCGCCGTTTGCGAATAAGCGTGTTAGATTCTCGAATCAAGACACCGCCGGAGCAATCGCTGGCGGCGGGCGACTCCCGTCAGGGTCATCGATTCTGGATACATCGGCCTTTCTGAAAGGTAGTCGCTTAAGGGCAGTCTCGCCCTATGCACCGCGTACCGAATGTCTCCTGACCTGGCGATAGTCATCGCCGCAGTCGCGTTGCCGTTCGCCGCCGCAGCCATTACGCCGTTGTTCTTTCGCGTCCTCGGCGAAGGAACCGGGTTCGCGGGAACCTTCGTCGCGCTCGCCTCGTTCGGTCTGCTCGCGACCCAGTATGGACAGGAGGGGACCGTCGCACTTGAGTGGGTTCCCTCGCTCGATATCGCACTCCGCTTTCACGTTGACGGCTGGGCGCTCTTATTTGCCTTGCTTGCGTGCGGTATCGGCGCGCTTGTCTTTACCTACTCGCCCGCGTATATGCACGGTCAAGCCGGACTCAGCAGATACTACGCAGCACTGCTCGCCTTCATGGGCTCAATCGTCGGCGTCGCGTTGGCCACCGACCTGATCGCGATCTTCCTGTTCTGGGAGCTCACCAGTCTCTGTTCGTTCGTCCTGATCGGCTACTACACTGCCGACGACTCTTCGCAGTACGCCGCCCGGATGGCCATGCTCATCACTGTCGGTGGCGGTCTCTTCCTGCTCGTCGGCCTCCTCCTTCTCTCGGTCGTCGCAGCCGATCTCCTTGGTCCCGAGTCCGCGTTCAATCTCGCCGCGATGCTCGAGAACCCCGAGGCGATGCAGACCGCCCTGCGCGAGCAGGGCCTGTTCCTGCCGGTGCTCGGACTGCTCGCCATCGGCGCAGCGACCAAGTCCGCGCAGGTGCCGCTGCACTTCTGGTTGCCCAATGCGATGGCAGCACCGACCCCGGTCTCGGCCTTCCTCCACTCCGCGACAATGGTTAAGGTCGGCGTCTACTTCGTCGGGCGTGTCCGCCCTATGCTCATCGGTCCTGAGTGGTTCTTTTTGTTCACGACGCTCGGACTGACGACAATGACCGTCTGTGCGGTGCTAGCGGTCGCGGCGACGGACATCAAGGAACTGCTCGCGTACTCGACGGCGAGCCACCTCGGCCTGATGGTCGCTGCCTTCGGCTTCACCTCCGTCTACGGCGCGGAGGCCGGCGTCTTCCACCTGTTCAATCACGCGCTGTTCAAGGCCGCGCTATTCCTCGTCGCCGGTATCGTCGCCCATGAGGCAGGTACTCGTAAGATCGACATGCTCGGCGGTCTCGGACGTGATCTGCCGGTCACAGCGGTGATCACCACGGTCGCCGCGCTCAGCATGGCCGGCATCCCGCCGTTCAACGGCTTCTTCTCGAAGGAGCTGCTTTTCGAGGCCACCGTCGAGGTGAGCCACGACGTCGGGATGCTGGGCTGGCTCTATCCCGCCGTTGCTATCTTTGCGAGTATCTTCACGGTGCTGTACTCGCTTCGGTTCCTCTCGCTTTTCTTCGGTGACCGGCCGGACGGACTCGGCCGCATCACTAGCCCTCCCGTCACCCTGCTCGTCCCACCGGCCGTGCTGGCGCTGCTCGCCGTGGTTGTTAGCGTTGATCCGCAGCTTGCTGTCGACACCATCGTCCAGTCCGGCCTCGAGGCGACGGCGAGCGACCCTCAGGAGATGTACGTCGGCATTCCGACGTCGTACTCGCCGGCGGTGGGAATGAGCATGGTCACGATCGGCGGTGGACTCGTCGTGTTTCCGTTCTACGGCCGTCTTCACGATGCCATTCGCGGGGTCGTGCAGCAGACGCCGCCAGTTCGTGCCAACTGGTGGTACAACGTCGTCGTCGACGGCCTCACTGATGAAGGCCGGTGGTTCGCCGAGACAGTCCACAACGGCCTCCTACGAACGTACGCAACGTGGACGCTGACAGCGACCTGTACACTCGCGCTCGTCGGCTTCGTCGCGGCGGATGCCGTCGCGCCGACCGAGTTCGGGCTCGACGTCACAGTTCCGATCGCGCTCGTATTGCTCGTTGCGGTACTCGGCGGAGTCGCCGTTGTCCGCTCAGAGACCCACATCGCGGGCGTGCTCACGCTCTCAATTCTTGGGTTCATGGTCGCGATCTTCTACATTCTCGCGAGCGCGCCCGATCTCGCCTTGACCCAGCTGGTCGTCGAGACGCTCGTGCTGGTAATCTTCCTGCTTGTGATCGAGGAGATCCCCAAGTCATACGCGATCGGGCTTGTCCGGGGCGTTCGCGATGCCGTCCTTTCATTGGTGGTCGGCGTGACCGCGTTCGTCACCGTCATCGTCACGACCAGCGCGCGCCCCGACGGCAGTACGGCCATCGCCCGCTACTTCACCAAGAAGGCGGTTCCAGAAGCTGGCGGATACAACGTGGTCAACGTGGCCCTCGTCGACTTCCGTGGCTTCGACACGCTGGGTGAACTCGTCGTAATCGCGTTGGCCGCGATATCGATCCTGACGCTCATCGCGATGCGGACTTACAGCGACGGCGAACTGACGGAAACACGGGGCGACGACGGACCAACCGGCTCCCACACCGACGGAGGACGTTCCGGAGGTAACGATGAGTGACGACAAAGATTACATCTGAAGTCGGTCAACTATTGCGTTCTGTCAGAGAGTGTCATGATACTCAATCTTAGCTCAGGTTTTAGAAGTATTGGCTTGCTATTCTCAACCATATAGGAAGGGATGGTCTGCTGAAACGCTTGGAGAGGTACAAATTCAGCCAGTAGTGTGACCGGATGGAGCCTCCACAAATCGCAGTTACTCTGGTTTGTTGAGCAAACATTCAATTTCGCTCGGCGGGCTGTCGCGCGATATCCTCAAAGTTCTCGAAACGGCGCTCTATGGACAGTGCAGCCAGAACAAGACAGTAGATTCGCGTCTCAAGCGGAAGTGTGGTGTGTTTGTCTACTTCGGCACTGGTGGAAGCAATTTCGAGAACTCGCGCTTACTCACCTCACTTACAATCTCGACCAGATACTTTAATCGTCAGATTCAGGGGCTATACTTGACGTTGTGAATTCACAACCTACTTTATTTATCTTGTACTTTTGCGTCTTGTGCGGCCAGTTCATCCTGAGTCTATCTCGTGAGACCCAAACGTAGCCGTTTTCGTCGGCAGGACTGCAGCTTGATCATCAACCAATATCGAATACTTTCCACCTCACGATGACAAAGTCGGAGATAGTGACAGACTCTCTGTTCTTGTAATGGTGAAAAGCGACTGCTCAACGAAAGCTCGAAAGATCGTATATATGGGTGGCGAACATATTCACACGTTTCTCACCTAATAGGAACTAGCCTCACCCGCTATTCAGCGGGAATTTATATACTCAAATAGCCTATGAAAGAGCGTATTGAGCCGTCCGAGACAGATGTCTCGCGCCGCAAGCTTCTCCTGACAACTGGTGCTACGAGTATCTCGGCCTTTGCGGGCTGTTCAACAGATAATAGATCCACTGAGAACGGAACGGAAACAACGGCGCCGGCGACCATAACGGACCATTCGTCGCCAGACCTCGAAAAATGGGTTGACGATGTGCCTCGCCCAGGCGTCATAGAGTCAACTGGGATGAAGGACGGGCAACCCTATTACGAGATCGAAATGAGCGAAGTCGAACAGAATCTCCACAACGATCTTCCGCCGACGACCGTCTGGGGGTACGATGGTCAATACCCTGGTCCGACCATCGAAGCCCAACAAGGCGAACCGATCTATGTGCGGTGGCAGAACAGGTTGCCGGACGACCACCTCTTACCCGTGGACACGACGGTTCATAGCGATCTAGTCCCGTACGATACAACAGGCGTACGAGTCGTGACGCACCTTCATGGAGGGAACATCGAAGCCGAGAGCGATGGCCACGCCCAAGCGTGGTTCACCCGTGATTTTCAAGACACGGGACCTGAGTTCGAGAAAAAGGACTACTACTACGTGAACGACCAGCCCCCAACGACCCTGTGGTACCACGACCACTCGCTCGGCATCACGCGGTTAAACGTATATGCAGGTCTCGCAGGCTTCTATCTACTTCGGAACAAACACGAGCAGGATCTCGGCCTACCCGATGGTGAGTACGAGATCCCACTCGTGCTTCAGGATCGAAGCTTCAATGAGGACGGGTCATTGTTCTATCCGACGGCCATCTCGGACGAGCAAAAAAGTGGAGAGCAGTCACAGCCAGATACGAGCATTGTTCCGCAGTTCTACGGAGATACGTCTGTCGTCAACGGGAAAGCGTGGCCTCGGCTGCCCGTCAAACCCAGAAAGTATCGGTTTCGGCTCCTCAACGGTGCCAACAGTCGATATTACAATCTCAAACTGCTCGAGTACGATGAGACTTCCGGCGAAACTGGTGACGACGGCCCGCCGTTCGTCCAGATTGGGAACGATGGCGGCCTCCTCTCGGAACCGGTCGAGATTGCCGACCGTCTCGAGTTGGGACCGAGCCAACGTGCCGACGTCATTGTTAACTTTTCCGACTACGCTGGCCAGACGCTGCTCCTTCACAATAATGCGCCGTCACTGTTCCGTGGCACGCTGGAGAGAAGCGAGGAGACAAAGCCACTTCCGGAAATTATGCTTATCGACGTGGATGACGCGGGGAGCATACAAGGCACCAGTCAGGTGCCGGACAAACTGACGGAGATCCCGAAGATTTCTGCCAATGCGGTAGATCGTACCAGACAGCTCTGGCTCTCTACGCAAACCGACGATTACGGACGGATGCTATACCTCCTCGGGACAGGAGACCAAAAAGTAGGGTACAGACTGGACGATCCCGTTACTGAGGATCCCACGCTCGGCGACACCGAGATCTGGAGTCTCGTTAACAATACTGCAATGTCCCATCCGATACATCTCCATCTAGTACACTTTCAGGTGCTGGGACGAGAGTCGATCAACGATTATGATCCGGACAAGGACACCATTAAACCGGCTACGATCGAGTCTCCCCAGACCTATGAGCTGGGTTGGAACGATGTAGTCACTGTTGATCCCGGTGAGGTTGTTCACGTGATCGCACACTTTGGGGAGTACGAAGGACTATTTAATGATCAAACGGGAAAATATATGTGGCATTGTCACATGATCGAGCACGAAGATCACGACATGATGCGTCCCCTCAAAGTAGTCCCCGAACTCTGATAACTAACTAAATCTATAACCACTATCGTTTCGTTCGCAGTCTTAAGCGGTTGCGTTTTAATACTGGTATATATGACCCTGTCTAAGAATTCGCACTATCAGTCATCCGATATCGATCGAAGACACCGCTACACGATTCGCCAGACCGGCCGTCAGTGTCGACAAAATGCGAATCGGGCTCAGTTATCCGGCGATCGCGTTCCGCAGCGACCTGTCGGGAGATATCCCGCGAGCTGACGACGTACCCCTCGAGCGTGTCGTCGGGTAGATTCGTAAAGCGGCCCTCGAGCCACACCCACTCGCAACTTCGGGTTGCGTGACGATATCGGACCAACGCGGACAATTCCCCCGTCGCACTGATCTGCTGGAACTGGTCCGCGACGGTTTGCCGATTGTCCGGATGGATGTACTCCTGGGAGCCCTCGCCGACGAGCTGGTCCGGCTCGTACTCGAGCAAGATCGAGGCTAGATCGCCGATTTTGACGGTCATCTCACTATTGTGCCATTCGTTCACGTAGGATGATGAAAAGCGTGGTGGGCGGGACGCCGACCGGGCGCCTCGCTCTATCGACCGGACCGGACGAGTCGAAGGCCCGCTTTCGCCGTCGTCCAGGCCGGGTACACGGTGTTGTAGACGCTGTTCGGCGCGTTTCGCGCGCCGGCCCAGAGGAGACGGTGGACCAGCGGCGAGCCAGACGACGATATCAGATCGGCCAGATCCGCGGTTTCGAGCCACTCGAAGAAGGTTCGCTCGGCCGGCGTCGCGAGTTCGGTCTCGCTCGCGCGCTCGCGGATGTCGGCCCACATGTGGCGCTCGTCCTGTCCGAGTACCCAGTCGCCGCGCTCGAGAGAGCGACAGAGGTCGCGGTAGTCCGCGTCCGAGAACAGATAGCTGTGGTTCGACGGCTCGAGGCCGGACAGGCGAAGGCTGACCGCCGTCCGATAACACTTCTCACATTCACCGCAGTTACCGTCCATGCAGTCGTTACAGGTCTGAAGCTGCAGTTCGGGATCCTCGTCGCGGACGTAGTCGGCGATGACGTCGAGGCATTCCTGCCGGGTGAGTTCGTAGGCGTCGTGGTGGCACCGCGTCCCGGCCCACCGGACGCGCTCGCGGAGGGCGTCCCACTTCCCGTCGTCGGCGGCGTCCGGGGTGATCGTCCAGCCGCGAACGCTGATCAGCGTCGGCGACTCCTCGCGGTGACGGACGTACGAGCACGTCGAGTCGACGCCGCCGGTGAACAGCAGGCCGCTCTCGCCGGTCGCGTCCGGTTCCGGTTCGATCGTTCGACGGGCGTAGAGCGTCCCGCCCTCGAGGAAGTCGTGCATGTCACACAGCGATTCCTTCACGTCCTCGAGCGCGCGGGCGAACGTCGCGTCGACCTCGTCGACGTAGACGTCGGCTCCGTTGGCCCACGCGACCGGACAGACCTGCGCGAGGACGGGGATCGCGAGCACGCCCTCCGGAACGTCCCCGATCGGAACGTCGTAGCTGGTCCGAAACGATTCGTCGGTGAAGAACCGCTCGAGGTCGGCCGAGCTCCGGACCGAGCACTCGAGGGTCGCCTCGTGAGTCGAGATCTCGTCGATGATGATGGATGACATAGTGAGGGCGAGTTCGGGTGTCGTCTCGACCGATCACGACCGCCTACAAAAACCGGCGTAATCGTTGATCGATCGCGTCTCGAGAGATCAATCCGTAGCTGACCGTTCGGATTCGATAGGGATAGCATACTTCGGACGTGGGCCTCACAACGGCTGTTTTCGAGGGTAGGAAGCCTATAACAAACCCCGGCAGTGCCGACCACTGGCCCAACACATGCGTATCGAGACTGGTCCGGCCGAACTCGGTGAGTGGACATGAGACGATCAACGCTCAACGTGACGGTCGCGATTGGCTTTCTCGCAGTCGCGATGGGGATCCTCGTGGCGAGGGCGAATCCCGCGACCGCCTACGAGCCGTCGGTCTACGCAGGAGCGCCGACGATCACCTGGTTCGGGTTCGCACTCGCGCTCGCGATCGCGGTCGGAGCGACCTTGTCCTGTCGCGGCCGTCAACAGGGACTCGGAATCGGTCTTGGGGGACTGACGGTCACGGCCATCGTGAGCCTCCCGATACTCAGGAACTATCGGTTCGCCGGAATGGGCGACGCACTCACGCACCTCGGGTGGACGCGCGACATCGTTACCGGCGGAACTGCGCCGCACGAACTCTTCTATCCGGGACTCCACTCTATCGCGACGGTCCTGCACTTCGCGGGCGGTGTCTCGATCGAACGCGGACTCCTGATCGGGATGGTCATCCTCTTCGTCCCCTTCGTCGTCTTCGTCCCGCTCGTCGTCCGCGATATGACCGGCGACGAGCTGGCGGTCGGCCTCGCCGCGATCGTCTCCTGGATGGTGCTGCCGATCAACAACATCGCGACGCACATGGGCGTCCACACCAACTCGAACGCGCTGTTCCTCGTTCCGCCCGTGCTCTTCGCGATCGTCGCCTATCTCCGCCGGCGCTCGACGCTCGAGCGGCTCCCGCTCGGCGTGTCGCCGTTCAGCGTCCTCGTCTTTCTCACCGGCCTCGCGCTCTTGCTGGTCCATCCCCAGCAGATGTTCAACGTCGTCGTTCTCATCGGCGCGATCAGCGGCGTCCAGTACCTCGCCCGCCGGCGCTACGACGACCACCCGATGCTCGAGCATCCGACGACCCACGTTCACACACTCTCCCTCGGGGCCCTCTTCGGGCTCTGGGCGCTCGGCAACGAGCGGTTCAGGCAGGCCGTCGGCGGCCTCGTCACCGGTCTGCTCGCACAAGATATCGGCGGCGGCACCGAGGTCGATCAACGGGGGACGTCGCTGACCGAGATCGGCGGCAGCCTCACCGAGTTGTTCGTGAAGATGTTCCTCGACGCGGCGATTATCGGCCTCATCGTCGGCTGTTTCATCCTGGTCGTCTGGCTCGGCCGGACGAGCCTCGACGGGGAGACCAAGTCCCTCGTTAACTACTTCGCGTTCGCGCTGTTCCCGCTCTCCGCGATGTTTCTCATCTACTTCCTCGGGACGCCGACGATGGCGTTCCGGCAGATGGGGTTCATCTACGTTCTCCTGACGATCCTAGCCGGTATCGCCCTCGCAGGGCTCGTCGGCGGCCTCTCGAGCGTGATTACGAGACCGGGCGCGAACGCGGTCACGGCGCTGGTACTTGGGGCGTGTCTCGTTCTCGGACTCATGACGGTGTTCACGTCGCCGCTGATCTACAACCCGGGCCAGCACGTGACCCCCGAAATGATGAGCGGCTACGAAGATGGCTTCAATCACGGGGCTGATGACGTCCCCTACGCGGGGATGGGGTACGATCCCTATCGATACGAGCAGGGCATCAACGGGGTTGCAGGCGGCGGCGACACGGTCGGTGGTGCGTCGGCCGCAACCGGCTCCGTCAACGCCACCGTGTTTTCGGAGGGGAACTACAGCGGGGCCTACCCCACCGACGAGTACTACTTCGTCGTCACCGACTGGGACAAGTCGAGGGAGCTCGACGTCTACCGGGAACTCAATTATGATAGGAGGGCGCTTGAGGGACTCGAAACCGAGCCGGGCGCGAACAAGGTCATCTCGAACGACGACTTCCAGATGTACGCGATCGACAGCGCACCGTAAAGGAGGAGAGATGGAAACGCCGACCGGGATCCGACTCGAGGCCCGTCTCTAAAGGGAACAGCGAGAGGTCCACGGGTCACCTGACCCGTGGGTGAATCGCGTACGCTCACCTACTGTTTCATCTCCTCAATGTACCGCCAAACTACATCTTCGGAAACTGCACCCGTTGTCCCGCGTAGTACCCATCCTTCCACAAACCGCTTCCCCAGAAGTACCGCTGTTTGATTTCTGGATGACGCTTGAGAATCGGTCGTCCTGAGGTGCCTGTCTAAGAATTCGCACTACCAGTCATCCGATATCGATCGAAGACACCGCTACACGATTCGCCAGACCGGCCGTTAGTGTCGACAAAATGAGAATCTGGCCCAGTTATCCGGCGATCGTGTCCGCCACAGTTTCAGCAGGTTGTGCGTCGCCGAAAACAACGACCACTCCGCTTGTGCCCCCGTCTCCCCGCGTAACAGGAATCGGTCGCAGCCGCGGGTAACGTGCTGATCGAACACTGCTTCTACGCTTTGACTACGCTTGCGGTAGATGCTTCTGCCTCGTTTCGTCCGGAGTTTCCGCTCCATGCGTTCTTTCAGCCCGTACTACTTGGGGATCCGTCCTCGTGGCGGATCTGCCTCCCGAAGTTCTTTCCGTCGCTTCCAGTCTTTGGTCGTGGCGATAAACAGTTCCATTGCTAACTGCGCATTCTCTTTGCTCCAATACCCAGCGTCGGCAAGCGCCTTCTCCGGGCGCTTGCCGTTCACTTCTTCCCAGTTCTCCAGCATCGGCTTGAGTTGCTGTACGTCGTTTGCGTCAGTAGTGATCTCCTGAGCGACGTGACCTGCGTGTCGCAGTTTACCATTGTTTGGCCGTTATACCCCTGTTTCCTCCCGTTTCTGGTTTTGAGCATTTGACTCGCTGGGTCTGTCGTGTTTGCCTTCGTGTCCTCCGGAGGTGTGGGCTTCCGGCCACGCTTCTTCTGGCCCATTTCTTCCTTTTCCTGTTTTCTTTGGCAGATTTTCTCGGCTTGCTCCTCCTTGAGTTGCTGTTCCTTCGCATTGAGTCGGTCCCTGGCTTCCCTCAATCGGTTCAGTCGGCCTCTCGCTCCCGGAGGAACTCCGGGAGCTCGTCCCCGCGCTGTTCGGGACCATATTCGTCATCTTCGACTTCGTTGACCTCAGCAGACTCCTCAAGGATGTCGTGGATTTCCTCGGTGATCTACTCATGAGTCCGGTTTTGGTCGAGGGCAGCGTCGCCCTGGCCGCGACGGCTATCCAGGGCGACTTCGGCCATTTTGACCATGCCAGCGACAGAGACGAAGGATTTCGACGAAAAGGTGCTCGAACTCCTCGCGGTGGTTCTTGCGGAAGAGGCTGATTGTACGGAAGTCAGGGTGTTGATTCGCGGCAAGGTAACGGAAAGCGACGTCACGTTCAAGGAGACGGACGATTTTCGGGAGCTGCGGATCCCGATACAGTACCCAAAAACGTGGATCTTCAGCATCATCACGGGATGAAAGGACGGTCGCCCACAGCCGTCCTCCCGATCTTCCGGATAGAAGGAGTCGAGCCGGCCCTCGTTGTCGAGATAATTGATGACGCCGGAAACGTAGCGTTCGAGGCTATCTTCTTCAACCCACTCCGCGACGTTCTTCGGCAAGAGGTGTTGCTGATCTTGGTCGTATCGGATGATGTTGGACGTCACGGGTGGATTCTCACACTATCCAGGAGTTTCTGCTAGATAAAATCTACGCCATGTGAACTCAGAACTCGCAGAATCCAATTACCCTGTCAGTGTTTCTTGGACAGGCTCATATGGGAAACAGAATTTGACAGAGCCAAAAGGATGTATACCAATTTATACTGCGTTTCGACACTCGAACCAAAACCCCCATTTGAGAACGAGCACAAGAGTGACTTGATGACACGAAACGAGCGGCTATCCCGACGGAGGATGCTCAAGTTGGCTGGTGTTGCGACATCGACGGCGATTGTCGCCGGTTGCAGTGGTGGTAACGGTGGCGGTAATGGCGGTGGTAATGGCGGTGGTAGCAGCGACGGTTACGAAATTGAACCTGGAACACAACTTGATTTCAGCGGTCAAACGGGTCACTGGGAAGGCCTTGCCCCATCCTCAATCGAGGGCGAGCAGAACCCGACGCTTATCCTTCAGGAGGGTGAGGATTATACGATCGGCTGGTCGGAAGGCGATGGTGCAGCCCACAATATGCAGATTCGGAACAGTAACGACGAAGTCATCGATGACCTCACGACGGGCGAACCGGTCTCAGACCCTGGTGACGGACTGTTTTTTGATTTTACGGCCAGTAGCGAGATGGCCAGATACCGCTGTGAGCCCCATCCGAATATGGAGGGCGACTTGCAAATCCAAGGTGGCGGCAGCGGTGGCAACGAAACTGGCGGTAACGGGACCAGTGAATAACCGGTTGGCCGTGCTCCAGTAGTAAAAATCTACGAATTCCCCTGCTATAACCACTGGTCCTGACCGTCTGTAACCCAGACGGAAGCGAGTAGAACCTGACAACCCATAGCCCGATCCTTACAGCCATGTAAACTAATGTAGAACTTTTGCCCATTGTTAGGAGTCTCTATTGACCGCTTCTCATCGACTGTTTGTATTCTACGGCGGTAAGATCAACACGGGCGTTGAGAGCCAGTACTTGTCTAATTTCTGGACCAAATCGCTACTATTCCCCGTCAATCGGTCGGTAGATAAGGTATCCAGCACACTATTATCCTCTGCGTCACTGACCATCACCTACTATCTTTCTTCGAGAGGAGAATCCCGTCATTTACAGTAGTTACCGATTCGACGCGACGGCCGAGCGAAGTCGTAGTTGATGAAGCAATTTAGATTGTGAAACTGCGATGCTCTAGGCGATACAGAGATGGAAGGAGCGAAGAAACGCCGCTGCTGGCGGCGTTTCTGAGCGTTTCCACTCAGTTATGGCGTGCTGACCGATAAGCTCGGTCGGGTCAATCAACCGCTATCCGTAGTCAGTCACAACGACGAATTCTTGGAAGAGACGCGTCGAGATCGGCGGTTTCTCTGGTACAGCACCAGCTGAGACGAGCACCCACAGATTGTACATCGCAACCGCGAACAGAAGTAGAACAACCGCACCGAGAACGTCGGCGACGACGTTCTCGGGAGAAAATCACCGATCTGCCGATAGGAGGTTTCAATTCCCGCGGCGACGGAACGCCGCCGCGTACGCTCTCGCCGACTCTGTCTTGAGCTCAAGATTCGTCACGATCCAGACGTGCTCGTCTTCGGTTGATCGATGTGGAACGGCAAACACAGTTACTGGAACTGAAGCAGTTGGTTTACGCTTTCGTTGCATGAGATACTCATCGACGACCGTCTCAGCGCCGGCGCTGAGACGGTCTTTCATTCCTTTACTCGGGCGTGCACGGACGATGTAGTCGACGTCAAGCTGTTCGAGTTCCGTAACGACGTGAACCTGATAGAAATCCCTATCGAGGTAGACGTGTCTGATCGAGACGTACTTTCGTGCCGTTTCGAGCAGCAAGCGAACGGCTTCGCGCTTGGCGCGAAAGCCGTTCGCCTCCAATGCCAGTACATCAAGTGTAAACCGCGTTCCTGGTACAACGATACAGATTGTCGCAAAACAGTACGTTCGAGTTGTTCCCTGATCGGGATAGGTGATCAGAACGTGGTCAGTGTCTGCATCACCGTAAAACCGCCATTGATGGAGGTCTATCGCAACATCGACACAGTCCGGCAATAGCCGTTGTTTCCTGAGAATCTCGAAGAAATCAGCGCGGACGCCATCGAACTGGTCGTCGATGGCGTCCGCCTCCAAGTTCCGGAGATGGTAGAGAAGTGATTTTGCGAGTCCATTGCGCCGTCGACGTGACGTCGACGGGCTCGCCGTTGCTGAGTTGGCACGTTTTTCCAGCTGTATTGGCGAACTCTTGTTCGAAGGCGACACAAGAGAGGAGCTTCTCGAAGCTCTCTCTTGTGTAGCTCCCACACGGTTTGATGCCAAAGTCGAGCGCCGGATAAACGACGGTTGAGGCGGCGCGACAGACCTGTTTTGCTTCATCAATCTCGACCATAGCGACCCTACCAGCAACGGCGCAAATTAGATTCGGCGTCTACTGTTTAGGGCGGGCGTTCGCTGTTGTCAGTCCGGACAGCTATACAATTCATCGATCATGTCGATTTCGTGTCGGTTCCTATAGTAGTCACTGAAGTCAATATATACCTGATCGCGCGACGGCGTTGTGATCAGTGTGTAATTCGTTTCAGTGGCTACTCTAGACTCCGACTGTACCTCATATCGACCGCCCTTCTCGTGCAGGGAGACCGACATCTCCCCAGTGACGGCTCGTTTCGTTCGCGGTTCGAGATCGTCACGCTGGGTTGAGTACTCCGAGACGACCATGCGGTCGCGGACATCACCCGTCTGTCCCCCATCGAGTGCGACGCTGTCACGATCCTGAAGCCGTTCCAGCAGGAGGTCCTCGACAGAATGACCCCCCGGCCAGAGGTAGTGGACTTCGCGACGGTTACGATGATCGTAGGAGCCGCAGACGGCAGCGTTGCCCGACTAGACACGCCATGCATCGAGGGCTGTCATCACGTCGACGATGATCTGCGGGGCGACCTCGTACTCGTCGGGGTAGAAGATCCGGAAGCGGGTACACTCGTCTTGCAGCGGGACAGTGTCCCCCCACTCGGCGTCACGGCTCCAACTGTCGAACATCGCCTCGTCGCTACCGTATCCGACGGTCACACCGTCGATTTGTGAGGCAGCTGCAAGTAGTTCGTCTGTCTCTCCTTTGAGTATCCGGAGGACAGCATACGAAGATACTCGTGGGCTTGTTTGTCCGGCAACCGGGCGACTTGGTCGTGGTGCTCACGACCTGTCGTACCTTCTCGAGAATCGCCGTGAGATATCGGTCAGTCATAATTCGATGGAGACCGAAATGCGCCTCCGCCCCTCGGCGGGCGCTGATAGACTTAACTAACGAATGACGCTCCTGGGTCCGGCCGTTAGTTAATATGCGCGAACCTGACTCTTCTTCGAGCACGTCTATGATCTATTCTGCCGTGTGACTGATCCTGTCGAGCCGATTGTGAACGGCCTCAGGATCGTTTGACTCCCACGCCGCGAGGTAGAACGCCAAGCCGCTCGTAGCAAGCCCGAAGTGCTGGCCGACGATGTACGCGACGGCTTCTGCCTCCACCTCACGCTTTGACCGCTCTGTGTCGTCGACGAAGTGGAGCAGGGCGTGGGCGTACTCGTGGATGAGTGTTCGCGCAAGAGTCGGCTTCATTTACTCGTCCTCGAATCTCGACGAGGGCTGGATGTCGATGAGGCTGATTGCTTACAGATACTTTTCGCGTCGCCGTGTGATCACTCTGCTTCGGGGACGGTGCGAACCGTCACCCCGGGGTCGTCTGCGGCGCCAGTCAGCTAGGCTACGAGATCGCCGGCATCACCGGTCGCTTCCGTGTCGAGTTGTGGAAGCGGCTCACCGTCAGTTTCTGGGATATCGAATACAGGTACGGTCTTGAATCCGACAAGGCCTCCTACGAGTTCGTAGCGAAAGCTGTTCGCGGGGTCCCATTATTGATCAGGCAAGAGGTCAGTGTGGACCAGCGCGCGATACCGGGTATCGGTTCCCTCCTCGAGACGTTTGAGCAGCGCCGCCGCCTTCGAGAAGGTCTCTGGAAGTTTGAACGGGTCGTCGACATCTTCGTCACGTTGCTTGCAGAACTTGACGAACGCCAGCAGGTTCTCGTAGGCACCCACGCGGGCGTAGACGACGCCGATGTCTTGGTCGACTGCGTCCTGCCAGGTATCGATTATGGGCTCGACTGCCTGCCGGGGACTGGATAGTTGCTCGGCCAGCTCCTCGGTGTCAATCTCCCCCTCGCCGACCATCCCATCGAAGACCGACTGGAGGTCGTCGCTGGTGTCCGCAAGCGGCGATGCGTCCGCTTCGGCCTCGACAAGTTCGGCGAACGTCTCGACTTCGTCGCGCCGGACTGCGACGGGATAGACGAAGCCATGTGTCTCTTTCGGGAGCGTGTACGATTGCTCTTTGATACCCTGTTCGCCGGGTTCAGTCTTGCCCAGCATTTGCTCGAGAACTCCCATATCAAAAATAGGTGTCGTGAGGCGAATAAGTGTTCCGTAGTCGACTTGACTCCGTTCTGTCTATAATTTATTGTTGTGATATACTATCATTCCTCCCTGAACGTCCCGGACGCACTAGCCCTTCCATATGAACTCCTGTCAGTAATTTTCGGTGCAACTGCAGGATATAGACTGATGAATCGTTACTGCAGGCCGTTGAGTTAGCGGCAGCACGAACTTATGCTATGGCGAAAGTCCGGCAGCGAAACGGCCATCGGTCGTGAACAGCCCGGACCGTGGAGGAGATAGGAGGTGGCGGTGACTGCGTTCACACCAGTAAAAAAGGGCTCCACCCTGGCTATTCCTACCAACGGCCGCGCTCGGGGAAGTGGACCGTCGTCCACCCGGTCACGGCCAGTGAGACACGTCATTCATGCCAGTTCTGAGTAGCCTTGTAAATGCGCACTTGCTCGCCTTCTTCGATCACGGCGCGTCTGATGACTTCCACGATTGTCACGCGCGTCTGGCCACTGTCGTCCGCAATGAGCCTGACCTGTGCAATGCTCGAATGTGAGGGTTCTCACAGGGTTTTGACACACTCTTCGATGCTCACTTCCTTTCGGGAAACTTCCTTGAGTTCTGTGATGAGAACTACCTATTCGAGGGCCGTCTGCAGCTCCTCAAACACGTTGACGACCGTACTCGTCAAATCTTGGCCACTGACGACGGCCTCACTCAAACGCTAGCTGATCGCCGCTCGAGGATGGCACCGGCCATCTGTTCGCCAACGCCATGCACGCCCTCAAGCTGATCTCGACCACTCGCCCGCAGCTCATCAAGCGAATCGAACTTGCGAGTGATCGCCTTGCCTGTCGCCGGCCTGACGCCGTTGATGTCCTCGACGATAGTCTAGATTCGCTCGTTGTGGTCGTCAATGTAGAACGCGAGCTGGCGTTCGAACTCTACATGGTCGATCTCGCCGGCAGCGTACTACTCGCGAAGGTCGGCGACGGGATCAGGGTCGGAGTCGTCCTGTAGCTGCTCACGGACAACTGACACAGCTAGACTGGTTATTAATGCAGCGCCGCTGCTGACCATGACGCTGTAGAGAAGCCACGGTTTTCAGAAACTCCGACAGAGGCTGGAGTTAGGGTTCCCTCTGTTGATGATGTTCATGAGAGAGGCCGAGATTAGGTAACAGTGTGGCCATTAGATACACAGTAGGCCGATCTCGGCTACGGCGAGGAATGTCACAGAGTACAATTCTATTATACTATAGACAGCAGTGGTATAACTCTATAAAAAGCGACAATTCCTCCTTCCCCGGAATCGGGTTTATTCTTTATGTGATCAGAGCGTGGAGATGGGCTATGGAACGGCGATCCCTTCTTCAGATAGTGGGCACTGCCGCTACTGGCGGTGTAACTATCCTTGCAGGATGCAGTAGATCTAGTAATAAGAATGGGGATACTGGCTCTACGACGGACATCCAAGAGTCTAACAGTAACTCTGGCGGGTCTGACAGAGCTTCAAATACAGTCCAAATGGTTACGGAAGGTGACAACCACTACTTCGATCCCATTGGCTTATTCGTGGGATCGGGAGACACTGTCGCCTTCAAGCTTCAAAGTGGAGCTCACTCGGCGACAGCATATAAGGGGGGGAATAAATTAGTTTCAGAGACGCGTTTCCCTGAAGATGCCAAGGCATTCACTAGTAAAACGCTAACCAAGCAGGGGGCGACCTACACACATACCTTTCAGGAACCTGGTACGTATGATTACTTCTGCATCCCCCACAAATCACAGGGTATGGTTGGTCGAATAGTCGTTGGAGAACCTGGAGGTCCAGCCGAAGGAAGTATGCCGCCGGACGGTGATGTTCCGGAAAGTCAGATAATAACCAATCAGAACTCTGTATCGTATAGTCATTTCAATAGATAATTTATATAAGAGAACTAATTAAGATACAACTAACCAATATTTTGATTGGTCATCACCCGTAAGTCAAAATATATAGTAAAATAATATAATGGACATTGTCTAGTTCTGCACCTCCTCGACCGGCGTCTTTCCATCGAGAGCTTGGTGCGGTCCCTGACAGTTGTAGTAGTGCATAAACTGTTCAAGCCACTCGCGGACGCTCGCCCGACTGCCAACCCACGAGTTATGGAAGCGGTCGATCCGCATTTTGAGGGTACGAAACCACTTTTCGATCTGTCCTGTTTCGACTTGATAAGACTACTGAGCTATCGACGACACGAGAGGCTGTGATTCATCAGAGCACGAAGCGGTCAATGCTGAAGGAACCTGCTGCAGATGTACTCAACCAGCCGTAATTCTCTAGATTCAGTTTCAATTATGCGTGACTCTCCCCCTCTGGAGAGTGCCGCCGCTCCTGCGGCGGCGCTCTCATGGAGTCTTGAGTGAGTCACCCGTACACGGGAAGCGACTGATTCCAGTGTGTACGGATGAGACGGATCGCTTCCGGCACGCCACCCCGAAGGGGGTGGCAGTGCCGGAACCATTCGATCAGGATGTAACCAATCAATGTACAGAACAACTCGAACAACACGCCGTTCACCGATTGTGAATGGAAATTCTCGATGTTCGTATACTGCTTCAACTCCCGGAACAGAATCTCGATCAATGTCCGAAGCGTGTAGATATTCATCACATCTATGGGATCGTAATTTGCAGAAGATAGCGTTGTTAGATACGCTATCTCCTCTCCGTCCACGTCCTCAAACAGGATCCGTCGAAACGTTTCGCCGGTCTCGGCGAGTTCAATCAGCTCGTCACGTACGTGGCGCGTTCCTGCTTCGTCAGTGATGTCGATGTCCTGGAGCGAATCCAGGATATCGACCCGAGAATCTGATTGCAACAAACACACGAAGTCCTTTTCCCGCTCTTTCAACGCACAGAAGCGGTTATAATCGAGATAGCCCCGATCGAACACGTGAATTGGCGAGTCGAGGTCTGCGAAGACCTCGACGTCGTCTTGGAGATGATCGAACTGGGTTGGTTCACGTGTCTCACCCGCTGTGACGGACACGCCAAGCAACCTCTTGGCGTGTCCGTCCACACGTGCAGCGAGATTGAATTTGAGGCCCCAATTGCTTGGTTTAATCTCGTCAATGACCTCGTTATTATCAAGCTTACTCGGAATAGTAACTGATCTAGTGAGAGCTAGATTTGTTCCATCGATAGCGACGACTGCTCGATCGAGCCATTCCAACCGCTTGCGCTGGACATTACGCTGGTGATACAGCTGCGGTGAATGGAGTAGCCCAAAGAGGACACGAACGACCGCGCGATAGTCGCGGTCGTTCGTATGCCGGGAGAACGTCGAAGCAGCCATTTCTTCGAGTTGCTTATGCGTGGCCGTCTTCTCGGCCAGTTCAGCGAGTGAATCAGACGGGTGAATCCCTTCGAAGACACCGATCTTGAGATGATTCTCAAAGTCGTGCTTGGCAGTGTACCTGCCGATCTCGAATTGGTCGGCGATGAACTCGCTGTCGACTTCGTCGAGCAGCGAGTAAAATTCGCTCGCGGTCGTTGGTGACTGACTGTACTCCTCGGATAGGGTCTGACGCGAAGAACGCTGTGTCCGAGAATGAACTGCTTCTGTCATCGTCTCTCTCAATCTAACGGGCTAAGATCGAATTTAAGTACTCGAAACGGCACAGTTTTCGATCAGGTTTCGGTCGGTATAGTCAATCTGACTGCTCAGTCCTAATCGGGAGAGGGCAGTCCGGTAGCCGAACTGATCGACGAGAAACTCAGCCTCTGAGAGATCGTGTTTCTCGGTGATATGCAGAAACGCAGCCGCTGGATCAGTGCCGTGCCGACCAAACAGCGCGACATCGAGAATCAACTTTGTTTCGATGTCTATTGCAGCATATAACCAAGACCGTTCGCCGTTGATTTTGACAGCGGTCTCGTCAACCGCGACCCTTGACGGCTTCGCCGTCGGCGGGTCGCAACCGCTGTCAGCTAACCGATGTACCCAATTCCAGACCGCTCCATGTGAGCGTTCAATGCCTAATTCAGCGAGAATTGTTGTCTCCCGAAGAGAACAACCGGTCTGATGGAGGCGGACGGCGAACGCCCTGACGGGCGTCGCCGTCCGCTCATTCTCCCAAGATTCTTCTAAATCCGCCGCATAGCTCTCGCTGAGCAGGTCTGCGAGTGTCATTCCAAACCAACTCTACGACCTGCTCACTTCTCAAACCGCGCTAACTAGACGGTGCCAGATAATGATATAGTTATTTTCACTTACAGGTATCAACCATATTTATAATTATTCATACATTTCCAGTTGTAGCTAAATACGCAATGGCGAACTGAATGGCATTGTATGTGCCATGAATAAGTGATGGTACGATAATATTCTCCGTATATTCATACGTTGCCCCAAGTACGAGGGCGAGTACAAAAGTAATACCAATATACACGAACTTCCCATTTCCCGTGAGGGAGAAAAGATGGAGTGAGGCGAACAAGGCACTGGCGAGAACGATCGCTCGGGCTGGTGTAAATGATTCTCGGAGTACACCTTGGACAAGCCCTCTAAACAGCAACTCTTCACCAGGCCCAACCAATAGAAACGAGAGGAGGATGAGGAGAAGAAAAGTCGCCGGACTCTGCTGGCCGATCTCGACGACCTTATTTTGGGCTGACTCTAGCCCAAGATACGAAATAGCCGATGACATTACAAAAAGAAGTCCGAGAATGACTACCGTTCCAATAACGGTAATAACAAGGTCCCGTTTACTCGGTATAGAGAACGGAACAAATTCGAAATCGAGATTACGAACTTTGAGATAGATGATCGCAATACCACCATAGGTCACTCCCTGGAGCAGAACTGTACTGAGTAATACGTGGAGTGATGGTTGTGCCGTGAGGTTTAGACCGATGGCCCCCAAGATAAGTGCCGCAATGATAAGGACTATATTTCCAATAATATACGATCCATAGGTGAGACCGATAGCTGTAGAGGTCGATTGGATACGTGAATCGTTCATCCCGTTGCGTGTATCTTGGGGAGGACATTATAAACAAAGTTCGATTTACTAAGCGCGGTTCTGAACAGATAATTGACTTCCGTCAGTTTGCATGATATATGTTGTCGGTCATTGTCTAGTTCTGAACCACCTCGGCTGATGTGTTTCCGTCGAGATCCTAATATGGTCTCTGATGGTTGTAGTAATGCATGAACTGTTCAAGCTACTCGCGGACACTCGCCCGGCTGTCCACCCACAGGGTATGGAAGCGGCCAATACACATTTTGAGTGTGAAACCACTCCCTGATGTGTTTCGGTTAGTATAGTTAACTCGACCGCTCAGTCCTATTCGTGAGAGGGCAGTCCGATAGCCGAATTGACAGACGTGAAATTCCGTCTCCGAGAGATCGGGGTTCTTGCGGAGTTTCTGGAGGAGTGCAGTTGCCAGATCAGTGCCATACTGACCAAACAACGCGACATCAAGAATTAACTTTGACTCGATGTCTATTGCATCATACAACCAAGACCACCCGCCGTTTATCTTAACAGCGGTTTCGTCAACAGCGACCCGCGACGGCGTTGCCGTCGACGGGTCACGTCCGCTGTCAGCTAGCCGAGGTATCCAATTATAGACCACCACGTGAGGGCGTTCGACGCCTAATTCAACGAAGATTATTGATGTCTCTCGAAGCGAACAGCTAGTTTCGTGGAGACAGACGGCGAACACCCTGATGGGCGTCATCGTCCGTTCGTTCCCCCAAAAATCTTCTAAATCGCGTCTAAACTCCCGTTGAGGAACTCTTCGAGTGACAGATACACTGTGACAACTTTGGCATTACTTGCTCTGACAATTTAGACACTACTACAAACATGTTCCTCACTTGAACGTGATAGTAGAATCTGTCCATTTCATAGCAGAATATTAATCAATCCCCGGTAGGTCTATACATGTGAGAGTGTATGACCAATCATAAGGATGTGCATCTATTGTCAAGATCCCGAAGGCGGAAGTGATTCTGAAGAAGACGTCCCTAGTGAAGAGATAGAAGCATCTTCAAATGACAGTGATTATAGAAGGCAGTCTTCTTCCGGGTTTCTATCGAAAGTTACAGGCATTTTCTCCTCAAGAAGGTAACATCAGTCTGACTGCTGTGATTTGTGCTGGACAAAAGCCATCCAACATTATAGTCTATCGTTCGTATCCGTCAGGTAGAAGTGGCTCACTGGGTAAGGTTCGCTAATGGAACCGAATCAATGGCTAACAAGAGAGAGGATCATCGGGAGATTGGAGTTCCAAGAATATAGACGGTACCTCTCTCTTCTCGTGTGTGCGTTTATTATCCTCACACAACTGCCAACTGTGTCTGCACACGGTGGGACTGCAACCTCGGGACTCTCACAATGGCATGGAGCCGTCATTATTCTCAGCGGAATGGCAGTCCTTGGCGGGACTCTCCTTCTAAAGCGTACGAACTATATCTCGCCGACAGTCGCAATTTATACGGTGTTCTTCGGAATTGTCGTGACTGCTGTCGGAGCTGTCCTCTTTGAAGGGTTAGCACCGGAGCCGACGTATACAGCGAGCTCAATACCGTTTCCGCGATCTTGGTACCAACCGCTTTCATTATCCGTTGGCATGCTAATTATATTGTCAAGCTTCATTATTGGATGGCTCCGATGGCCGACACGTCCTCGCTATATGTCTCTCGGAATGTTGATGGGCCTCTGGATTATGTATCCAAATCTGCTGCCAGGGTATAATAGTGATTCCCATCCGCTCGGCTATGCGATTGTCTTGAGCACCCCCCTCTTTGTGGGGTATATTCTCTGGAAAGACGCAAGGCCTGTATTTAAAGCAGTTCTACAGGATCAGGTAGCTCGGAGATTTGGAATTGGTGTTGGATTCATCATGGCACTTTTCTTTATGTCAACAACAGGATATATATCATTTATATTAGAGGACGGGGGCCCAGGAGAAGTAACGATTGCGGTCATGTCTGTGCGATACCAGCTCGTTATGTGGCCTACGCTTGAAGTATTGCTTCCAGAAGTCCCGCTGTTCTTTGCAATTTCGATCGGAGTAATTACTGTCGTAGGGTTATTGAGTGTACTGGTCGGCTTGAATGCTGCACTTATCGCTCGCTACTGGCGTGCTGAAGAACAAGCCGGAATAGCGGAGAACACCACTAAATCTGCTGCAATCCTCGGAACGTGTACTTGTGGTTGTTGTGGTCCTCTTGTGTCTCAAATCGTACTTTTAGCTGCTGGGCCAACGGTTGCAGCACCAGTATACTGGGTGTTCGTTGATGCTGCTTCTCCTTTCACTTCAATATTTGTTATATCGAGTATCCTCCTGTTCACCGGGACTCTGGTATATTCCGTCGAATCAGCACGGCTCCCCACTCATACGGTTCCCAACTCGAGCGTTTCAACGGATTGAAATAGAAGAATTCCATAGGCTTACGATAGGTCCTGAATTCTGGCCTGCTAATCCTTATTGACTTATAATTAGGACAGTTGACACTCAGCAGATGACTAAAGCTATCTCGCCTACGAGAAGGAAGTCGCTAGTAGAACCGACTCACAAACTGATCTTGCACAGTCACTTCTCTCCCATTTTTGAGACCTCCGAGCGGACGTGATCGAACATTGCTAATCACATCCGGTCATGTTTAGTTTATAGCATTATGCCAGACGGCGAAGGCTTGGAGCCACGATTTGGCTGTTGACGGTTGTGCGTGACTGAAACAGTTTGAGAATGAATAGGTACGTCGATTTATCTCGCAGAAGACACGTTCAGAAGCGTTCCGATTTCCATGTTTTTGGCTCTGTTGAAACCCTCAGAGAGTTACAGGTTCAAGCGGTAGTGTGACCGAATGCAGGCCCTCCCAAAGTCGCAGTTGCTTCGGTTCGTTGAGCAGGCGTATCACTTGGCTCGGCGAGCTACTACCCGCTACTCTTCGAAGTTCTCGAAACAGCGGTACACGCTTCATCAGCATATCGTCTTGCTCTGTCTCAAGGTACGGAAGAATACGACGTACCGAACCCTGCTTGACGAACTTATCGAGATGCCTCGGATTCGGGAAGCCATCGATCTGGAGGAACTCCCCTCTCCTTCGACGTTGTGTAAGGCGTTCAATCGACTCGATATGGCAGTTTGGCGCGTCCTGCTCAACCTCTCGATTACACTCCTCCCGACCAACGGTGTCGTCGGGATCGACGCTTCCGGCTTTGACCGCAGTCACGCCTCGAAGCACTACACGAAACGAACGAAATTAACGATTCAGCAGTTGAAAGTCACGCTCCTCGTAGATACGAGGTCGAACGCAATTATCGACGTACACATGACGACGACACGAAAACACGACTCGCAGATCGCGCCCTCGCTCATCAAGCGGAATACTGGTGAAGTAGTGATTCTCCTCGGCGACAAGGGGTACGACGACCAGAAGGTCCGTGCTTTAGCCCGTGAGACTGGTGTTCGCCCGCTCATCAAGCACCGTGAGTTTTCGTCGCTTCATAAGGCGTGGAACGCTCGGCTGGACGCCGACCTCTACGGTCAGCGTAGTCAGAACGAGACGGTGAACTCCCGGCTCAAACGGAAATATGGCTCATTCGTCCGCTCACGCCACTGGTGGAAACAGTTCCGTGAACTCGCTGTTGGCTGTCTCACCCATAACATCGACAAAACACTCTGAACGTTAGATCCAGATGAACTACTGATGGTTAACCATAGTTTACGCAGTGGAGGAGTATCCCTCTGCGAACTGTCTGACTCCCGCCCAAAGGATAATTCCAAGGACCAGAATGAGGAGAAGATTAACGAATCCCGTCCCCCAGTCTGCGAGAACCCCACTTCCCAAGACACCTACCCCCAGCGAAACCAATCCAGCGACAATTGCGAGAACACCCATTCCCAGTTCCATACTGGAACCATTCTGTTGACCGATATACGTTTGCGGCCCACCGATTCCCACGATAAGGTAAACCGCGATTCCAACCGGTGTTACTGCCAAGTATGTTGCTGTATTTGTAGTGGCGCTAATTGCTCCGTTGATTGCGAGGCTCGCTATAACACCGACGAGGGCGACGTGTGAGGCCTTCATAAAGATGGATACCGTTGCATCTCCTCATCATCCTTTTGGTGGTGAGTACGCAGTCCTACCTAACGTCTGATTCATCGGGGAAGTATCGAAACCATAGGATTTCAACAGATCCGACAAATATTATTTATGGTCAAAAATATGTCTAAATATTAGGTAAATGGGCATCATATAGACAATTAATAATATAGGAATCGAAATTACGGATGGGACGTTCCCGCTCCCAAACTCATAGATAATTACTGCTAAAAGGTATACAATCAATCCCAGAAACCACTCAATGTGATTCATATTTAGAGTAGAAAGATGGGGAACTATAACCTTTATCATATCAATCTAATTAAGTTGCGCCTTAAATATCGCATCTAAAATTAGGAAATACTCATATTTCGGATCTAATAGCACGACTAACAGTTAGAAAACTATATATATATATCCAAGTATAATAGCGAATAGTATGCCAAATAGACGGCAGTTCATTCGAGGTGTAACGGCAACGGCAGCACTTAGCGGAACTGGTATAGTTAGCGCTTCAAATCCGGAAGAGGAAGATCTCGCCTCCAAGATATTCCATGCATACGTCAAAGGGGGTCCAGACCTAGTTGGAAGATTATTAGATAAGGATGGAATAGCGCATACCCAGACAACCACAAAAGTGGGGTCTTTCGATTCTGATAAGAATGATTCTCAGATCGGAACCGCTTCTAACCATTATACTGAAAGTGACTCTGAACTGAATGTGATATTCTCAGAGCTTTCTGAGTATAATAGAATACTTTGCACAGTGAATATGAAATTGGATGGGGTTAATTCAAGTGTTAGAAGCCCAACTTTTGTACCTGATGTTATTGGTGTGGGTTTTGATGAAAATGTATGGACAACAGTTGGAACCCCCAATGTGCAGGCCATGGCTATGTCAGATGATGGTTATCACGATGCCGAATTCTGGCCAGGGAGCATTGATGGTGGAGGTCTTGCTGCAGAAGTTCATCTTGATTGGGGACCAAATGGAGGAGGTCTCCCACCAACGAGTTACATTTCATTACAGTGCGAACTCGTTACTAATGGGACTGCGGGAACTATCTGGGGGTCTTACAAACACACATGGTCCTGGGACCCAATTGGCGGGGCGATAAAGTCTATTACCGGTGGAGGACCTATAGGGGTTGATCTCGACGCAGGGACGTCGGTTTTATGGGACGAAATGATTCCTGAAGACCCAGAACCTGCTCTTCCCTGAAAAACCTGGGCTTCCAAAAATGACTGCCGCTCTTAGTTGATAAGAGCGTGTCATAGAAAGCCTCCCAAAGGAGGCCGCAGGGCTTGGAAACTGTGTCCACCAGCTCCGATGCCCTGCGAGCGGATGGCTGGATATTCGTGTACGAATCACGGTAAGTACCGGCCGAACGGTCGTACGGGTCGCACCTCCTTCGTAGCAAACCAGCACCACTCCCGACAGTGAGAACAATAGAGGTTCTGTGAACCAAATACACGCCCTCGTGAGTCCACCCTCTGTATGCAGCATACCGCTACTGACAACAATTAAATGGGTCAGTGCAAGACGTGTTAATTACGCATGTGTAGTGTGCAGTAGATTCACGTAAATACTTCTCTCAAGAAGAGGATTTCAACAGAGCCATGTTTTTCGTATCGAAATCGGAGCCCAGATCGACGGAGTGCAGTCTGGAGATGTTTTGCCCCATCGACGAGAAACACGGCATCATCAAGATCATGTTTCTCAGTGAATTCGTGCAGGAACCGTTCTGTCAACGCAGTCGTGGTCGTCGAATACAGCCGTATATGGAGTATATTGTTCGTTTCTGGATCGACAGCAGTGTACAGTCAATAGCGATGTTCGTTAAGTTGAATCACCGTCTCGTCAAGCGCGACGTGATTCGGTTCCTCGTCGACTGCCGGCTGTATATCGCATTTGTGGACCCAATCATGGACTGCCTTGCGACTGTGCTCGACACCGAACCTCTCTAATCCTCGAACGGTATTCGAAAGCGAGAAGCCAGCAAGATGGAGTCGAATACCGAGTTCCATCAGCTGACGCGGTGTCTGCTCTCGCTCCACAAAACTCAAATCGATCCAGTCGCTATACCCGCTGATGCGGTCGATTTTTGGCATTGACACCAGAAGATCGTACCGCCTCACTTTTCACGCTTAACGAAACAGCACCTCACATCCAGTAGTGTTTACATTGGCAGACTAATTAAAGCCGCCAGCATAGTAGTAATCAGGAACAATATCGAGAACTGTCTGGTCGAAATTGCTGTGGGGATAGACAATGTAATGCCCGCCCTGTAAATCATTCTAACAGCTGGTCAGTAGTCATGATTCCGTCGCGGTTATTCCTCGTCCATTGTCGAACAACGCCTAATATAGAAGTAGCAGGCTCTGTTAAAACCCTCAAGAAGTTACAGGAACGTCCGGTAGTCTGACCGAATGGAAGCCCTCCCGAAATCGCAATTGCTCCGGTTCGTTGAGCAAGCGATGCACTTGGCACGCCGAGCTGTCGCTCGCTACTCATCGAAGTTCCCCAAACGCCGGTACACACTCCACCAGCACATCGTTTTCCTCTGTCTCAAAGTTCGGAAGAACACGACTTACAGGACGCTTCTCGACGAATTCATCGAGATGCCCCGCAGTCGGAAAGCCATTAATCTAGACGAACTCCCGTCACCCTCAACGTTGTGTAAAGCGTTCAACCGGCTCGATATGGCAGTCTGACGTGTCCTGCTAAACCTCTCGATCACGCTTCTCCCGACTAACGGTGTCGTCGGGGTCGACGCTTCCGGCTTCGACCGGAGTCACGCCTCGAAACACTACACGAAGCGAACGAAGCTGACGATTCAGCAGTTGAAAGTGACACTGCTCGTAGACACGAGAGCGAATGCTATCCTCGATCTCCACGTGACGACGACCAGAAAACACGACTCACAGATCGCACCGTCGCTCATCAAGCGGAATGCCGAGAATGTGGCAATCCTCCTCGGTGACAAGGGATACGACGGTCAGAAGGTTCGCGCGTTAGCCCGTGACGCTGGTGTTCGTCCCCTCATCAAGCACCGAGAATTTTCGTCGCTCCACAAGGCGTGGAATGCTCGGCTGGACGCCGACCTCTACGGCCAACGGAGTCAGAATGAGACAGTGAACTCCAGTCTCAAACGGAAATATGGCGCATTCGTCCGCTCACGACACTGGTGGAAGCAGTTCCGTGAACTCGTTGTCGGCTGTCTCACTCACAACATCGACAAGTCGATCTGAACAGCGGATATCGAGGAACGAGACAGCGAAATGGGTCGAACGCTTCTGATTCTCGTCAAAAGAGTCGTGACCGACTCAGAGGGTGAATCGGGCGTAAGATGTGGCTCCACCAGCCACTCTCAGGAGAGTCGCGAAAGCAAAGTACGCTCAAAGCCCCTGGGTGCCTCGAGGGTCTATGAACTACTGGAAGGCAGAGTTTTTCTGCTAACACCCCGACGGAAAGGTAATGACCAACGAGCGCGGTGATGGTTCCCACCCATCCACTGAGGATACCGATCTACCTGCGGAGAACCGGGAACGGGAGCCCGGGGACTCGGACCAGCAGTTTCGCGCGCTCGTGGATGCAGTCGAAGAGTATGCCATTTTCCGACTCGACTCGGAAGGAACCGTCGTCAGCTGGAATCCCGGTGCCGAACGTATTAAAGGCTATGCAGCCGAGGAAATTATCGGGCGACATTTCTCTACGTTCTATACAGACGAAGATCGGGCAGCTAATGTTCCCGAGAATAACCTCACCGGGGCCGTTGAGCAGGGCTCCATAGAGGACGAAGGGTGGCGTGTCCGTGCTGATGGATCGCGGTTCTGGGCGAACGTGACCATCACGGCTATTCGTGATGACGATGGTGACCTGGAGGGGTTTGCGAAGGTCACCCGAGACATGACTGACCGCAAACGCGCCGAGGAAGAACACCAACTCCACTTGTCGGTAAGCCGGTCTCTAGCGGAAGCAGCATCGCTCGAAGATGGCCTGTTGGCAGTACTGGAGGACGTGTGCCACTGGACAGACTGGGAGGTCGGCCAAGCCTGGCTCGTCTCAGACGACGGTGAAGCGGAGAAACTACCGGTTTCATACGTTCAATCGAACGATTTCCAGAAATTCACTGACGAATCATCTGAGTTCAGTTTCTCTCCTGGAGAGGGCATCCCCGGCCGCGTAGTTGAAACCGCAAAACCAGTCTGGTTTCCCGATGTGACCGAGGTCTCCGAGGATATCTATCCGCGAACAGCGCTGGCAGCCGAGGTGGGGTTGAAGGCAGGCCTGGGTGTGCCAGTTCTCACGGATGAGACGGTGACCGTCGTCCTCGGGTTCTACGTGGCCGAGTCCCGAGAAGTGGACGAACATATGGTCGAGGTCGTTTCCTCGATTGCAGCTGATCTCGGGGGCTTAGTCTCCCGACGGCAGGCCGAGGACGAACTCGACCGAGAGCGCCAGTTGCTCTCGGAAATGATGGACGCCGCCCCCGTCGGGATCTCTATCTTCTCTTCGGATGGCGACGTCCAGCGGGTGAACGAGCAGGCGCTGGCGATTCGTGGCCTGCCGTTGGATGAGGACCGATTTGAAGCCGACGGTCGAACGTTTTACGACCAGGAGGGGAATCCAATCCCGTTAGAAGAGTACCCGTTTCTGAAGGTTAAGGAAACAGGTGAGCCGATCTATGATTGGACGGCTCAGGTCGAACTTCCGAACGGTCGACGAAAGTGGCTCTCGGTCGACGCCGCTCCAATCAAAACGGATGACGGGGATATCGATCGGGTGGTAATCATTGAGGAAGATCTCTCGGAACTGGGAGAGCAATATCAAGCAGTCATGGAGGCGATCAACGACGTGATCGTCACCATCGACAAGGACAGCGTCGTCAGGTCAGTGAATCCGGCGGTCGAGGACGTGTTCGGGTACAGGCAGGACGAACTGATCGGAACCTCGCTGACCAAGCTGATGCCAGACGAACTGAAAGACCAACACCGGGCCGGGATGATGCAATATCTGGAAACCGGCGAGAGGACCCTCGATTGGGATTACCTCGAACTACCCGGTCTGCGGGCCGACGGCACGGAGATCCCGCTGGCCGTCTCTTTCAGTGAGATCCGGTACCGCGGTGAGCGGTATTTCACAGGTGTCCTCCGCGACATTTCCGAGCGCAAAGAGTACCAGCGGCAGCTCGAAGCGTCCAACGAGCGCCTCGAACAGTTCGCCTACGCTGCCTCCCACGATCTCCAGGAACCGCTCCGGATGGTGTCGAGCTACCTCCGGTTGATCGAGCGGCGGTACGCGGACGAACTGGACGAGGACGGCCGGGAGTTCATCGAGTTCGCCGTCGACGGTGCCGACCGGATGCGCGACATGGTCGAAGGGCTGCTCGAGTATTCGCGGGTCGAAACGCGCGGGGACCCGTTCGAACCCGTCGATCTCGACGACGTACTCGCGGAAGTCTGCGACGACCTCACAATCAAGATCGAAGAGACTCACGCCGACGTCACTGTCGAGTCGTTGCCGACCGTCTACGGCGATGCGAGGCAATTGCGCCAGGTGTTCCAGAACCTCCTCTCTAATGCCATCACCTACAGTGGAGACGACCCACCCGATATCCATGTTGGGGCCGAACGGGCCGGCGACGAGTGGGTGCTTTCGGTCAGCGACGAGGGGATCGGCATCGACCCCGAGGATGCCGACCGTGTGTTTGAGATCTTCCAGAGCCTCCACACCACTGAGGAGGGCAGCGGCACGGGAATCGGGCTCGCGCTCTGTAAACGTATTATCGAGCGCCACGACGGCGAAATTTGGATCGACTCCGAGCCCGGCGAGGGAACGACGTTTTCGTTCACTCTTCCCGCGGCTCGTGAATCTAACAAGTGAAGGAAACTATCACCGACTTCACTGAGTCGCCGGCTAAACTACCGAATACGAAATACGCGCTGTGTATGCAGCACGCTCGCATAATTATCCATCGAAACTGGTGATTTCTCTAAGGAGCAGTCCCACACCTGCAGAACGACTATTCTGACAAGAAAGGTGTCCAGAAAATAGGATTTCAACAGAGCCAAGTAGCACCAAACTCGTCGTGGATCAGTGCCACCTTCTTATCCGTCGTCCCATGATATCATGACGTACCCCTCCTCCAGCTTCTCGCGGCTCCACAAATCGTCAATCCACACCTCTGCGTCTCCAGTGTTGTAGACGATGATCTGAATCCCCTCCACTACATCCCGCTCGAGGGGCATTGAACTCTCTTTGAAGACACCAGGGTTAGTACGGAACCAGCCAATGTCGGGAGTCTTATGAGTGACCGATCGGAGCTGATGATGTGCATAGCCACCATAGATATCGACAAGCCAAATGTCTATCACGATATTCTCACTACATTGACCAATTTGAACGCCAGTATCGAATGTACTATGAACGACGCGGCATAATGGACATATATGGTACTATCGAAAAATTCGGCTGGCAGATAACGATGTATATCGCTATTCGTGGTCGTCGCGCAGGTGTTCGATCGCGTGGAGTTCGACAACCGGGAACACTTTGGCGACAAGCAGGAAGAACAGGCCGACCATGCCGATTGTCCCGGTAATCGACGCAATCTCAATTAGACTCGGGATGTAGACGCCTGGGACCGCGGCGTAGATATTGAACGTCGGTTCCAGAAAGCCTTCAACGACAAACAGAACCTTCTCGAGGAGTGTTGCGATGAGGACAGCGATGCCTGAAACAGCGGCCCGTCGCTTAGTGAATAGTGCCGGCCGGATCGCTTGGGCGAAGATATACGAAAGCGTCAGGAAGACCAGTGACATCGAGGTAAGATAAATGGGGTTAGTAGCCCTCGCCGTGGCCGCAATTGTCAGATCGACAGGTGCCGTGAATAGCCCGGTGACGTTTTGTTGGAGTTGGAGCCAGAGGAAGAGGAGACAGAAGAATCCGAGCCACAGGAGCAGCCCGCGGAAAATATCGTCGGTGATGATGTGATCCCAGTCGTAGGCGCGGCGGAACGCCAATGAGAGGAGGATCACGCCGCTGATCGCTGAGGTCAGTGCGATGGTGAGGAACTGGGGCCCTTGGACGCCGCCGAACCAAGTCGGGTAACTCGGCAACACGGCGAACAGCCACGGAATGACGCCGCCGTGGAGCAAGAGCGGGGCCATGATGATAATCGCGAGAGCGAGCCACCAGACCATTCGCTCGACGATCTCATCTTCCTTCTCGGTGTAGCCGATCGTCATGAGTCGGTAGATCGGGTCGAGGCGATCTGGCAACTGGTCACGTAGCCGAGTCACATCGTAACGCAGGGTCAATGAGAGGTAGGTCGCTGTCAGTACAAAGTAGGCCGTGATGACGGTTACGTCCCACACTAGCGGTGAAGAGTGGACGGTGATGTGGTAGTGGCCGACGACGCTCGTGACCATCCGATCTGGCCGGCCGAGATGGACAATGATGTAAAAGCCTGCAGCAGAGAGACCGGCAATGGTCAGTAACTCGGCGAGTCGTGCAACCGGCATGTACCGATCCATCTCGAGTAGCCTGACTGCAGCCGAGAGGATGATCCCGCCGTGGGCGATACCGACCCACCAAATGAATGCGCCGATATATACCCCCCAAGTAACACCGCCGCCACTTCCCCAGTCGCCGAGCCCGGTGACTATCAGCCCCTCTTGTAGCTGATAGGCCCAGCCGATAAGGAAGAGAACAAATGCTAGCCCTGCGATGGCGACCAGCGCGAAGTATGTTTTCGAAGTTGCTCCGATTGGGCGCAAGATGTCGGCCTCGCTTGGTGTTTTTGTTCCCATCGTCCTACAGTGGGACTCATTGTCACTTCATTTACCACCGTGCTATGCATTTGCAAGTCGATAAGAGCGATCTCACCTTGAGTCCTACCCACACAGTTTCGGAGGATGGGTTATTTTGGGAAGATATTCGAGCAGATCCTACATCGTACCTACCGATCTAGTTTGTGGTCAGGGTAGACAGCGCTTCCTACGCCTATTGGAACGCCGATTAGCACCGAGACGACCGTCGCCGCCAGCACGAGCTCGAGCGTATTCGGCACTTGTGCGAGTATCAGGGAGGTTACGGGTTTGGACTGGTAGTATGATCTCCCTGGATCGTGTCAGTGAACCACGCGACGTACTGGACGAGGAAAGGATCGTCCAGTCCGTGTTCGGTGCGGAAGGCCGCAACTTCGGACGCCGGCGGGGGACTCTGGCGTTGTTTTCTAAGGATCGTGTATGCCGGATCACCCGGGGTAAGGAACACGAACCCGTACGTGATCAGCGAGACGCCGACCATCACAGCCGAGAACGATCCAGTCGAGTAAGGAGGGCACGTAGCATTTAGTGTCGGAAGGGAACTGGCGGCCGCATTTGAGCGTGCTCTAACAAGTGATTGTCGCAATGTCGAGATCGTGCAACTGTGTTTCTCGACCCTGCTTGGCCGACTGTAGGCGATCGATGGTGTAAACCGCCAATTGTCGTCCAATTAGCAAGGAGCAACTTGCCTATACAACCATATTTGAACTACTAAAATATAACTTGTAAGGGTTAGGGTTCATGATAACTGCCCCGATCATCGTAGTAACCTAAACAGGAACGGTTTGGCGTTAATGGAGAGGAGAGCCGCCACACCCCTCAGCCTTCGTTAGTCGGCAATACGCAAGGTTATGGTTGACACTCGAATCGACAATCGGCTCGTCTTACTCTTCGTCGTTGCTTGTGCCTAAATCGCCAGCGAGTAGTCTGCCACTCAATCGCGTGAGCCGGTCTACGAGTTGGGCTATGACTGAAAGATTGACCAGCCGAAGCATCTTGACTATTTCTTCTGGATGTCTGATCAGCAGTATAACGTAATCTCGAGCTTATGTTCTTTTCCGATGAAAGTCTGTTTGACGAGGCGATTGAGATGCCATTCAATGCTCTACTGACGCTCCCTACATTCATCAAATTCCGCCGTGCAGCTCTCACTGAGGGCATCTGTGGGAAATGTTTCAAGGTTAATCCCACCTCTTTCTTCCACCACCAAAAGGAGCTAACAGACGGTGAGTTTTCAATAATAATTCGAAGGTGCGAAATTACTGGCCTTTGATCCTTATCGTACTCTCTATTCATCACATCCAGTCAATCCATTCGAGTGATAGGTTAGCGCACCTGCTGAGTGGAGAGTTCGATGCAATATGCCGCAGAAAAAAGGCGCACATCAAAATCGTCCTCCAAAGTTATGTACCCTCACAAATGAAACCACAACGGCAGTCATAAGATCTGCGCATGAAAGACAAATGGTGAATCTCACGCATTATTGTAATATATTTACTATAATAAATAATAGCAACGTAGGCTCACGGATTTCTGTTAAAGCAAGACAGAGGCTGACAACGAAATTGTTTTCCTACGTCTACCGCCTAAGTCGAGTAACATCGAGAACCATGAGTTCCACACAACGGCCATCTGGAGGGGAACATTGTGCCGGTTGAACGCCTGAACACCCCACTATCGAACATGGGAGTCATCTGTCAGTCTGTCGACTATGCAGATCAACCTCGATTAAGCCGACATACTCGGTATACCACACTGGGATTGGCTGACATTCAGTCACAGGGACAATGACACTGGTGAATGATGGAAGTTGAAGTTCTGACGATGGCTTACCCGCCGCTATTCGTCTTTATAGCGGCACTGCTCGTACTCGTCCTGCCGCGTGTCACCGGCTTCGCCATCGGAGCGCTCAGCCTTGCGGCCGTGCTAGCGATCTCGCTGGTCGCGCCGGAGGGCCAGCACCTGGCTGGCACTTTCCTCGGGTTCAAGGTGGTCCCATTCTATGTCGATGAGTTCTCCCGGATGATCGGCCTCGGGCTCGGTTTTCTGGGTATCTGTAGCGTCATCTACGCTTACTCGAGTGAAGCCAGTAAGACGCTGACCGCTTTCGCTCTCGTCTACGTCTCCTCGTCAATCGGGGCGGCGTTCGCGGGCGACTGGCTCGTGCTCTTGTTTATGTGGGAACTGATGGCGGTGACCAGCACGCTGGTGGTCTGGCAGTATGGGGGTGAAGCGGTCCGAGCTGGTTTCCGGTACGCGCTCTTCCACGGCACCGCTGGGGTACTCCTGATGATGGCGGTCGCAGTCCACTATGTCAAGTCTGGCACGTTCATCTACGACGCTGCCGGCATCGCCGACGGGATTCCAGCATTGCTCGCAGTACTAGGAATGGGTATCAATGTCGCTTTCATCGGTGTTCACGTCTGGTTGCCAGACACCTACCCGCGTCCCCACTTCGCGGCTTCAGTGTTCCTTTCGGTGTATACGACGAAGACGAGCGCGTTCGTGCTTTATCGGGCGTTCCCCGTGGAAGGTCAGAGCGATCTGTCAATCTATATTGCGTACATGGGAGGCCTGATGGCCGTCTACGGTGCAACCTTTGCCCTACTGCAACACGACATGCGGGCGCTACTCTCCTACCACATCCAAGCCCAATTGGGGTATATCGTTGCTGGCATCGGAATTGGGTCTCCGATCGCTGTCGCCGGTGCGATGGCTCATCTGTTCAACAATGTTTTCTTCAAAAGCCTTCTATTCATGGCCGTCGGCGTCGTCATCTACCGGACCGGCGAGGAGGACCTCTATGAACTCGGTGGTCTCTGGCGTGAGATGCCCTTGACCGCCATCGGGTTCGGCCTCGGCGCGTTCTCGATCACCGCAATTCCAGGGTTTAACGGCTTCATCAGCAAGGGGATGCTCTTCAACGCGGCCGACCCCCACTACTACGGCCAGCCCGAGTACCAGGCGCTGTACTGGTTGCTTTACCTCGGTGCGATTGGGACTCTTTTGTCGTTCCTTAAGCTCGGTTACTACGTCTTCTTCCACGGCGATAGTGACCTTGAGGTCGCGGACGCGAAACCCGGCCAGACGGTCGCGATGCTAGGGCTTGGTGGTGCTTGTCTTCTCTTCGGCGTCTGGTGGCAGGGCCTGGCTGATCTCACTCCGATGATCCACGGCGTCGAATTCGAATACCCTGGTGGTCACGGCGAACTTCACCCCTACAGCCAAAGTCACCTCGAAACCGCAGGCATTCTGACTGCGATCGCGGTCGTCGTTTTCGTGATCGTCCGGAAGCCGCTTTCGAAACTCGATCTGGGCGATCCGGCAATGGTCGTCTTCCCCGCAACTTACTACGGTAGCCGGTGGACGATGCTCGCAGTGACCGAAACCTATGCTGCGGTTGATGACGCCGTCGTCGGCACGGTTAAACGCTGTTACTGGATTAGGAACAACCCTGTCCTTGCCGTCGACGCAGCTGCGAGTCGCCTCCCTGACTGGCTAGTTGAAGTCGACGATCACCAGCCGGCCGATGGTGGCCGGCCGTCGACAATCCACCTCCGAACAGGTATTGGGACGACTATCTTGCTGTTGACGCTCGTTCTAACCGTGATTCTGTGGCATCTTGTCGTCTGAAGCAAAAGATCCGACAGCATTCATCCTTGGTCACCAGTCGTCCTCTGATGCAGAATGGAGGCAAAAGTTCCCTACTGTAGTCCGCTACGATGTTGTAGCCTGGCTTCGAAATAGCTCCTGAGGATATTATCTATATCTCGAGGATTTTGGTCTCGACAGGCATCAGATAGTGTTTTGATCCTATACTGAGTCCCCTCTCTACTCAGCTGGTTGTGTTCAGGGATCCGTAGAGTATGTCAATGACCTTGGAAGGTCTAGCATCATAATCGACAAGGCGGTCAGAAGTCAGCTACTAAGTGCGTTTGACAACACTTATAACTTCACTCACACAAGCGAATAACTAGGTCAATACAACAATGATGAGAAGATTATTTTGACGGTCACTTTCATATATCGCCATCATGGGCCTATGAAGTTCGCGCATATTGTTAGAAGGATTACCAAGCGGTTGCGCTGGCATCAAAGTGTCTATCGTCATCGACTTATAGTGACAGAATGAATATTCACCGGTTAAGTGCGTCCAGATGTTTGGTTCGTCAAGCGTGTTGATTCCCTGGGATATAGTCTTTTAGCGTCGAGGAATCTGGAATAAGGCGGTACTTGAACCACCCTTGCAGCTGGCCCCAGCACCTTTCGACAGTGTTCAATTCGGGGGGCTTCGACAGAAAGTACCACACTTTGATGATTATCATATCGCATTCGAATTTCAAGATGGGTACAAGAAGCGGTTTACTGGATGATTTGGGAACCTCTTCAAACAATACCTAAGAGATACAGAATGTGATAAGGGAGGCGTTCACGCCGCCCGTCCTTCCAGCGGAGAGTACGCAACCTGCGACTGAGATCTGTGTACTTGTTCGAACACCATCTCAGTTGCCATCTCCGTCCAATAAAATATAAGGTATCTAGAATATAGAACTGATTATATTGGGAGATGATATTAAACGGAATCTCATCAGCAGTATACCCAGACACCCTTATTTGAGGCGTCCCAGTAAGCAAGAACGTGACTCATATTGCTACAATACGATCCTTGCTGTTTGGTCTTTCTTGGGTCCAGCGATCGTTGTTGGTCGGGCTTGCCTTGAGCGTCCTATGGGGACTCTGGGATGTCCCACCGGATGACCTGACGCTACGTGTGATCCGAGATCTACTTCTGTTTGTGTTAATTCCGAGCGTACTCGCGGTAACACATGGACGAAACCTCGGCTGGCGGGTGGATCGCCAGGTACTCCGAAATACTGCCTTGCTCGCACTATTTGTTCTTCCGTTTTACCTTGTCGGCTCCTCATTACCCACAGTACGCGCCTACTACCCGATGTGGGAAACGAGTCCTGCTCTATCGTCATTTTTTCCACACGCTGTCCAGCAGCTTGCAGTGGTGATCGCTGCCGAGACGTACTATCGAGGACTACTCTGTGTCGGTGTCCGTGAAATTGGATTCAAGAGCGTCTTTATCAGCCCTGTTCTCTATGCGTTCCACCACGTCGGTAAACCACCAATTGAGCTGCTGTTAGCTGGCCCGACGGACGTACTATTTGGTGCTGTCGATTACAACAGTAATTCTCTCCTCCCATCGATTGTCGCCCACGGACTAGGACTTATTCTTCTAGACTGGCTCGTTCTCCATGAGCCACTATTTCCCCCTGAGCAGGTCATGGAACTACTCTCGTGGTTACCAGTCCCACTCTAAGGGAGGAGAGACTAGCCATATACACCCACAGTAGATAGTCTATTCTTCAGCGACGCTGGAATGCCCACCACTTGTTTACGAAAGAGTAGCGGCTCACGCCGGCGAATACGACGATGTAGTATAGTTCCCACAACTAGTCAATAGTCCTATAAGTGGATGAGTATCTCACAGTTGTTGCCATTATATCGACGGGTCTCTCCTATCGGTCAACATAACGTAAATGCCTGAAATTCTATGTAAGGTGCCGACTAGCATGGCCTAAATTATTCGCAGGAACTAGTGCTATGCGGGAAATCGTTTTCGATGAGCAATTTAATTAATGGTCTATCCAAGTGGCTGATTCTTGGCATCATCACCAAACGGAACGGGCTGTTTCTCTGCGTCTAAACAAGGTCCTATATAGAGTATATAGTCACTATTTACACACTCGAAGGAACCAGTATTGTCACTATTGTTGTTTAAATATAAGATAGTTGTTATTAAGGTAGGTGCGGAGCGCTAGTAATATGCTAGCAATAATCTTCCTATTTTCGCAGCTACCTTGATAGGGCTAAAGGGACAAGAGTCCCATAATGGCTGACGAACCTACTGAATCACCACGGGGAAGTGCTCACAACCACGATCATGGTCAGAGTCATGACCACAACCACGATCCTGAGCAAACACTCGATCTTAGGGAGAATGAGACTATCCAGCTGTCGGTCCCAGAGATGGACTGTCCCTCCTGTGCCGGAAAAGTCGAAAACAGCGTCAAGAAACTCGGCGGAATTGAAAATATTAATCCCCAAGTGACAACTGGAACGCTGACCGTCGTCTATGACGATTCGCAAACGTCAGCGGACGCAATTAGAGAGCGTGTTGAAAAAGCAGGTTATAACGTTGAGACTGATGCTAGTGAGGAAACGGTGACTTTCACCGTTCCTGAGATGGATTGTCCATCCTGTGCTGGCAAGATCGAGAACGCACTCGACCAGATTGATGTCGTAACCTATGATACACAACCAACCACTGGGAACGTTGTCGTGACGTACGACTCGTCATCACTCTCCGCCGACGAGATCACCGATGCGATCGAAGGAGCTGGTTACGAGATCACCGGCTCCTCGGCAGAGAAAGGTCTTGATACTGACAACGATTCAGCCAGACGTGAGAGCGTCTGGACCAGCTCGCGTGCGATTAAAACGTGGATCAGTGGTGGATTCGTCGCACTGGGTCTTCTATTCGAGTTCCTCCTCACCAGCCAGAATGCCCTTCTGGCGACATTCATCGGCCGGGAACTGTTCGCCGCGGACATCCTTTTCCTCATAGCCATCGGGATCGCTGGCCAAGTGATCTTCCGTAACGGCTACTACTCACTTCTGAACCGGAATTTGGATATCGACCTGCTGATGTCCATCGCCATCGGCGGTGCCGTCATCGCGGGGCTCGTGTTCGGCGAGTCGCTCTACTTCGAGGCCGCGACGCTGGCATTTCTCTTCAGCGTCTCCGAACTCCTCGAGCGGTACTCGATGGATCGCGCTCGTAACTCTCTGCAGGAGCTCATGGACCTCTCGCCGGACGAGGCCACAGTTAGACGTGACGGCGACGAAGTCACGGTCCCCGTCGACGAGGTGTCCGTCGGTGAGATCGTCGTCGTCCGGCCCGGAGAGAAGATTCCGCTAGATGGCGCCGTTTGTGAGGGGGAGAGCGCTGTCAACCAAGCACCGATCACCGGCGAGAGCATTCCTGTGGACAAGACGCCGGGAGACGAGGTGTTCGCCGGCAGTATCAATGAAGAGGGCTATCTTGAAGTTGAAGTCACCTCCGAATCTGGCGATAACACCCTCTCGCGGATCGTCGAGATGGTTGAGGACGCCCAGGCCAACAAGACCGAACGTGAGCAGTTCGTTGATCGGTTTTCGGCATACTATACGCCGGCCGTCGTCTCGTTTGGTGTCCTTGTCGCGCTCGTTCCACCGCTAGTCTTCGGCGGCTCGTGGGTCACCTACATTGTCTACGGACTGACGCTGCTCGTACTGGCCTGTCCCTGTGCCTTCGTCATTTCGACGCCCGTGTCCGTAGTGTCGGGCATCACCAGCGCCGCGAAGAACGGCGTACTCATCAAGGGTGGGAACCACCTCGAGGCGATGGGCGATGTCGACGCCATCGCGATGGATAAGACGGGAACCCTCACGAAGGGCGAACTCACCGTTACCGATATCATCCCCCTCAACGATAACACGGAGGACGATGTCCTACGGTGTGCTCGCGGACTCGAATCACGGAGTGAACACCCTATTGGCGAGGCCATCATCGACAGGGCGGCCGACCGGAACGTCAGTGATCGCGACGTCTCGGACTTCGAGAGCCTCACTGGGAAAGGCGTTCGTGCAGACCTTGATGGAACGACCCATTACGCTGGCAAGCCAGGGTTATTCGAGGAATTGGGCTTCGACCTCGGCCACGTTCACGCCGCGACCGACGGCGGCGTTGTCACCCAAAAAACCCAGCAGATCTGCGAAAAAAATCGGTGTCTCGATCTGCTCGAGGGTGTCGTTCCTGGCCTCCAAGCCGAGGGGAAGACGGTCGTCTTAGTCGGCACCGAAAATGAGCTCGAGGGGATAATCGCCGTCGCCGACGAAGTCCGCCCGGCGGCAAAGCGTACTATCGAACGACTTCACGACCTCGGCATCGAGCAGATTATCATGCTCACTGGCGACAACGAGCGTACTGCTCGTGCTATCGCTGCAGAAGTTGGCGTCGACGAGTATCGGGCTGAACTCCTCCCAGACGAGAAAGTCGAAGCCATCCAGGAACTCGATGACCAGTACGGCGGCGTTGCGATGGTTGGCGATGGCGTCAACGATGCACCGGCACTCGCGACGGCAACGGTCGGCGTCGCGATGGGTGCCGCGGGAACGGATACGGCGCTCGAAACGGCAGACATCGCGCTCATGGCCGACGATCTCACGAAACTCCCGTATCTCTATGAACTCTCACACGACGCTAATAGCGTCATCCGCCAGAATATCTGGTCGAGTCTTGCCGCCAAGTCCCTCCTCGCGCTGGGGGTTCCGTTTGGTCTCGTTCCTGTCTGGGCAGCAGTTCTCATCGGTGATGCCGGTATGACGACCGCCGTCACTGGGAACGCGATGCGGCTGTCACGTATCTCCCCTGAAAAGCTACTCGATCGATCGCCGACGCAGAGCGACCATCCAGACAAGGGTGAGAGCTTCAATGAGTGACTTTCCGCCACGGACAACCATCAAGCGGTGGCTGGTGACAACCAACCATAAGGATGTCGGGATCCTCTATCTGGGGACCGCGCTGTTCTTCCTCGTCGCCGGCGGCGTCCTTGCACTGTTATTCCGCATCCAGCTGTGGGAGGCCGGGGGGACCGGCTTCCTCACGAACACCGAGTATAATCAGGCAGTTTCGATACACGGCCTGTTGATGGTGTTCTGGTTCATCTCGCCGATTGGCTTTGGGTTCGCGAACTACGTCGTCCCGCTACAGATCGGTGCGAAAGACCTCGCATTCCCGCGTCTGAATGCACTGAGCTACTGGTTCTACCTCTTCTCAGGACTACTCGTCCTCGTCTCGTTCTTCCAAGGTGTGACATGGGCAAACGGCTGGTACATGTACGCACCGCTGAACGTTCCCATCTATAATCCTGGCTACACGCTGACGATGGGCGGGAACACAACAATCCTCGCACTTACCCTGTTCGTCCTATCGACTACCCTCAGCACGGTAAACTTCCTGACGACGATACATCGCTACCGTGCTGAGGGGCTCGGTCTGTGGAACATGCCGCTGTTCACGTGGGGTATCCTGCTGACGGTCTGGATGATGCTGTTCGCCTTCGCGGCACTGCTAGCCGCACTCATTCTTCTGCTGACCGACCGCCTCTTGCTGACCCAGTACTACTCCGCGACACAACAGGGATCGAGCCTGCTGTGGGCGCACCTATTCTGGTTCTTCGGCCATCCAGAGGTGTACATCGTCTTCTTCCCCGCACTGGGGATCATGTTCGAGACATTCCAAACGTTCACCGGGCGACGACTAGTCGGCCGGAAGTGGGTCATTATCGCGATGGTCCTCGTCGCAGTGCAGTCGTTCCTCGTCTGGATGCACCACATGTTCTTATCGACGATCAACCTCCCGATCAAGACGCTCTTTATGGCGACAACGATCGGAATCTCGCTGCCGTTCGACCTGATGGTCTTCTCGATGATCTATACAATGGTCAAAGGTCGCATCCGGTTTACGACGCCGTTCCTGTTTAACCTCGGTGCACTCGTGTTGTTCATCCTCGGCGGGATCACCGGCGTCTTCCTCGGTGCGGTCGTCCTCGACTACGAGTTCCGCGGGACCTACTGGGTCGTCGCTCACTTCCACTACGTGATGGTCTCCGGCGTCACCGCACTGTTCGGCGGCCTCTACTACTGGTGGCCCAAGATCACCGGGAAGATGTACGACGAACGGCTCGGGAAGCTTAGCTTCGCCGTCTACTTCCTCGGCTTCAACCTACTGTATTTCCCGATGTTCCTCGCGTGGGAGACGCCGCGGCGCGTCTTCAACTACGCCGAGAGCGCACAGATCTACCACCAGATCGCGACCGTCGGGGCGTTCATCCTCGGTGCAGGGGTGCTGCTCGTGTTTATCACGCTCGGGAAGAGTTTCCTGTCCGGCCCCGACGCGCCGGACAACCCGTGGACGTTCTCGCGAACCGCCGAGTGGGCGATCCCCTCGCCCCCGCCGCTCGAGAACTGGCCGGACCGGCCGAGTTACGCCAGCGGGAAGCTCGAGTTTGTCGACGATAGCTCGTCGGCCGCGACCGACGGCGGTGCAGCGGCACACGAACGAATCGGGGAGGGTAAGTCGCTCGAGGAGGACCACGAGGACCACGCGAGCATTTGGCCGTTCGGTATCGGCGTCGGTATGTTCGTCATGTTCTTCGGACTATCAGGACTGACCCCCTATGTCGCCGAGTTCGCCACCTCACGCGGGGCAGATCTCGCTGGCCAGACGGCGGGACAGCAAAATATTCTCTACCCCGCGCTCTCGCTTGTCGGTGCTGCCATCCTTCTGGGGGCGCTCTTCCAATACGGGCGCGAGGAGTTCAACGCGCCCGACATGGAGATTGCCGAGCGCTGGCCGTTCGAGGGCGTCGGCACGACGAAGACCGGCGTCTGGTTCTTCTTAGCCTCTGACGTGGTTGTCTTCGGTGCCATCATCGGTGCGTATATATTTATGCGCGTGTACTCTGGATGGAATGAAATCGGAGTCGTGCCGCCCTCGGAAATCATCGGTCTAATCAACACCTACGTCCTGCTCACCTCAAGTTTCACCGTCGTCATTGCTTTGGTAATGGCCGAACGTGGGAATAAGAGAGGGCTATTGGCATCATTGGGGACGACCCTGTTGCTTGGTCTGACATTCCTTGCGATCAAGGGCTATGAGTGGAGTCAAGAGTTCGCTCACGGGATCTACTGGTTCACCGACCTCCAGTACTCAATGTACTTCGTAACAACAGGTTTACATGCATTACACGTCATTCTTGGCCTGTTCATTGCGGCGTTCATGATCTACCGAGTCGTGACCGTCGATGCCTATCTCGAGGACAACCGCCCAGTGGAGTACTTCGGGCTTTACTGGCACTTCGTCGACATCGTCTGGGTCTTTCTCTTCCCGCTATTCTACTTGATGTAGTGGCTCATCGCTACGCAGGTACCTTTTCTCACTGTTTGCGGTTGAACATATTAACTGAGTTGCGTAGAGGGGTCATAGAACTCTTTTCATATTGAATGATTGTGCTTCTTGGATTGCCTCCGTGTTCGGAGTTGGTGATGATGACGAGCTGAAGCAAGGTGGAAAATCGAATGGAGGTGTTCCCAAAAACAATATAACCGACCAAATCACAGTACCCAGAATATTATCACGATAAGATATAGAAGATACACGCCATCAAGGGCCAGAACCTGCCAGCGCTCAAAACCATGTTCACCGACCGAGCCGACGTGAATGAGTAAACCAAACATCGCTGCCACGATGGCCACGAATGTGAGGTTCACCCAGTACAACTGGAAGTTCTCGATCGGGACGGTAACAACAGCTAGCGGGAGGAACGCCACGGTCATCGTCACAGCGTTATCGCCGATGACGCTCGTCGTCCCGGCGGTCACCTGGCCACTTTTGACGACGCTTCTGGTGGCAAAGATCTCGGGGAGTGCCGTGACAATCGCCGTAATAAACAATCCTCCGATGAGCCGGGTGATTCCCAGACCGGCCACGATGTTCTCTGTTGCACGGACGGTTGTATATGCTCCCGCGGCGAGTGCGATTAACCCAGCAACAGCGAGACCGATCTCTTTTCTCTTCCATTCAACATCCTCTGGAGAAGAACGGCCACGGATGAATGCCTGTCCCAGATATACGAGGTACGCCGCACCCATAACCACCCCGTCCAACGGTTGAAGCCCTCGAACTGGTTCGGGTACGGTGAGGATGGCGACGAGGGCGAGTATTCCTAAGTACGGCACGGTGAGGACGTGGACTGCATCACGACCAATACGGAGCAAATTTTCCTGCCGGTGCTGTTCATGGCCTGCTTCTAGCCTGTTAGACTGGCCAGTGGATCCATTACTGCCACTATCGTCATTCTCACCGTTTCCGCCCCCCAAACTTTCTGTGCGAGACACAAAGTAGGCAGTCGTGACGATGAGGGGAACGGAGACGATGTTGGACCCGAGCATCATTCCGAGACCGATATCTGAGACGCCTCGGTAAGCGCTGATGGTATTAATACCGATTTCAGAGCCAGCAGCGGCGATCCCGACGAGTGCACCACCGGCAACGGCAGTCAGACCCCACTGGCGGCGGACCTTTTTGAGTGGTGCACTTAGTTTGTCAGCCCCCCAGTGAGCGACGAATGCACCGATAACGAGAACACCAGCCCAGATGAGGAGTGGCATTTGGACCATTTGGAGGTACTATGCTTACCTAATAGAGCGCACCACATACGTGTTATCCGGATATCCATCCCACGAAACTGCGTTTTTCTGGAAATGTGCCAAGCAAAAGCGATGAAAGCGGGAGCCGCATGAGCGATAATTCTATGACCTCATCAGTCGTCGCCCTGACGGGAGACAGGAAACCGAAAGTTGATCCCGGCGTCGCTGAGCTGCCATCTGATCTCGAGGCCAGCCCAGAGCAATCCCGTGAGTAGTGCGATCCCAATAACAGCGAACTCGGATTGGCCTATCCAGACCGGACTTACGAACAGGAGGGCATTGTAGATCCGATGCGGAAGAATCGTCTCGATGAGTCCACCGAGGAACTCGAGCGGTTCGAAGCCGAACAGCCCGTCGCTGCCGTCGTCACCGTCGCCGCCGGTCTCGGCCGCGGTGCGTGACTCAAGGTCGAGCGCGGCCGCACTCTGCCCACCCGTGCTTTCGTCGCCGGTCTCGAGACGTTCAGCCTCGTAGGGGAGCGTTGATGGGACCTGCCAGACAATATCGCCGGACTGATTGACTTCTATCACTCGGTTGCCGTGGGTGTCAGTGATGAGCGTGTTCCCATTGGGGAGTCGGTCGGCGTCGCGGGGCCACTGGATACGGTCGTCCTCCCACTGCCAGGTACGGTTCCACTCGCCGTCCTCGCGCTGGAACTCTTGGACGCGGCCGTTCTCAGAGTCGGCGACGACGACGGCCGGACCGCCCTCACTCTCAGGGATGTAGTCAGGGTTGTGCTGTTCGTACTGGATATCGTAGTCGTTCTCACTTCCAAGCGTCCAGTTCCCAAGCAGGCCCTCTTGTCGATCGAGAAAGACAACCTGATCCTGATTTCGGAGGCTAACCATGATTCGACCCTCCATTTCTCCCGATTCGATGTATTCGACGTCGTTAATATGAGCCCAGTCGCGAGGGTACGAGCCGCCTTCCTCAACGGGGAAGTCGCTCTGTGCATCCCAAAGCCAGTCAACGACCTCCGTCTCGGTGTTGACGATGAACACTTGATCCGAGACCATATCGGCGACGACGACGTGGGTCTCATTGATACGATCCGCGTCATGCCACTCACCGGCGTATTCCTTGTAGTCGTAGCGCTCATAGATGACCTCAACCTCCCCAGTCTCGAGGTCGGCTCGTTCGATAACGTTCCGGGTACATGGCGGGTTGCCACAGGTGGGACCTTCCGTGTGGATTGTATCTGTAGCGGTGTACTCAACGGTCAGGGGATCTCCCTCGACGGGGTCAGCATCGAAGTACTTCGTCCGCGTATTGTTGTAGTAGAGGACTTCTCCGTCAGGCGCGTAAGCAGTAATCGTCCCAGCTCGTCCTGATTCAGTGACAACAGTGTGATTCTCCGTCGGCGGTGCCTCTGGGACATCGTCCTTTGATGCCGTCGAAATTCCTCCTGTCGATGCGCTAGCGACTACAGTCGCCGAAAGGAGGATAATAACGGCGAAGGCGACCCGGAGTCGGTTCCGCGAGAGTAACGATCGGACGTGAGCGAGCGAGCGACGTGATCGATCCGTCACGGTTCAGTCCTCCACAAGAATAGGAGCGCTGGCTGAGGTTCCATTGCTCTTTGTTTTCGAATGGAGATACTAGTATCTTTTTGCATTCCTTCGCGCTGTGGATCCACTTACTAGAATATAGATCTCAAAGGGACACCCTATGGCGAATCCGCCACCTACCAACAACGGTATCAAGACTGACCTAATACGTTCATGCTCAAGAAGTTCGCAATAGAATTCGTCATGGGCGGTTGATCTCTGGCACGTGAAGGTTGTTTGAGGCGAAAGTTGTACTTCCTATCCTGACCAGACAAGCGCATAAATAAACGTGAACAGGAAGTAGACGAGGAACACGGAGATGGCTGCCTTGAAGTGAAATGTGAAGAGTTCGTACTCCTCGTCGTCGCGCTCCTCATCAAATGCCTCACGTTCGACATCAGAACACTCCTCAGTATGATCAATGCCGATGTGAAACGTCATAGAGCGCTTGGACCGGAACGGCCGCTCACAGTAGGGACAGGTCTCGCCTTCGTCCGTCGGCACCTTGTACTCCCGTTCGATCACGTGATCGGTCGCCATTCGTTCGACTGTTGTAATGGCGTGATGAAATGCTTGCCGTTTCGAAAACCTCACGTATCGTATTCGTCTCGTGGCCATCCCACTTTAACCTTGGACCAGTCAGTTCGGGATGTACGGCGGATTCATTGTTCCTTGTGAGACGAGATAGAGGCTCACCATCGTGAAAAAGATCATGACGACGATGAGCGGATACTGACTCCTGATCGCCTGGAGCTTTCCAGGAAACAGTTCGAAGGAGATAGTGTGTGCGATCCACACTGCGAGGACGTGGCCGAGCAGAATGCCAGCGATCTCGATATAGTTGAACCAGCCTGGCAACGCATATCGGGTCGGGTTCGGCGGCGGGTCCAATGGCATCGCCAAGGCGTCAAGCAGCGACGGCCATAGCGAAACTCCGAACCCGACGTAGTGCGCGAGGTGATAGCCGGCCGCGATGGCCAGCAATGGCGTGGCGAACCGAAGCCCGAGGTATCGACGGGAGAGATAGGTCTCGGCCCGCTCGCGGGTCCGGTCGATTGCGGTCCAGTATACCTTCCAGAACAGGCCGAAGCCACCGACGAGAAACGCCAGATAGACAAGTAAGGGAGGTACACCAAGCCCGACGAGGAATTCAATGGTCTGGACACCTATAGTAACCGTTAGAATTTTCCGCCCGCATATCGTTATTGCATCCAATGGGCCATCTCGCCGAGATCTCCGTCGAAGAACTCCAAGACGCCCTTGACAAGGTTGAGGGAAACAAGCCGACACAACGGTTGCTAGCGGCGATTGCGTACAAGAACGGCGTGACGCAGACTGAACTTGCAGAGTGGCACGACACTGGTCGAAGAACGATCTACAGCTGGCTCATGCGACTCGATACGGACGAACCGCTTGAGCAAGCCGTCTCTGATGCTCATCGGTCTGGGAGGAAACGAAAGCTTTCAGAAACACAGCAAGAAGAGTTTGACCAAACCGTTCACGAATCTCCCGAAGAAGTTGGGTTCGACGCGCCTGCGTGGACGCCGGCGCTCGTCCAGCAGTATCTCGACGAAACCTACGACGTCGAGTACTCAATCCCGAGTTGCCGGCGGTTGCTCAAAGAAGCGGGATTGAGCTATCAAAAACCACGCCGGACAGCCGCCGAATCCGATGCCGACGAGCAAGAAACGTTCCGCGAAGAGTTCAAAAAAAGCGGCGGGAGCTGGACGCCACAGTAGTCTGTCTTGATCAAACCAAGAAATCTGTGCAAGTCGAGCCGCGTGCCGCGTGGTTCCCCCGCGGCACGCGGCCGTCTGTCGAATTATCCGGGCAACGCGACTGGACGTGTCTGTTGGGCGCGATCACCGAAGATGGTGATCGCTTTTTCGCTCGATTCGAAGAGTACGTAACCGCCGAACACGCCAAACATTCAATTCTCGCATCATGAAACGAATTCGAAGATGATCTACTCATCGTGCTGGATGGAGCGCCGTATTTTCAGGCGTCGGCCGTCACGGACCTGGCGGCCCGTGACGACCTCGCCTTCGTGACGTTGCCAGCGTACCCGCCAGAGCTAAATCCTGTTGAGGAGTGCTGGAGACAGCTACAATCAGCACTTAGCAACCGATTTTTCGACTCGCTTGCTGAGCTAACAACAGCGATCGACACCGCTCTTGATCAACTTTCCATCCCCAAAGTGAGCAATCATTTCTAACGTCTACTATAGTGGAGTGACTATGAATCCGCTGTAGGTTAGTTCCCATACTAGCGCGAGTACAAACGCTACAAGAGAGGTGTCGGTGACGAGGTCAGCATCGCTCAGCCGCGATCCAGGGTACCGCAGTTCGAACCCATTCTCGGTCCGTTGGATCGGCGCAACAGCCCCATAGCACCGAAACCATAATGAGAGAGGATTACCACGCCGGAACCACGTTTCCGGCGAAAACACGACCGCACCTGAGAGTGTAAATAGCGAGTAGAAGCCAAGTACAAGCAACAATATAGTCGGCGATGAGGTCAAAGGAGCAATAACCTCAAGACCGACAAACGTCAATAATGCCACCACAGCAGGCCAAGAACCGAACAACGTGGGATAGGATTTGTAGCCGGTTGGGAGTGCTTTCGCAATTTGTCGCCATGGGTTAAGTGCTGGCCATGGGTTCCCGACAGTGTATGCGATAATCGTTAGCAGAGTACGCCCACCAACGAACGTCACTAAGACAGTTGCGCTGACTAGTCCGATGTTCGGCCCGACGACGCCAGCGACGAAAATAAGCACAGGTCCAAGAATACCAATTACTCCAAGTAAGAGTGATCCTGCAGTCAGTAATCGGTCTGTGGACGCTCTGATTGCACGATTATGATATGTACCGATCATCTCACGGTCAGTGACAAGCATTGTCAACAATGCCGAGGCGCCGACGGTACCGCCGCCAGTCGCGAGATATAGCCACGTTGGGCGGTGACGTCAGTGTCACCTGCGGAGAGGCCTGAAGCTGTCATGCTCGCAGCAACGACACCGACGCTAGTTGTGAGGACCGTGAACGTGAGGATTAGGGCAATACTGGTCCGGCGAGCAAGAGCCGAACGGTTACTCATTGGATGAGAGTTTATACTGGTGGCCCATTTACGTGTCGTTTCTATGCAGGCGCAAAGGTTTATATACATGTCACGAAGCGCTAACTATTTTTCACCAAAATATGGTGGCCATGATTTGATCTATCTACGGTTGAAAAGGTAGTATGACGATGGAATTGATTCTAAACACTTTGTGGGATCTCTATCCAAGAGCCTTTATCCAGACCGTGTGAAGATCCACTCATGTCAATCGGGTATCTCTCCGAGAGAATTTCGACTAAATGGGTAACTATCGTCGCCATCCTATTTGTGAGCTTAATATATGCATTCTATATGAGACAAACTTTGGCTTGGATACTTGGTCTTGTAGAGTTATCGGTCATCTCCGCAGTTATAATCTTTATCTACAAACTTCAAAACGAGATTGATTGAAACTTATAGTTTAGAGAAGATTCGATGTCCCTTGACATCTATTGGCTCAACACTTTCAAATGAGCTTCTGCTTATACTGTGCGGTGTTCGATAAGTGACTGGAGTTCCTGGGCGACCTCCGGCGGAACAACAATCCGCCGTGGTCCCTGGATGTACTGACCGTCCGGCTGGGCATAGCTGAGTTTCACTACAGCGACTCCCCTGAGCAGTCGGATCGAAACGGCTTCGATTGCCTCGAGATCAATCACCTGTTTCGGTTCATATAGGTAAATCGACTGTTCTTCGAGGGCGAGTGCACCGACGGACTGTAGGAACGAAGTCAGGACGAGCGCGACGAGCGCGAACGGGAGCAACAGCGCGGCCAGCCCGGTAAAGGGGCCGGCACCGACGGCCAGTAGTTCGTTCTGCGAGACATATCGACCGATGCCCATCAGCACACCAATAATCATCCCCATCACGACTACACCGACGGCAGCGTCCATTGCCCGGTCCAGACTTGTTTCAGCGGGTGCATCGACGGGAAGCCGCCGAGTAATCCGCTTGAGGTGCCGTCCGGTATGACTGGAGGCAGATAGGGCGAGGATAGTCGCTGCAAGCGCAATAATGAGACCGATGACGATGGCCCGGCCGGCTCCGCCAGCAGCTTCGCCGGCCATCCTATACAGTCGCCAACAAACGACGGTGCTAATCGCGGCGAAGAAGGTACCGACGCCGAATATCCACAGGAGTCGAACGGTCCATGAGGTGCTGGCGTCCCGTCGCCACTGGAGCGTCTCCTCGTTGTTCGCAATTCCGTCCCCAGTGACGTTGACGGCATCCTCGTCCATAGTCGAACTCGTGATTCGCCATGTAAAGACCGTTCGATGTTGCCCGACTCAGAGGAGGATCACGGCGTCGGCGGTGCAGTCGATGCGGATATACTAATAGAACTAGCCAATGAGAAGACCGGCCGATACGGTATAGTCTATTTTTACAGGCGCTGATACCTGAGTGGTAAAGGTTAGGATGCCCACTATCATCGTGAGGCTGTGGTTCATCCACCTGACGAAGATCCGTCCCATCGAGTACGAAGGTTTTACGATGATTTCAGGCTGGAAAGCGGCATTCATAGCAGGTTGGCCAACCCGAATGGGATAGTTTGATGTCAACCGTGTTCGTTTATGCCCGAAAAGCATCATAAATATTCTACCATAGGTGTCTGACCTGTAAGATGATAATAGTGGGTTTATCCCTCAGATTCCCCAGTTCTGCATCTATGAGACGAATCGGTGGGCTTGGTCATAGTTCTAGGAGGGTGACTGACAGTTGTGACGTGATTGTCCTCTCCGTTATACAAATTATCATATACAATTCCGTAAAGCTGTATCTCCAATGTACAGGGCGTCAACTATTCTGTCTTGAGAGCGGAACCGATGGCTGACGGACAACTGATTATATAGTGGCCTCCATCGATGGCATCTCGAAAAACGCTGTTTCATAGCCATCGTGACGCGCGGTCTGTGGCGGCGCATCGACCATGATTTTCATCGTGTCTCCTGGCTTCAGATTTTCTATGTTCGCACCATAGTGATGCCCAAGTTCCGGGTCGAGGGTTTCCTGAAGGATGTCGTCGAACACGGTTGTTCCATCTCGTGTCACCGTAGCTGACAGCGACATCAACGGCAAAATGATGCGGTTATACGGTGTCCGTGGTGAGATAGCGAGGTAGGTACCCTCTCCAAATCGGGATGCGTCATCGAGACGAGTCGTGCTGAACGCCGCATCACCGGACATTGTTTCACCAACCATTTTTCCTGGTAATTCCAACTTTGGTGGCGCTCTTCCAGCCGGCATATTTTCCATTGCTAGTTCGACACTCCCCCGTTCGCCAGCCTTCCCATCTACTTCTCGTATCTCTATATTATCATAAGTATTGCTAGTATCGAATTGGAAATCAATCGTAGCCGTCGTAACATCACTGAATTGTCCCTCAAATGCACCCGTTCGACGAGTCTGCAGAGGGCCAACACGAAGGGTGGCAGTATACGTATCTTCACCGGGGAGACTAACGTTATCCCCGTAGTGGAATCCCATCGACGGTGAGTGCATCGGCCAAGGCGAAAGCTGCGTCACCATCCCGTCATCGTTACTAATCTCGAGTGCGATATTCATCGGTAGAACCGTTTTGGTCTCTGTATCCCAGACAGAGACCATCAGATGAAGGGAATCATCCTCACCCACGACGACCTTGTTCTTGTCCTGTCCAGTTACCGTCCAGAATCGATGTGGGAAAGAGTACATCAAAGCAACTGTAAGACCGTCGGCCGTAGATTTTCCGTACATATCCATCTCTTCGATGACCGCCGGATAATAGACTGCATTCGGGCGGTCTGATACGAGCGGTGGGTCCCGCCACGCGGACTCCTTCTCGAAACCGAGTGATCGTAAACAGCCACTAAGCAAAGTACCACCGACTAAACCGATCCCCGACCGAATCATATCCCGTCGCTCCATGTTTACTACTATCGTTGCGGCATGAATACCCCTTCTGGTTCTCGTATAGAATCACTCACATCCGAATACGCAGTGTTCCCGTGAACGTTGGCTCCGAGGCCCAATACAACTCAGCCACGGTAATTTATTTTCCTGAATTGAGGCGCTAAGACCCCTTCCTCAGCGAGCGCCGAAGACGCGAGCAGGGAGGGAATATGGAGCGAGCTCACCGACCTGTATTCCCGAACGCTACAGAACGTCGTCGAACGGTTGTACAACAACCTCTCATGACTCAAAGACGCAAAGGATAATGGTCGTGCGGTTGGCCTGCTCAAGTGGAAAGCGCCAGACGAGTACCGATCGTTCACGTACCGACAGTCTGGCTTCGAGCTCAAGAACACGAGTGGTCAGACCGTCCTACGGCTTTCAAAGATCGGAGAAATACCCGTTCACTTCCACCGAGAGCTACCCGACGACGCCACGATCAAACAGGTAACGGTGAAAAAGGAACCAACGGTCGAGTGGGTCGCTGTTCTCGGTGTCGAAACGCCCGACGACCCGCCAGAGAAACCCGAGAACCCGAAGGACGTCGTCGGCATCGACGTGGGTATCCTAAAGTAGTCACACGATATCGACGGCCACGCAATCGGGTCGGTCGACCTCTCGGACGAACGCGATCGCCTCGAGCGTGAGCAACGAAAACTCTCGCGCAAAGAGCACGGCTCGAACAACTACGAGAAACAGCGCCGTCGCGTGGCCGAGTATCACGCCGACCTGAAGCGAAAGCGGCGAGACTTCTTCCACAAACTCTCGAACTACTACACTCGAGAGGACGACCTTGTCGCAGTCGAAGATCTCGACGCGAAAGGGCTGGTCGAACTTGACGGAAACTCACGGAACCGTGCCGGAGCGGCGTGGGGAACGCTCCTTCGGATGCTCGAGTACAAGTGTAAACGCGAAGGGACGCACTTTGTCGCTGTTGACCCGGCTGGAACGACCAAAGAGTGTGCGGCCTGTGGCGTTTCGACCGACAAACCACTGTGGGTCCGTGAACACTCCTGTCCCTCCTGTGGCCTCACTGCGGACAGGGATTGAAACGCGGACTGGAACATTCTTTCTCGCGGTATCAAGCAGGTAGGAGCGGGACGCTCCGAATCAACGCCTGTGGAGACTGCGCTCCCTACGGGGACCCATTCGGTTCCTGCAAAGCGCGTCTTGGAAGCAGGAAGCCCCACCCTCAAGCGCGAGCCGTCAGGCGAGTGGTAGGGTGGGGTTGTTCACATCTCAAAAGCAATTAGACCGTGAGAGTCATCTCCGGCATCTCTATGAATGCCATCTCGTAGCCCTCGTGCCGAGCAATCTGTGGCGGAGCATCAACCGTAATTGTCAGTTCGTCACTCGACTGCACGTCCGACACGATTGCGCCATAATGGTAGTCTAATTCAGAATCAATCGCTGCCTGAAGGATGCCATCAAAGATGGATGTGCCGTCCCTTTCTAACCTCCCCGAGAGAGACATGAGTGGAAGCATATACCGATTGTAGGGAGTCCGTGGCGATACTACCAAGTATGTCTCGCTATCCGTGCCACCAAACCGGGATGCATCATCAAGAGTCGTCACGATGAACGTAGCATCACCGCTCGTCGGTGCCCCGCGGATGATACCTGGAAGTGATTCCTTCTTCGGAACCTGTTTTGTGGGACCCATCTCCACATCCATCGGCGAAATTGCCCCTTTCGTGCCCTCTTTTTCCGAGGGAATATCCTCATATATAACCTCGTTGAGCTTCTCCTGGCTGAACTCGAATTCGAACGAGAACGTTGTTGGCTTGTTATCGACCTCTGCGAGGGCACCCGTCCGGTTCGTTGAGGGACTCCCCACGCGAACTTTTGCCTGATATGTACCATCGCCCGGAAGTTGTACATTGTCGCCAAAATGGAGGCTCATCGGTTGCGAGAGCATTGGCCATGGCAAGAGCTGGGTAACCTGCTCGCCATTTTGTGTGATTGTTATTTGAGGGTTCATATCGGATGGCACGATCGTCGTGTTCCGATTCCAAACGACCGGCATCATGTACACCGAGTCATCAGATTGTATTTCGACCTTCTTCTTCTCTTGCCCGGTGACAAGCCAGAAGCGGTGGGGGAAGGAGTACGTGAGGGCGCATGTGAGGTCTCCCTGTTTGGCCATCCCAGACACCTATCCCCTCGATATGTGTAGGATAATAGACAGCGTTCGGACGATTCTCCGGAAGTGGTGGCTCATTGGCCGGAGTCGATCCCATCTCAAATAGTCCGGTACAGCCGGCGAACGAGCCAGCACCGAGGACGCCAGCCGTTGCGAGGAACCTTCGACGACGCATCAGCTCCCCCTGTCCGCTGGACGGGCGATAGGAAGTGCACGGTGTCGGCGTGGCGGGACCAGGTAGTTTCCTCGGCGGTTTACCTCGATGTACTGGAGAATTCCATTGTTGTTGTGTTGGCCAACCGCCGACTGTTTAGCAAGATCAGTTCCGTTCATTGCCTCTCGCGTGTCGACGAAGTCACTGATAGTCTGCTGGAGTGCAATGAAATGCAGGCCTGCCTCCCCGCCGTCAGTTGAGTTGAAGTCGCGGCGGATGATGAGCGGGCTGTCATCCTCACGGACGCTCACTATCTTCTGGGAGTGTCCGACGACGCCTTTGGTCCGAGCAGCTTCTCGGGCGTCTGGGCACTCGTCCATCCCCGAATCGGTCCCAAGATTCGCGCCCGTGCCGTCAACGGCGTCGTTCTTGGCGTGGAATGGACAGAACATCTTGGAGACACGCTGGTCTCGACTATCTTGCTCGTACCACTGGTTCAGGTTTAGCGAGAGATTCGAAAGGTGCTGCGTCGTCCCGTCAGCAAATGGACCTTCCTGAATCGTCACCTGGTCCTCGCTCGCTTGGTTCCCCTTGAAGCCAGACTTGAAGCCCATATATAGCGGCGCGTCACCGGAGACGGGCTTGGAATCGGGGATGCCGTTTACATCTTGATTCTTTGTGGGAAGTCCCGCCCCGACGAACCCGGTCCGGCGGTCGGCAACCTCGAAGATGTCAGTCAGCGGCGTCGAGGGCTGGTCGACGTCGTTCAGGGTTTTTTTGTTTCCACCGAGTGCTTCTTCGGCACCGAGCACGACCTGTGCGTAGTCGCTGGCCAAATGGGCGACCGCGTCCGGCGTGTCAAATTTGGGGTCCTCAAACGGGGCGAGTGCTTCGGGGTCCGGCAGGTCGACGGTCTCGGGAAGTTCCTGGTCGAACCGGTCGAAGTAGGTAGGAGAGTAACTGACCGTGACCAGCAGGCCGTTGTTGCTCCGCTGGTAGGCATGTTCGAGACCCTGTAATGCTTCTTCCATGGCACTACGGTCCGATTCCGTCGGGGCTCCCTCCTTCGTGTAGTCAAGGAAGAGTAAAACGCGGTGCCGAGGTGCAAGCGGATTCCCTGCATCGTCCGTCTCAAGTTCATTGTTCCAAGCATGCTGTCGCTGAGGGAACGACGATAGGTCAGCTGGGCCGGTCGGGACATTTATGTCTTCGCGTTCAAGACAGGCACTAAAGGCCGCCATTCCACCGATAGCGACGGCTGATTTTAAGAAGTCCCTACGGGGAATGCCCCTCTTGCCAGTCATGGGCGGCCGTTGGAGTCTCCGCAGGATAGTGCTTTTGGTGCAGTTTTCGAAAGTCCGATAATGCAGAGACCCGTACCTTATCACGTCATAGTCCTCGTCTAGATAGAAACTCACTACCAACCATATGAATACCATCTAATGTTTGGCACTACTCAGAGCAGCATGGCGTCAATCACGGTAAACCCTATGTGACGCCATAGAACCGACGAGTGAGAGATCCACACAAGAACGTACCCCCATCTTGCAAGCGGTGACGCCGTCACCAGTGCCGGAGCAAAGGGTATCAATCTACTTGTACCAGCACCGATAATCCATGCCATGAAGAGGCTGGTGAGTGCGGTCACCAGAAGCGTCAATATAGCAGTAGAACTTATCCACAAGTGGGTCACTCATGATCCTTCGTAGGAAGGATCCGTCTCGTTCGTGCCAGGAACATCTTGGTTGGGACTACGGAAATAGGCCATGCTGTTGTAGGCACTATAAATATTGCAGTTAAAGATGTCCGTATCTCTGCCGGGGTTTGACGGGGATCATCGCCACCACCGTCTCTGCCATCATAATCTACCCCGGTCCCGCCGCTGTCGAAAGTTAGCTAGCAGGTCTGAATTAAACTGTTAGATCAGATGTTAAGAAACTTGTGGCAATAGCTAGAAGACTGATTCTGATATAAGACAATTGCCGCACATCACCGCTTTCAGCGTGAGAACGATCTTCCTTTCAATCACGGTGACCACTATCAGAGGTAATATTTGGGTATACAGCCTGCTTCTAGGCTATGAGCGGTCCTTGCGGTGGAGATCCATCTGCGGGAGATCTCCCTGTCCGTTGTGTCTGATGGGCCACGACTGGAGCTCAGCGTTCCGGAAACCTGGTACACGGCCCGGACGGTGACGAACACCATTCTCAGAGGAGAGTTAATGCTGATTGATTACTGAGTTATGTTAGATTAAAATTGTGGAATGGAATGGTCGCATGGGTGCTCCATCACGAAAAGACTGATCTTCCTGGACTGGCCCTGATCTGCAACTACTATTCAGATATACTTGGGCAAGTTGAGCAATACGACGAACTCGTCCACTGACAGTTCCCAGTTTTAATATCGGGAGATGCTCGACCATCAAAGGACTTCACTCGCTGGTTTCGTTACTCTGGTTACCGCCAGTTTCGTTGCCACCGCTGCCACCACCTTGGATCTGGAGGTCCCCTTCCATTTGGGGGTGTGGTTCACAGCGGTATCTGACCATCTCACTGCTAGCCGTGAAATCGAAGAATAGACCGTCACCGGGGTCTGAGACCGGTTCACCCGTCGTGAGGTCATCGATGACTTCGTCGTTGCTGTTCCGAATCTGCATATTGTGGGCGGCACCATCGCCTTCCGACCAGCCGATCGTATAATCCTCACCCTCCTGAAGGATAAGCGTCGGATTCTGCTCGCCCTCGATTGAGGATGGGGCAAGACCTTCCCAGTAACTCGTTTGACCGCTGAAATCAAGTTGCGTTCCGGGTTCAATTTCGTAACCGTCGCTTCCACCGCCACCATTACCACCGCCACCATTACCACCGCCATTACCACCGCCACCACAACCGGCGACGAGCGCCGTCGATGTCGCGACACCTGCTAATTTGAACAGCCGCCGTCTGGAAATCTTCTGATCTTGTGTCATCAATTCTACTTTGTAGTCAAGAAGGATAAGAGAACACCCGTCTCTTGCAGAGCAGTCAAGTCCAGATGAAAGTACAGATGCGGTGTCGCGAAGATACTAAATGGCCAATACGGGGTGGAGGGCCCTGAACCCCTTTGAAGGACGGAAGGGCTAGAAACAGGTGATCAGTGGCAAGTTCAAGGTCGACCCTAGCCCCGGTTGCACAAGAGTCGACGATGTCATGACCAAGCGTACGTTGCGGAGACGTACGCCCAGTCTTCCGTTGAAGGTGTCATCGAACTGGCTGAGCAAGAGGATCTCGATAGATGCCACGTCGAGATCATTGATATAGGCTCCTTGACCCGGAGATGGGAAACGTCTACTATGAGCCAGAACGGATCAACCGTGATGACTTTCAGTACTCCTCCATCATGTCACCGTTGAGAGGATGAGGCGTTCACTGACCGGCTCGAGGGCGGGGAGATGCTCATCGGTCCAGTCGGCGTTGGAGGGTGCCGCCGCGAATGTGACGTCAACGGCATCGATCGATGAGTGGTCCACAACCCATTCGACCGTGGCAGAGCAGAGAATAAACTTGTGGCCGTGGGCGTCATGGCCTTCCACCCTAGTTGGTCGCTTGTCTCATCGATCGCAACCGGAAGATTACCCTCGTTCATGTGGAAATCTCGACCTCGAGCGGCGCCATTAATTCGAACTGGCTCTCGAACGTGGCAGTTCGTTTGAGCGTGACTAATTACTTTCCATCCTAATCAATTTCGCTTGAAGAACTACTCAGGAGGCCTATTTGAAAACTATCCCCCACTGAACAATGGAGATTTGCTTCATTAGAGAGGGCTACGGAACGAGTTATACGAGACCCAGTAGTGTTCGCCGCTGCTCGGCTTAATCTTCGAAAGAAGAAAGCTCCGAGACACGGAACATATCCAGCAACTCAATGACTCTTAACCTGTAGCTCAGCTACTCGCGGTCGCCCTTCTAGGTGACGGTGCGACCCCAGGTAGTCGCCTTCCCCCAGAGGCCGGACCACATGCACTCCAGTTCGAAAATCTGGGAATTATCTACGAACAGGTTAATCTCGGGCCCGAAGTTCTTGATGTACTACTCGAACATCTTTGGTCCCGGCGCCTCAAACACGAGGTTCTCGATCCCAAGTTCATTTGCGATCTGGTAGGCGACGTCGGTTCGCCATCCGGTGACCTCCTCGGTAATACCTTCGGCTTCGACCATCAGGAGGTCGCGCCCGCCTCTAGGTGGCGACGGCCCTCCTCGATGGCCTGCTTAGAATCCTGCTGGCCCTGCTCCTCGAGGATCAGATCGGTAGCGCCGCCAGCTCCGAACTGAACGTTGATCTCCGGCTTCGGGTCGATTCGCAGTCTTCGGCGACAATCTCCGTCATCCGCACCATGTCGTCGGTTCCGATAACGAGGAATCCACTCGATAGCTCGACGATGTCGAACCCGAGCCGTTCGGCCTCCTCTAGCATCAGCGCAAACGACCCGCCACTGAACTTGTAGATGTCCACGTACTGCCCCATCGTCTCCAGGATGTCCTGTAGCTCGCATGGCCCCATCAGGTCGTAGTACGGACCCCGGATCTCCGAGATTCCTTTCTCTCATGGCTTCTCCTCGCGTTCGTTGTGGTGCAAGAACTCGAAGGTGCGATCGACCATAATGCGGTAGTAGATTTGGTCTCCGTGTCCTTAGTGAGTGGGGCAACGGCCAGCTCAATCGGATCTTGAGGGCCGTCACCTCCCAAAGACCTAGCGACGCGAACAGTCTGACAAGTCCTGTTCAACGAGCCGTGCAACGCCCTACGCAAGCAGGTTGACAAGGTAGTCGACGGTATGCGACTCAAAATCCCTGATCGTTGCGACGACATCGTCACAGCGGTCCTCGTCGAATCTGGTGCCCGCCGTGTTGTACATTGCGGCGCCGACCGGTGACGCGGTCTAGCCGTGCCCCCACAGCGTACAGTCTGTACCTGGGTTTGCACGCTGGACCGTCCGGTGGACGATGTCCACCGGTTCGTGGCCGAGCGCGTCGATCCCGGTGCCGGCTGAATCGAGCACCCGCATTTTTAGTTCCTCTCGCGTGTCCGCCGAGAACCCGTCGATAGTCACGTCCTGAACGAACTTGGCCAGTTCCTCAGTCGTTGTCATGCGTGGAGGTACGGCCGCGTGGGGGAAGTTCTCTTTGCCCAGAGCATATCCTGACACTGGGTAGTGGCTGGCAAACAAAGTTCGTGACGTCTCATTCTCTCTTACTTGGGACATCCGTCTAAAGCGACCTATAGATCGCATCAGATTGGTGGATGTCCGAGAGGCCAGCAATTCATGGCAAGGTGTGACCATCATCCGCTGAATCTTCCACTGGTTCTTCCGCCCTCGGAAGGACGGTATCTAAAGAGGAATAACGCTATCCCAGATAGACCGAAATAAGTGTGAAGAGGGCGAAGCCACCAACGAGGGCGACGGCAGCCAGACGTGCTTCATCTCCCTTGTGGGACTCCGGAATAATTTCCTCAACGGCCACCGACAGCAGGATTCCAGCCGTAAACGCGAGGAGGCCGAGTTTGACGATCGCCGGTCGTCCACGGACGAGCCAGTAGCCGACCGTGACGCCGAGGAAGATCGGGAGTGCAAACGACAGGGACAACAATACTCGGGTTCGACGCGGGATTCCTTTCGCTTTGAAGGTGGCAATCGTCGCGAACCCCTCCGGGACGTCGGCGGGAACCTGCCCGAGTGCGAGCAGGAGTCCGAGGCTGAGACTGATCGTCGAGCCGGCACCGATCATCACACCATCACTGAAGAGGTCAACGGCGACGCCAGCGTAGATTCCCCACGCACCGGCATTGGCTTCTCCACCTGTCCGGCTGGCTATCAGATCTGTGACTCGGTCGAGACCGATTGAGAAGACGCCCCCAGCTAGGAACACAATTAGGACGAGCCATGGCGGGTCTGCTTCGATGGCCGTCGGAATGAGTTCAATGCCGACGACTGCGAGAACGATTCCGGCTGCGAGGTGTAGTGCGAGGCTGAGGGCCTTTTCTGAAATTTCAAACCGCTCGGCGACGAGGCCGCCGAAGGTATTCCCGAGGGCGGGCAGCGAACTCAAGAGCAGTGCCGTCAGATAGGTTGTGGCCACGGTAGCAATCTCCTCGATATTCGGCGGGTGGCTGGAAAACCGTTATGCCACTGGTGATTACATTCCGGAGTCAGTGTCGCACGTAATTTTCACCTCTTCTGGGTGAACCTGGCGTTTGTCGCGCTGATGCAGCACTGTATGCTGCCCTCATTTACGGGAGATCACGTGAACATGGCTTCAAGCGCTGGCAAGTACTCCCGTTAGACGGCAGTTATCTCGTGTATCCTGGTGTAATGGTCTTCAGGGCAGTGTCTAGTTAGGCCAGTTTGAGAAGCGAGAAGGTCGTAGTGCGCGTTTGGCCATGTGGCCCGTAGATCCGCTCAGCGAGTGCTATTCGGCGGAATAAGATGGTTATATTATCGTACCATCACTTATTCACGGTGTGTACAACGCCATTCAGTTCGCCCTTGCATATTTAGCTGTAACTTGAGATATTTAATCCACAAGATGGATGCTTACAGTTTATAAGTTCATATTCACCCGTAGTTATTTCAATTATTACATGTGTGGCGAACTCAATAGTGATTGTACCATCTCTCAAGATTCGGTTGACTTATACTGTTCGACAAAGATCCTTAATATATGAATAAGACACTTGGTGATGCCATGGTTGTAGTAATGTTGCTCCTTGGCTTTCTGATGGTGACAATGTATATTACACTTTCAGATCCTGCCGGATCTCCAATGTTCAATTTGATCGTTAAGGGGACTGCAGGGGTCTCCCTACTCTTCACGATCACTCTCATTGGGATGGTAATAAAAGACACTGATCCTAGTAATTACTAATTCCTTGACGTTCCGTGTTGATTTGGGTTAGTAGCGTAGAAAGAGATGGTATCCACAGGAAATGATTGACGCAGCAAAGACAGAATGACTTCTTACCAGGTTGGCCCTCGAAAAGAGTGTTACCGCGCGGTGAAACTATGCGGACTAAAGTTTTAACATGCCTACTTGCTGCTATTTGATAGCACCTTCATAATAAACCGAGATCTCAATTAACCGGTTTTGTGAAGTGTTGAGTATTGGTCAGTGGCCTGCACGGCGCATTTTCCAGAGGTCGTCATAATTGATGACTTCAACATTGTCGGTATCATTAATATGCTGAAGTAGTTTCTCATACTCGTTTTCATCAATTGTATTATTTATCCCGAATTCGTGAAAGTTCAAGATTGTACACTGGCGGTGTTCGGCAGCAAGGTCGATACATCGGGTTGCGATATCGAGATTACTGCCGATTGTTCGCGGCAACGCTAGCGGATCAAATCCGTGGACACCAGTGAGGTTGACGTTACCAGACTGGTTGAACCCGCCCGCATAATAGTAGTTAGACGCGATATCGTGGACAGTCTTGTCGAAGCTGTTGTGGGGATAGACAAGGAAATGACCGCCCTCAAGTTCATTTTGAACAGCCCAGTTCTTATCTCGCCGTAGCGCGTTCTCAAGATCGTTCTCCTCCATCTCCGCGAGCCGCGTATGAGTCCCGTGAGCGACGATCTGATCGCCGGCCTCTTGGCGCTCCTTGAGTTGTGCGACTGTCATGACTCCCTCACGCTGATTACGCGTCCATTGTCGGACGGCCGCTTGAACGGCATTTACATCGTACTCATCGTGCAGCGGACTTGCTCGCTCGTAGAAGTCAGGAGTGCCGTCGTCCCAACTGAGAATGACGTATCCCTTGTCGGGTTTCTTGTGAGTGCGTAGATCGTCAACCCATACCTCTGCATCACCAGTATTGTAAATGATAATCTGGATCTCCTCGACAACTTCCCGTTCAAGAGGCATCGAACTTTGCTCGAAGACACCAGGACAGGTCCGGAACCAGTCGACATCAGATTCCCCGTAAGTAACAGATCGAAGTTGATGGTGAGCGTAGCCGCCGTAGATATCAACGAGTCGGATATCGATGGCGATATTCGACGGCGTTGAGGTACGAACGGCCATCGAGACATCGAGGTCGCTCATATCAGTCTTCTCAATCTGGCGTGAGAGGGTGATATTCTGGCTATTCTTGGCGGAGAGTCGGATGCTTTGGGAGCCGTCAAAGGTAATGTTCTGATCGGCTTCACCGGATCCCCGAATGACCTCCCATGGCTCGAGGTTCTCGAAGTCATCGAGTTGCTTGCCGGGTTGTTTGAACTTTTCGCGGCTGTTGTACTCCGTCTCGACCGTGAGTTCTGGCGATTCGATCTCGTCTATGTCGTTACCGGAATTAGATTCATTTCCGTTCGGCGAACTGTCGCCACCGTTGCCGTCGTTGACATTCGGAATTGCAGAGTTAACCCGGTCCATGCAGCCAGCCATCGCGGCAAATGCAGTTGCGCTAGATGCTGCAAGAAACTGGCGACGAGTATTCTGTTGGTTCGTCATCGGTAATACACATTTTACAGACTAAGGATTTTGAATATGCGTGTGTTAAATAGAAGTCGCTATATAATCTCAAGGGCCCATATATGGCAAATACCGCTGTAAATCCGGATATTACCATCTCTATAAGCGTTCTCAGATTGAGCATCTTAGGACTTGTTTCTGAGAGACTCTCAACATCTTCTAGTGAAATAGAGAATCAACCAATATGATAACTAGAACATAGATACTTGAATTTCACTAACTAGTAATTCTTCAAGTCTTGATTATTGCCGTATTTTTTGAGACCCTCTGAGGGATGGAGACCTTCTCAGGCTCGACTCGGGAAGCAGTACTCGAAAACGACTACGAGCAGCGCTACCCCGGAGTTCTCGACGATTCAGAGACCCGGCACAACAAGATCGAAACATGGATTGACGACCTTGTTGACGAAGTCCATAAATCGGTCTCGAGTAACCAATTCAAAGAGTGGCTCGAGGGCCAAAGTCACTTTCATAACTACCTCGCATCGAAATGTACTCCCCCTCAAACACCAGTGTCCAAAGGCAACAAAGGTTGCCAGCTCAACACTGGCGAAACGACTTCGACCGATAGAACGAGACGACACTACCAACGCCGAAGAAATAACGACCAAGAATAGTTGGATAGGGAGTCCGTCGCCACTGCCTCGCAAGAGCCACAAAATGGCATACATTTTATTAAATCTATATTATACTATTGCGTCTACTGATTGGATGGTTTTGCCCTAAAATACTGTAAATAAATGTTCTGTGACACCGCGCTTTCGTGAAGTGAACCAACGACCATTTGATCCGTTGGTTCTACAGGTGAGATATGGATCGACGGACATATCTCGGCACAGCCGGAATCACGGGACTCACTAGTATTGCTGGTTGTCTTGGAGGTACGTTTGGCAGCGATAACGGAAACGGAAACGGAGGCGGAGGCAGAGGCAACTCCGATACCATCCTTAAACCGCCAGAGAGGGACCTGAGCGAGGCATCACACCCGAGTTACGGCGACGAATTGCCCGCGCTCAGTCTTCCTGATCCCTTGGCTGGCGAAACAATCTCAACCGAGCAGTTCGAGGGCGAACGGGCCGTGTTGATGACGTTCGTCTATACAAACTGCCCTGACGGAGTGTGTCCGGCGCTGACACTACGATTGCGCCGTACTCAGGAAGTTGCTGCCGAAGAGGGCTTCAGCGACGATATCGCACTCCTCGAGATGACATTCGACCCTGAGCGCGACACCGAATCAAAACTGCGGACGTTTGCCAATGAGCAGGGTGTCGACGCCGAGGCCCAAAACTGGCATTTCCTCAGACCGGAGACCTACGACAGTGCAAAGGAGATTATGACTGAGGATATTGGGCTTCCCTTCAAGAAGACTGATGCCGAAGAGTACGAGGACCTCAAGTACATATTTCCCCACTTCGCCCTGATCTTGCTAGCCAATGAGCGTGGGATCGTCGAACGAGCGTATCCGAAGGGCAGCTCCATCGCCCCGTCGACGGTCGTTGGTGATGTCGAAACAGTGGTGACAGAGTAGATGCGCCGGCGTGACGTCCTCGCTGGGATCGGCAGTCTGGGCGTCATCGGCGGTGCGGGAGCGGTGGCAATCTACGGCGTGCCATCAGTCAACGACGAATCCGACGATGAAAGCGAGCCGGTCGACCCCTTCACAGTCGAGACGATAGAGGCACCTGGTAGCGAGGCCGGCGAGGTTCGTGTGCCGGCGACTAACCAACCGACGTTCGTCGACTTCTTCGCAACGTGGTGTGACGCCTGTTCGGAGCAGATGCCCGCGCTCATCGAGGCCCACGATCGGCTCGGTGACGACGTGCTGTTCATATCGGTCACGAACGAAGCGGTCGGGCGCTCGGTGACGGAAGCAAAGGTCGTCGACTGGTGGAAAGACCACAACGGAAACTGGACGCTCGGGATCGATCCGACCGCGGAACTGAGCGCCCAGTACGCCATCACTGGCATTCCTTATGCCGTTGCAATTGACGCCTCCGGGCGCGTACAGTGGTCGGCAGGTGGGAGAAAGTCCACGGACGAGATCGTCGACGGCATTGAACGAGCACTCGAGAGCGACGGTGCCGAGGGAGAATAACGATGGTCGACGCGACGCTTACTACCTCAGTCGTGTTCGCGCTGTCGACTGGTATCGCGACGTTTTTCTCCCCGTGTGCGTACCCGCTACTGCCAGGTTACGTCGGCTATTACGTGAGCCAGACCGACGGCGAGCGGGCATCTCTCAGTGGTGCACTAAGCCGTGGCTTGCTCGCTGGGCTTGGCGTCCTCGTTACCTTTACGGCCCTGCTTGGAGCGACCTTCTGGGTGGGTCAGTCAACGCTGTCGTCAGTCAAGTGGTTCGAAGGCATAGCCGGGCTCCTCCTAATTGGGTTCGGCGTATTGATCCTCATCGATCGTGCCCCATCGCTTTCGGTCCCACTCCCGAAGCGGCGTTCAAGTGTACTCGGTTTTGCCATCTTTGGCGGCGGCTACGCGCTTGCCTCGGCCGGCTGTGTCGCGCCGCTGTTCATCAGCATCGTCACCCGCGCGCTCTCGCTGTCAACGACTGATGCGGTGATCCTCCTCGGGATCTACGTTAGCAGTGTCGTCGTCCTGATGGTCTCGTTGACCGTCGTGACAGGGATGGGCCTCGTCGCCAGCGCCGGTCGATTCGCTGCCTACTCTGGGCTGCTCAAGCGGATTGCGGGTGCAGTGATGATTATCGCTGGCCTTGGCCAGCTATATCTCGCCATTGTCGTCTTCGACCTGGTCTCATTGCCCCCGTTCTAAAATTTCGTTTAATAAGTGGCGGCGCAATCTGCGTATCGTTTTTCGTGACGTGTTGAGATGGAGATCAAAGATCGCATTCACGTAGTCTCGCGAGTAGCGTGATCTTCAACTGCCATATTATCAATTTGGGCTCAACAGTCACAGAAATATCCAAAAGTGAAAATTTTTCCCAAGAGATGTCGAGTTAAAAATACTTAGTCCCTGTTAATTTTGAAAGGGTGAAGGTTAGTTGTTGGCCCGCTTCGGTATACGGCGTAGAGTACAATAATAGCGATCAGAAAGTCGAAGCTGTGTCCAACAAGATGGTGGACGGTCATCGGTACCACTCCAAAAACAGTACCGAGCCCAACTATAGAGCGGGCAACGAGCATTCCAAGCGCAACTGTAATCAAGAGATAGCGGGCCGTTCGTCGCCTCAGATATGATATAAGGCCTACACCGAATAGAAGGATTGTCCCGATAACAGCGAGGATGATTATCGCGATGAGAACTGGCGCTAGCTGTGGATCTAGCCATCCACTACTGAGTGAACTTAAAGCGAGCATACGGATGTGATCCGTATTTGGTTAGAAGGCTATCTATGTACTTCGGTGCAAAGCCTTCAGAAGATGTTCATTATATAACACTAGGGGACTATTCAGATGTAGACAGTGAATATGGAAGTACTCTCTTTATCTAGCCTTCCTGTTTCTTTGGAATGGTCGAAAGCCGTTATGCGAGTCACTTTATAAAATATACAACCTATCCTGTCTGAGATTTCTACACAGAAGAATCCAAGAACAGACAAATAAACATGTTCTGATATGGGGCTCAAATTACGCGTCAATTGATTTTCTCAAATTGGCTATTTGGAACCGCTAATCCTTGGTAAATTGGATTATTCCTAAGCAGTGGGAATCCCCCCCTATACTCATATCCAGTTCAATACTACTTGCTAGCCAGTCACTGCCAGGATACGACCAGATAACTATAATAATCTCAAATAATGTATAATATACACAGGCACCGTCTAGTTAGCGCGGTTTGAGAAGTGAGCAGGTCGTAGAGTTGGTTTGGAATGATGCTCGCAGACCTGCTCAGCAAGTGCTACGCGGCGGAATTTGATGAATCTTGGGAGCGTGAGCGGACGGCGACACCTGTCAGGGTGTTCGCCGTCCGTCTCCACGCGACCGGTTGTTCTCTCCGTGAGACACAAGTAATTCTTCGCTTGATCGGCGTAGAACGTTCTCATCAAGCAATCTGGCACTGAGTACATCGGCTGGCTGACAGCGTACCAGACCCGCCGACGGCGCAGCCGTCGCGGGTCGCCATTGATGAAACCGCTGTCAAGATCAACGACAACTGGTCTTGGGTATACGCTGCAATAGACCTAGACTCACGATTAATCCTTGATGTCGCAGTGTTTGGACGACGAGGCACTGATTCAGCCGCTGCGTTCCTGCATCGATTGACCGAGAAACACGATCTCTCCGAGACGGTGTTTCTCGTCGATGGCTACGGCTATCTGACTTCCCTCTCTCGATTGGGGTTAAGCGGTCAGCTCGACTACGTCGAGCGAAATCTGATTGAAAAGTGGTTTCAGACTTTCAAGATGCGAGTTGACCGCTTCCATAATTCATGGGTGGGCAGTCGGGCGAGCGTCAGAGAATGGCTTGAACAGTTCGTATACTACTATAACACACAACGACCGCACCAATCACTTAACGGACAGACACCAGTCGAGGTGCTAAACTAGACAGTGCCCTCATACCATAAATATAATATTGATCAAGCCTAATGTGAATTGTATGGTCTCCCGACGTATTATCCTATCAACTGTGGTATCAACATTCTGTGCCGGTCTTTCTGGATGTATCTCCTCAAATTATTCTAGCAATCAGTCAGTTCTCAGTTATATTGAGATAGCTAATGCAGATAACCAGCCTCATACTATTCATGTGCGTGTTGATTACGAAAATGAAGAAATCTTTTCTGATTCATACGTCATCAAGGGCCGCAATGAATCAGGACCACTTCAGCACCAATGGATCAATCAAGATTGGCCAGATGAACCGGGACATTTCCGCGTTCACATGCGTATGGACAGAAATTCAGAGTGGATAACGGTCGACTCTAAAGAGGCGTCTGACGAATATGCCCTCCAAATCGCCTATTGGATCGGGGGAGACGGTTCGGGAATACCGTACTGGGAAACAATTGACTTTGAAAGCTATGAAGAAGGTCGTCAAGAGTCGATTGTAGTATAGTTCTAAGTCTTAGGTTGTCCAATCTTGGATTTCTGTAAAGTCATGCAATCTGTTTACAATCACTCGACTATGGAATGATATTGCAAAACAACAGACGATATTTTTGATATTAGTGTTTAGAAACTAACCAACCACTAGTATATAAGAAGTTTTTATTATATCATGATTGAGGAAGGAGTTATATCTAGGAGGTATTAAATATATGGGACATAATCTCCGCAACAGTGATTATTAATACACATGGCACTATATATTGATCTGGATATGGGAGATAAAAATAGAGTGTTCGGAAGAAGAAGCTATCTAGGAAAGGTTGCCACCGGTGTTGGTTCAATTGCCTTATTGTCAAATGCGGCATCTGCTAAGAAGAATAATAACATAAAATGGAAAGAAACAGAGAATGGGGTCCTTATTTCGACAACTCATTCATCTGGGCTTGTCCGCCCCGATATAAACGATGTTAGGGAAGAAGTGATTCCAGAAAATAGTAATGCCGCTGTTTCAGAACTGGACTCAGTTATTAATGAAGATCCATCAGACAAGAAGATAGGATACTATCTTGGATGGGTTGACAACGCGCCATACGAACGATTCTGGTCTGCACCACCAACAGCTTCTGCAAAAGAAAAAGAGCATAAAATAAATGATGCTCAAAAGACTGTTTTAGGAGATATAGAAAAACGATCAAATTCAACTACCACTGCTAGTGCTTCTAGTAACTCAATCACCACTACGAGCACCAGCGGTGACGGAATTAGTGCAAGTCCTGATTGGGATGCTCTTGGGACCGTAACAGCTGATGAATATGCAAGAATAACTGTTGATGGTACAGAATACATCCTCGGAAGGGTTGATTTAACAGGCAGGCTTTATGAAACCCATGATGTTTCTGGTGATCGCCAACTTGGATGTGTAGTCTCTTTCCTCCAATGGCCTGGAGAATATCTTGATAGTTATGATAGTTCAGTGTCAAATGGGCAAGGGTTCAACATCGAGACTTTTGTTGAGCAAGATTGGTCATATGATGGTACACATAATAAATCCATTGTTGATTTTGCACCAACCAAGGATAAAGACGGTGGATATAACGATGCACTCGACCTAGAATCTGTATCATTTGGTGCTGATGCTTCAGGTCCATATGGCAGTATTACCTTATCACCAAGTGACGATAATATTGATAAGCTAACTAACGAAACTGATCCAGACAACTCAGTTAATACCAGATATGAGTACGGTGGTATAATGGATGTAGGCAATGCAGGCGGGGATAGTGTAGTTCGAGCAGGGAACAGTGGTGTTTTCCACGGTGACTGGGATGAGAACGAATCGAATATTGTCCTCTGTAAGGTCAGTGGAACATTTAACGCTAGAGGAGATCTCGGTACCGGAAACATGACAACTGTGGATCCTGGTTACGTCTTCAGTGGGTATTAGCTAATAACGGCACCGTCTAGTTAGCGCAGTTTGAGGAACGAGCAGGTCATAGAGTTAGTTTGGATCAATGCTCGCAGACCTGTTCAGCGAGAGCTACGCGGCGGAATTTGATGAATGTTGGGAGCGTGAGCGGACGGCAACGCCCGTCAGGGCGTTCGCCGTCCAGCTCCACGCGACTGGTTGTTCGCTTCAAGAGACACAAACGATCCTTCGCTCACTCGGCGTTGAACGCTCTCATCAAGCAATCTGGCACTGGGTACATCGGCTGGCTGACAGTGTCCCAGACCCGCCGACGGCGAAGCCGTCGCGGGTCGCGGTAGATGAAACCGTTGTCAGGATTAACGGCGACCGATCTTGGATGTACACTGCAATAGACCTCGACACGAAACTTATTCTCGACGTCGCACTCTTTGGACGGCGAGGCACTGATCCAGCTGCTGCGTTTCTGCATGGACTCACCGAGAAACACGATCTCTCCGACGCTGAGTTTCTCGTCGATGGCTACGGCTATCTGACTTCCTTCTCTCGATTGGGGTTAAGCGGTCAGCTCGACTACGTCGAGCGAAATCTGATTGAAAAGTGGTTTCAGACTTTCAAGATGCGAGTTGACCGCTTCCATAATTCATGGGTGGGCAGTCGGGCGAGCGTCAGAGAATGGCTTGAACAGTTCGTACACTACTATAACACACAACGACCGCACCAATCACTTAACGGACAGACACCAGTCGAGGTGCTAAACTAGACAGTGCCTCCACAAAGATGTCCTCAACTATCGTCACCATTCTCTCCCTTGATCTCTATCGCGTTCTCAACGTCGTTTAAATGGTTCTCGATACGATTGCACTCCGCGTGACCCACATCTAACCAGTCAGCGATTTCCTCAGTATACCCACTCAACGATCAACTAGTGGTGTTTATCGCCCCAGTAGCGGTGAAGGGGCTGATCAGTTGTCCTCTTCGGAGTTATCGATGGCAACGAGAGACATCTACACGACGACGTTTGGCGACGGCGTTCAGACGACTCCAGCTACCTGTCCAGACTGTGACGGCAGCGTTCGAGCAACTGACCGCGAGACGATCTGTGAGGACTGTGGACGTATCCTCGAGGACACCCAACTAGACCGACGACCAGACTGGGGTCGACATGACGAGCAGGGATCCAAGAGACGGACCGGTGCCCCGTTGACACCGACACGCCACGATCGAGGCCTCTCCACCGAGATCGGGTACAAGCAAGACGGGCATGGAAACACCCTCTCGAGTACGAAGCGTCGACAATTGAACCGGCTGCGTCGCGAACAGTCCCGTGCCCAGTGGCAGTCGAAAGCTGAACGGAACCTCGCCTATGGACTCGGTGAAATCCGGCGAATCGTCGCAAGCCTCGGCCTTGCACAGAGTATCCGGGATCAGGCGTGTTCGCTGTTCCGAACTGCACAGTCCGAACAGCTCTGTCGCGGACGATCGCTCGAGGCGGTAGCTGCAGCCAGTGTCTACGCAACAACTCGCTGTAACGGGCTCGGACGATCACGGGCAGAAGTCGCAGCCTGTGCGCGCTGTGACCAGCAGAGACTCACCAACGCCTACACCGTGATGAACGTCGAACTCGAGTTACCGACACAGCCGATTGCAGCAACAGATCGGATTCCACGGCTTGCGACAGAACTCGAGGTGCCAGATCTGGTTCGTCGACGAGCATTCGAACTCGCACAGACGGCACGCGAACGCGGAATGACGATCGGCCGCCGGCCGAGTGGCGTCGCAGCAGGTTGTCTCTATCTCGCTGCCCAGCGAGTCGGCTTCTGTCTCTCGCAACAGCGGATCGCCGATATCGCAGGAACATCACCGAACACGCTCCGCAGTCGGCGAGACGAGTTACTCGAGATTGAAGCCTGATCGTCGCAACCCAGATGAGACGCTTGTAACGGAATCGATCGAGCGCTCCCTCGAGTGTTTTTTCTTCCCCAAAAGGGGTGAGGGGCGTTCCAGAAAGGAGCGTCCGTCGTCAAGAACGATGACTACGAGCGACTGTTCGCGGGTGTCCTTCGATGATTCGGACACCAGACGTGACGAGATGCATAGTACAATGGAAGCCTGGGTCGACGACCTCGTCGACGAGGTTGATGACGCAGTCTCGAGTGAGCAGTTCCAGGAGTGGCTCGACGTGCAGAGTCACTTCCATGACTACTCTTACCGAAATACGCTGCTAATCACTCGCCAATGTCCAAACGCAACTCGTGTTGCCGGCTATCGGACGTGGCAAAACGAGTTCAACCGTCATGTGAAAGAAGGCGAGAGTGCAATCTGGATCTGGGCACCGATCATCGCGAAGCAGTGCCCCGAGTGTGAGAACTCGCCGTCATATCACGATCGAAACGACTGCGAATACGACGAGATGTCACCCGAGGAGTGGTCGAAAGGGCTTGTCGGCTTTCGGCCAGCGCCAGTCTTCGATATTTCACAAACCAAAGGGGAGCCACTTCCCGAACTCGAGACCGAAGCGACCGGGGAGGCCGACGAACTGGTGCCAGCGCTCCTCGAGGGAGCTTCGATGCTTGAAGCGGAAGTCGAGGTCGTTTCACCAGCGGAATGGACTCATGGAGATGCCAGAGGCGTGTGTCAGTACCGCTCTCCTGCGGAGCGACCACTAATCGAGATTCGAGATCGAGAGAACAGTGCCGACCTTGCCGTAACGACCGTCCACGAGTACGCCCACGCACTCTTGCACGGTGACCTCGACGACGGGATCGAACACTCGAAACGCGAACTCGAGGCGGAAGCCGTCGGCTACATCGTCGGTCGGTATTTCGGGCTGGACACGAGTGGGTCGGCGTTCTACCTCGCTGCATGGGAGGGCGAAGAGTCAGAGGCTATCCTCGATCGACTCGAGCGGATCAGTTCGACCGCTGCGGAGATTATCGATGTCGTCGACGAGGTGATTACAGATGAGTGATCGGCACCTCCTCTTCGAAATCGTCGACGCGCTCGAAACGGAGGGACTCGGTCGTGACAAGTATCAACTGAAACGGGTGATCGACGTCGAAGCACTCGAGCAACTCGTGGACTCGGCGAACGATGACCTCGAGGTTAGATTCTCGGTCAGAGGATTTCGTGTCCTCGTCACGCAGTCCGATGTACGGATCCTCACGAATCCGTAGATTGGATCTGTTGGAATCCTTAACCTTTGATAGTTTCTGCACCATCAATCGCTTAGTACAGGCAAAGAACATCACACCACATAAAATACCCTATGTGTGAGTTGGAAACCGAACAATTCACTCTATTTCAGGCTCTACTGTGGAAAGAGACCATGCTTTTGCAGGTGTCAAAGCTATTAGCGGCGAAAATGGCAGTTCTCTTCCGGGGCAGGATTACCACCATCGTCTTGTGTCATCACAACTTGCCCCGGCCCTGCTCATATGAAAGGTAGTCCAGTACCAGTCTTCAACAGCGACTTCGTAGCCGAGGCCCTGCCCCGATATTAGGAATTTGATCCTGACAGTAAATGATTGCCGCACGGGATGCGTAGTCCGCACCTTCACCACGGCACCTACCGAGAGCCGCCGGAAGTGTCGCTGTTAGCCGGACTGATTGCCGGTTTCGTTCCCGCCGGTCTGGTTGCCAGTCATATTACCATCAGTCTGATTTCCGGTTTGGTTACCAGTCTGATTTCCGCCGTCACCGTCGGCACCGCCCTCAATCTGGATTGGGGCTTCCATCTGTGGATGGGGCTGACAGCGGTAACGGGCGATCTTGTCGGTCGCCGTGAACTCGAAGATTTCATCGCTCCCCGGGTCCGTGACAGGTTCGCCGGTCGTGAAGTCGTCGACGACCTCGCCGTTTTCATTTCGTAGTTCCAAGTTGTGTGCGGCACCATCGCCTTCCGTCCAGCCGATTGTGTAATCGTATGTGTCTCGGAGGATGAGTACCGGGTTCTGTACACCCTCGATCTTGGACGGCTGGAGCCCTTCCCAGTGACTCGTCTGACCACTAAACCGGATATCGTTGCCGGGCTCAATTTCGTACCCCTCGGTCTCACCATCGCCGTTAGCACCGTTGCCGTTACCGCCGTTGCCGTTACCGCCGCCACCGCAACCGGCAACGAACGCTGTCGAACCTGCAACACCTGTCAACTTGAGCATTCGCCGTCGAGATGTCTCCTTCTCTTGAGTCATCGGGCTAGTTTGGAACTCTATGCGGATAATCAGATACCCATCTAATGCATGGATATCAAGCTCAGTTAAATCATCCAACGTTACAGCGCTGATGGTCAGTTCGCATCTGTAGTTGCCGAATCGGACGTATCAGTTTCACGCCTGATTCTATGAGACCTCAAGGGCCACCCCGCTACCGGTGGGGCGTTTAGATGGCTCCAAGATCTCAAGCAGGCCCGCGACGAACTGTGGAGGATGACTGACTCAGACACCCATTTATCATTCAGATCCACGAGTATCCATCGCCTGACGACTGTGACTTTACGGCCGGTGGCGTAGCCACGCTCCTTGAGCACGCCAACACTGAACACTCCGGAAAGTATCAACGGGAAGGCTGGCCGACTACCGACATCGCCTAGGAAAACGGCACTTGGGCGAGGACGACAGCGACGGATCAGCTGGCGAATGACGGGACTTCTCCTCCACTCACCTACCGGTAGCATCATTGTCACCAACCTATATAGACGGTAGAGTTATCCAAGAACGGACCCGAAATGATGATGGCGAGGGGAGAGGACCAGGTCGTTTACCCACAACCAGTCCATTCCGAGACATTCAGATCCTCGCCTTCCGTGATCGGATCGTGTTCCGACGTCAAGTCAATAGCCAACTTGTCAAGCACACCGATCTCGGACCCACCCTCAGAGGCACATCACAAAGGGGATGGGGGCTCTAACGCTGCCATCCTCTGTTGGCGTTTCTGTGATACGTGAGCTTTTGTACAAAGCCGCGGCTAACGCTGGCGATGCCTCTCACTGATCAACAGAAGGACCTCCTGATCGCCGTCGCACTGACCGAGTTTAGCGTCTACTACAAGCAAGCTGATCCCGAACTCGCGAAACACGCATGGCAGCTCGTAGCGAGCCGCCTCGTCGATCACGACATCGAGCCCGCCGAGGCCGTCGACGCACTCGAGATGGGATAGCTATCGCTCGGCGTTTGATCGCCTCGAAAAGACCTCAAAATGCCGCCCGGATAGGCACAGGGGGATGGCCGCCTGGCGGCATGGAAACTAGATCAGTAGGGTTGGGTGCTGATTGGATCGTGTCGCGCGGTGGGAACGCGACAGTGAATATGTTCGTCCTGTCCTATATCAACCCTGCTCCGATTCCAAGTGTGTCGGAACCGTCCTACTGACCCATCCAAATCCCGCCGAGATCAGGTAGCTACTCTTCTCGAGTTCGATACGCCAGCGATCGTCCTGGTAGGCGGCGAACGATAGCCGCCAATTCTAGATGAAATGTGTCACCGATTCGAAACCCGCCGCTTTCGGCGCGTCGATCGTCATCGTCTGTGTGTCCCCCACTCGAGTCCTCGACGAAGGACTTGCCGTCTGGACCTGATCTCACTCGAGGAAAGAATCTGAAGGAACGGAGATCGCTCGTTCCAGTCAGAAACTACTCTCCTCCACCGACAACCCGCTCTCGAAGCCGTTTTTTCGCGCCTGATGGGCGAGGCGCGACGATGTTTGCCTCGAGAGTACCCATGAGTACAGATCGACCGATCCCTCGCGAACAACACCAGGACCACCACCATGACTGCAACGACACAAGTGACCGAGAGCGACGCTATTCCGGCGACATTGCTCAACTGAACGGGCACGAACTCGTCGCCATCGACGAGTGGCTGCCAGGCGCGGAGCCAACACCGTACGAGATCAACCTCACTGATGGTTTTGAGTACCGAACGCGCTACTGGCGCTGCCGGAACTGCGGTCAAGAACGAAATTGTCGTAGCCAGTTCATCGCCCACTGTGAGACACCAGCTCCACCGACCCCGCTCGAGGCCGGTGGCTACTCGATCGAGAATCCACGAACCCGGCGTGCATTGAGCGAAGAGAGGGATGTCTGGTTTGTCAGGGTAGACCCTATCTACGAAATTGTTAGCGAGAGCGGGAACACCTACATCGTCGATGTCGAGGTGAAGACGTGTACCTGCCCAGATTATGAACAACGCCAGCCCACTGGTGGTTGCAAGCATCTTAGACGTGTTGATCTCGAGATCCGAACTGTGATCACCCCTGCTCCGGATGGGACGTTCAATCGTTAACAGTAGTTGGCAATCCGAATTCTTTATTCAGAGTTGGTTAGAAAATTCGCGTTCAGTACAGGGGAGAACCACGCACTGCTGGTTTCTCCGCAGACTGTCACCCAGATAATCACTATAAGCCTGCAATGGACGGCCAAATGGCTATCCATGTTACTTTCTAACATTCTGTTGATCTGCCCTCAACGCGTTACTGGCACACCCAGGCAGGTTACGCAGTGAATCGTGCGCCAACCAATCCCCGAGAACCTTGCACTAAACCCTCGGCTATCTGCGATTCATACCGTGAGCAAATGCAGCCGTCACCCCCACTGCGTTTGTCTTTTGAGAACCGTGACGAAAGGTGCGCCGTTCAGTACAGAGGATATAGTTGCCAGCACACTCAGCTACCCCTTTACATATCTACATCTTTGAGAACGGACCCATCGTTGCTGAGAATACGAAGATCACCATCGCCACATGGACAAGAGTCATCTCGTCCGCTCCCAATGGGCCGTATTTCGCCGTCAGGCCCAAGATGTACTGCATGGGCAGTCCCACAGTTTTCACAGACTGCTGCTGCCCGCTGTCTCTCACCTTCGCCCGTCATATCTAACCTTGTGTGATGATATGAGTTAACTATTGCTCATAGGGAAAGCGAGATGGTATCTTGTTGATCAGTTCGTAGACCTACCTAACGGCTGGTTCGACCACATAACTGTTGAAATGAACCTCTTGGAAAGAGTTCTATGACACCCTCTATCCGTCCTTCCAAGACTCTTCGCTGAGGTAGTCATTCGAATGAAGTGAGAAAATATCCGCTAACAAGTGATCTATACAGTGTCCAAGACTTTACCAACAGAACTCTGCACCATAGTCAACAACAAAAACAAATATTTTCTTGCTGGATAATATCGCTACAGTCAAGATACCGATTCTTTATAAGAAAACAGAACCATTTCTCAGCAAGGAGAATGAGTTCAGAAATTCCGCTTCCTACTGGTCTTGGGGACTACTCTTGGCTTGAAACTCTCATCCAGTATGAGGAAATCGATCAAACGAGTCGCTCTGGTGAACTAACTGACCTCTGATAGTGATTAAGACGAATCTTTACCAGTAAGGTACGGCCAAATGTTTGGTTCGTTGATTACGCTCAGTCCTCGTGGAATGTAGTCTTCCAGCGTCGAGAGGTCTGGAATAAGGCGGTACTTGAACCACTCTTGCAGCTGGTCACAGTACCCTTCAACGGCCTTCAGTTCGGGGAGCTTCGATGGGAAGTACCACACTTCGAGATCGTCACCGCGCACGTACAAGACCGAACTGTCTCCGACAGTTTCGGTCTCGCGCTCTCCGCTCACGTGCTCCCAAAGATCCCTCGCATAGAAGTAGCCGGCTCGGTCAAGAAATACCACTAATTCCTCACCAAACTTGTCGGTCAACGCCTCCAACAGCCGAATTCTGTGAAACCTGGTCAAGTTCTCCTCTGTCCAGCAGTAGAAGCTGTCACCGTCGTCGGTGACAGCGCCAAGCACTGTCACCGACTCCCAGGAACTCGTCGTCTCTATAGTCGTATTCGAGCCGATCGGGTACCAGCCACGTCGCTGGACGGTACCAACGTGCTTGGTGAACTGATCGACGACAACGACGGTTTTCTCGCTCAGTTCGGATCTTTTTTTCGACTGTCTGCTGAAACTCGGCCTTCTATTCGGGATCAGCTTCATAGTGTTGAGGCCGTGCTGTCCACAAGGACAGCACGGCCTCTCTCAACAACTCGTATGCGTAGTCCTCGTGGTATTCGACGCTGTACTCCTCGTTGACGTGGTGAAGCAGAAGCTTCGCTGACCACGCTTGCTGATCATAGCCGAGTTCGGTTGGTGGCTGTTGCAACTGTTCGAAGAGATGCTCACGGTCTTGTCCCTCGATCTTTGCTGAGCCTCCTGGTCGAGGAGCGTCGTAGGGGGCTTTCTCGATCGGTTCTTCCTCGAACTGATCGAGCCAGTTGCGGATCGTTTTCTCGACGACTCCATGACGGTCAGCCAACGTATCCAGTTGATCGCCTTGCTTGCGCCCGATCGCCGCGAGAACACGATCTCGCGGCTTCCCTTCGTCTATCTGCTCCTTGAGGTCATAGAGTTCCTCAAGCGTGATATCGTCGAGCCGACCCATTGCCAACTCTACTACGTTTATCGGTAAATAACCTCCTTAATCACTATGAGTCCGAGCCTGCAGTAACCGACTCGGAAATCGATGCTCGGCAGTAGTACGCGCATCGTATTCCATCTGATATCCGACGTGATTCCTGCACGCACAGCGAGAGTATCATCGCTCTCAAGTCTAAATAGGAATCATATTGTGCGGCGTGTCTGATCAGGTCATATCGCGCCCGACGTCGTCGTACGTTCGTACTGGATGGAACACGAATTAAGAAAACGTTCATACGGATCGATGACGTTGAACTCTGTACGAACCGCGATCGAATCAGGTGATGTAGTTACCGGATACTATGCGGAATCACCCGCCATCGGAGATCAAGACGAGATGACAGACAAACCAGTTTCAGCGGCGATCACGGCAATAGTAACGGAACTTGATGTCGACGATTCGATCGGACGGTACGCGACGATACTCGCCGAAGAGTTACAACGAAACAATATCCGGGTCATATCGCCCCAACGTACTGCCGCCGCGTGTCTGCTCATCGCGTGTCGGCTTCGCGAGCAGCCGGTGCGAGTCACTGTCATAGCCGATCGGCCGCCCTTCTCAAAGGAGCAGATCATCGGTGAAATGCAGCGCCTCTCGCAGAGGCTCGAGATCGAGGTTCCGCTCGCCGATCCGGAGACGCTTATTGAGACGTGTTGTGAGGAACTTGCGTTGCCAGACGTCGTTCGAAAGCGAGCTATGTGTCTCGCCCGAACCAGGGACGCCGCCGGCGCGACGAGCGGTGTTTCTCCCTATACGTATGCCGCCGCAGTTCTCTACGTCGTCTGTTCACCGACCGACGTCGAACTCTCACAGGCCGATCTTGCCTCCCACTTCGATATTTCGACTGCGACCCTTCGCAAGCGGCGAGACAACCTCCTCGAGGCGACGGGAAGCAAACTGTTCGAGATCCAGTTTCCCAATGCGTCTCCCGAGGCGGTGTCGTTTGTCGACGAACTCCTCGCCGAGGCACGGACGACCGATTGGGCACGGAACAAACGGTGTTTAGGAATCCTTGCTGGAGCGTGGTTGTACGTTGCGAATGCCGCGGAGATAGCCACAAGCACGACGGAATTGGCGACCGTCACGGGAGTCGGTGAGTCCACGATTCGCGCCCGTTACGAAGACTTTGTCGAACACATGGAGCGTACAGACGAAGACCCCGTCGTTGCTCTCGCGGAGCAGCGATGAGCGCTCCCGGACGAGCCACCTGCCCCGTCTGTGGGACAGCAATGGACCCGGTTTTGCGGTACGGTGAAGCCCACTGGGTCTGTGATATGCACGGCGATTTCCCGAACGCAGCTCTCGATACGGATGCAGCGAATCTAAATCCGACGTATTGCTCCGTCGAATCATGGATCGAAGCGAAAATCGTCTCACTCCTCGTTCTCAGTGTCCGCGTCATCGACTCGAGTGAGACTATCGAAGAATAGTCTGACTCGGCCGTGTTTAGACGCTCCTGAGTTCAGACAGTGTGGCTACTTCCGGTCAACTAGATTAGAAGCGTCTCTCGATACCAATCTCGTAGCGTGTACACAAACAGTCTAGAACGACCTATACCGCGTCTAAACAAGGCATTCTCACCCGGCCCCACAAATCGAACGATGACACGGTGCTTCTGGACATCGGTGATCAAAAACCGTTTGTGCGATAGCGGAGTAATGAGCGTTTCGTCCTCCAGAAGGTCGGCGAGTTTGTTGAGGAGTGTCTGCCAGCTAACACTGAACGGTATACGAACACGTTGTGCGGTGACCGGGCTAAACCTTGCTCCGGGCGATACTCGTGCGGTCAGTACAGGGAGTCACTTCCTATAGTGCGCCACGAGATTCTCCAGAGGGCCGCGGAGCTGGCCCTCGCCGTCAACCTGCCCTGTCGGTGTGTCCGATACCGGTCTCCCATTTTCTCGGCGATTAACGCCCCGTCATCGGCCAGAGTGACCGACCATTCCGCATCCTCGAGCCGTGTCTGCAACGCATCTATCTCAACAGTTCTCTGCGGGGATACCGCTGAATCGGCTTCGGTTTGTACCGGCGTGAGCCGTGCTTCTGGAAAGGTATAACACTTCACGCCGTGGTCTTGGATGCCGTCAGAGAGGTCTTCGGCGCTACTGTCACGCCACTCCGGCCAGCTCTGGTCGAGTCCTGACTCCACAAAGGCGACCGTTACGGCCGGCTCGTCCGCTTCGTACGCGGGATTATCCTCTGCGACGGTTCGTTCCTTCCCGTTGGGATAGGTAACGCGTGTCTCTGCGATAGTCGTACCGGGATACTGGACAACGGCTGCAAGATCAGGATCATCGTCATCTCGGTCGATCACATATTGCCCGGGAGCAAGTCCTATACCGTTCATTTCACACCCTGATCTCGTATCTTGTATGGCAGACATTGGGTACCGATCAGTAGATAAATCATGCGACAGTGATCCCATGCTCCCGGAGGTATTCTTTGATGCGTCCAGTGTGATTCCCCTGAAGTTCGATCGTCTCGTCGGTAACGGTCCCCCCGCACGCAAACTGTGACTTTAGGTCCGATGCCAGTGCCTGAAGATTGACATCACCGACGGAGAATCCAGCGAATACTGTGACTTCCTTGTCGTAACTGCGCTCGTCTATGCGGATTGTGATCTGCTGCGACTCTTTTGCGACGTCGTCACAGATGCACAGTTCTGCAGGCAATCCACACGTCGAGCAGACATTAGCCATGGCGCTAGAGAATCAATGCCACAGCTACAAAATAGTATCCTCACTGAACGGTAGCCATTCGTCTCGAGCGGTCGTTCACTCCAAGACCCCGCTGGTCTGCTGAAAAGAAGCAGCGACAGTCCTCACCTAGGCAGTTCATCCTGTCTCACACGGCCAGCCCATGTTTCCAGCAGATCGGTTCGCGAGTACCGAATGCTTCCACTTCGTGTGTCGGTTTCAACAATTCCGACATCCGTCAGTACCGGGAGGTGCCAGTGATACAGGTCACTCCCGACCGCCAGGTACCGGTCACGGGTGAGTGCTTCGTCCGCACGTGCTGCTTCCAACGTTGCCACGTCCTCGATGAGCGTCTGAAGGTCAACGACATCGGTTGAGGTATCGATGAGGGTATAGAGAGCAAACCGGCGACGCTGATTGGACAGGACCTCCAGTACCGTATCGAGTGAGAGGGACGAAATAGTGTCAGGGGATGCCGTCGGATCATCCTTATCCGTCGCCACTGAGCATCACCACCAGAGGTATTCCCATGGGAGGGAAAAGCAAGAAACAGCAGTTAACGGTGTTGATTTCACGTCTAGCTTAGTTCGACGGCCTAGAGCGTGAATACGGTGGAGAACTTAATTTCAATGGCATCAATGGCCCTCCCAGTAGTCGGTGCATTCCGATATCGTGTCGAAGCTGGTCAAATTCGGTCAATTGTCTGCGGGCGTGTCACGCCAGTCCGTCTCTGTCGTGGTTTCCAGTTGCTTCAAAAACTGTTCTATCAGCATGTTTCCAGTAGCTGCTGCCTGTAATGGTGCATCGAGCACTTCGATAGAAACCTGACCAGCAGACTCCAAGATCCCGTGACGGACCTCGACGTTGAAAACCGTGTTCCGGAAGATCACGAGTATCCGACTCATATCGACGATGAGATGGTCACACTTGATCAGATCAAGGGCGGCACAGAGATCAACGGGTGGTCAACTGGTAGGACATCAGTGGCTTCTCGTCCCTCATTACTGATAGTATCTATCTGCTCGTATAAGAGTGTCCGGCACCCCATCAACCAGTCTATCAGAGAAACGCGTTCCACCTACAAGAGATTTAAGTCGCTGAAGGTAACTGCAATAGTTTCGATCGCGTGCTCGGTATCGTTCAGCTGTGATCCGCCGATGATCACCAGTTTCCCGCTACCGAAGAGCAGAATCACCACATCCAGCTCATCTGTCCGGTACACCAGTCTCGGGAACTGTTCGAGTTCGTACTACACCACTTCCAGTCCAAGCCCGATCGCAATTGCGTTGAGGTTAAGCTGATGTCTGAAGTCAACACTGCTGACGATGTTTTGAATCTCAATCGTAGGTGATTCCATGACTGTGATTCCGAGCTCTCGTAGTGCAGCAAAACCGATGGTCAGCGACTCTTGAACAGCTTCTTCACTATTGGCCCCGGTAGAGACAATATTCCCGGCCAGAAAATGAGGGCAGCGGCGTTCGGATCTTGAGTCCGATACACGAGTAGGGAATTGCTCGGGATCATATTCCACGCTATCTAGATCCTCTCCTAACTGTTCGAAATTGAGTTCCTAGTCGATCCCCCTCGACGCAACCACGTTCTCGATCTCAATTGTCTCCGTTGGCTCAGTCATATAGCAGACAGATCTATACTGAACGGATATTAAACCAACACTTTCTGCATACCGAAGAGACAGGTGGTTCCGATTATTTGAGTCGGTCTTGCTGATCACGAAGAAACCTGCGGACCCGTTTGATGTCGTCCTCTGGGATAGTTTTCTGTTGGAATTCGCCTTTGAAGGCATCGATGAACGATTCATCAGCCAATTGCTCGAGAATGTCTTCAAGCTGGGTGGAGAGCGCTCTTGGGTCCCCCCGATGGAGATGAGTTTCGACGCGGTCAAAGTCTGCATCCGTCGCAGCCGCGATTACGTCACGAATATCCGTTAATCGACCGCTATGGAGCTTGATTGCCAGCAACAACTCTTGTTCTGGGATCTGAGCATCAACTGTAAGCGTCCGCCCGACAGTCGCTGGCTGTGAATGTTGTGTGAGGTATCGATACGACCACTCTGCGTCTGTCTGTCGGCACCGAAGTGCGTTCACCAACAACTCAATGCTCACTGGGTTACCAACATCTTTCGAAAACTGAATGAAGCGCCCTTCGTAGAGTGCACTTGTATCGTACTCGTTAGTCCGCTCGTACCCGTGTTCAGCAAGGAAGGATTCGTATTCTTTTAATGCCGTCTCAGGGATGACGAGATCCACATCGGTTGAGAACCGTTGATTGAATGCAGTGACAGCCCATCCACCGACGAGAACGTATGGGTGACCGGCATTGATAATTGCTTGAAGCGTCGATAAGAGCTCGTTCTCACGTTCGGGGAGACTCATTGCGATGGAATGTAGCTGGACCGATCAACGTCGATGTCGACCTCATATTCGTCGGCGATCATCTGTAATGCTGGCTCGAAATTCCAGCGATACTCCTGCATGTACTCGACTGCCTCGGCTAATGGAATCACTGGGTTACCATCTACCCACTCTTGATCGAACTGTTCGGTCGTTGGGTACAAGCTGTAGTAGATCTCTCCTGGGGCGTCGTCGATAACACTGTCATCGCGCTCGCCAACGGTGCTCGGAATCCCATATCGCTCGAAGAACGATATCCATTGTTCAACGTCCGTATCATGAACGCGCATAAATACAGGATAGGCGTCGGAACCGCGTGCAATCTGGTACCCACCATGTGTCCACACATAGACAGCGTCGATTTTGGTATATGTGAACGCCATCTGTGAAAAGTGTGGCAACACGTACGCCTCTGCGGTGGTTGGCGGAGACTGCCGACTGATTGCTTCCATGGCATGAGCGTACCCTTCACGGACAGTGGGTGCGGTCACGTGAACGCCGTCGTTTCGCTCGACGACATCGATATCCTCTAAGCGTTCGATCCAGGTGTACACCCACGAGTAGGTCCCGTCGACCTTGTGAGCGATTTGGCGGATGGAGTCACCGTCGCTCGTGGCTAACACGATTTTCGCCGCGATATCGTCGACGTGCTCCATCAT